>PLHF01000051.1 GCA_003138855.1 Acidimicrobiaceae bacterium | reverse complement strand
GAGCGTCGCCCGCGGCAAGGTCACCGCCCTCAACCAGTCGATTACCGCAGTCGACGAGGGCGGCGGTGCTTCCGAGCAGCTGACCGGATTGATCGAGACGAACGCACCGCTCCAGGCTGGCGACTCGGGGGGAGCCCTGGTGGACGCCGCCGACCGCCGCCGGCGCCACGCCGCCGCTCTGGTGGATGCCGCCCGGTTGACGCCAGCAGGTACTTGCTTCGAGGTCGGCGAGGAGCGCCTGGAGCGGGTGTCGATCGCCACCGATCCGGCCCGGGGCGGCACCGGGCGTCCAGGCGTGGTCTACGCCACCCCACCGGATGGTGGCGCCCGCCGGAATCTTACCCTCGAGGACGATCATGCCTTCTGGGCCTGGGCCATCGTCGAGGTGCTCCGCCACACCGGTGTCCGCATCGAGGAGATGCTCGAGCTCACCCACGCCAGCTTCGTCGCCTACACCCTCCCGACCACCGGTGAGGTCATTCCGCTCTTGCAGGTGACCCCGTCCAAGACCGACCGGGAACGGCTCCTCGTGGTCAGCCCCGAGTTGGCCGAGGTGCTCAGCGCCTTCATCTCCCGGGTCCGGGGGACATCGCAGCGGCTGCCCTTGGTGACCCGCTACGACGGGGCCGAGCGGCTCCACAGCCCGCCCCTGCCGTTCCTGTTCCAGCGGCCGTGGGGTGTGCACCAACAGATCATCAATCCCAACAAGGTCAAGCAGCTCCTCGATCGCACCGCGGTCCTGGCCGGACTGGCCGGGATGGCGGGCACCGACGGACGCCCGCTGCGGTTCACCCCTCACGACTTCCGCCGCATCTTCGCCACCGAGGCGGTGGCGACCGGACTCCCGGTCCACATCGCCGCCAAGCTTCTCGGACACGAGAACCTGGCCACCACTCAGGGCTACATCGCCGTCTACGACCAGGACGTCATCGACCACCACCGAGCCTTCATCGCCCGCCGCCGGTCCATTCGGCCCAGCGCTGAATACCGGGAGCCCACCGACGCCGAGTGGACCGAGTTCCTCGGGCACTTCGAGCGACGCAAGGTGGAGCTCGGCATCTGCGGCCGCGCCTATGGCACTCCCTGCCAGCACGAACATGCCTGCATTCGCTGTCCGATGCTGCAACCGGACCCGGCACAGCTCGATCGGCTCACCGAGATCGCCGACAACCTCGCCGCCCGGCTGGCCGAAGCCCTCGATCGGGGCTGGCTCGGCGAGGTCGAGGGACTCGAAGCCAGCCTTGCCGGGGCCCACCAAAAGCTGGAGACTATGCGTCGCAACATTGATCCGGTGACGACAATGGTCGCAGTCGGCCAGCCTCGTCTCGGATCCATCTCGAAGAAGTAGCACTTCTTCGCCTTCATCCTGATCGCGGGCGTCTGCGCCCGCCACAGGCCCCGGGACTCGGCTCCCACGGCCAACCTATCCACAGGATTGTTTTCCGCCTAGTTCTCGCAGTGTGCTGCCACCCCTTCGGCCGTCAAGGGGGCGTGCGAGCCGCCGCTCCCGTTGGTCGCTCCGGTTCTCGCCGCCGACTTCGTCGGCAGACCCTTGACTGTCGCGGGGTCCCCGGCAGGCACTTCTGATCCAGCGGCGGGAAACGCCCACCGCACGTCAGGAGGACTCACCATGTCACCCACCCGCACCACGCCCGAGCAGCGCAGCGCCAAGCTCGAGGCCGCCCATCGTCAGCTCGTCGATGCAGTGGCGTCGGTGGCCAGCTCCGAGGGCTGGTTGCGCTATCTCGCCGCCATGCACCGGTTCCACGACTACTCAGCCACCAACGTCATGATGATCCTCTTCCAGCGTCCCGACGCACAGCGAGTCGCCGGTTATCGGACGTGGCAGGCGCTCGGCCGCCAGGTGGTGAAGGGCGCACAGGGCATCGCCATCTGGGCCCCGTGTGCACGACGCGTGGAGCGGGAAGATGAGACGACCGGAGAGTCGGTGACGGCCCGCACGCTCTCGGGCTTTCGTCTGGTGCACGTGTTCGACGTGGCGGACACCGAGGGCGAGCCGCTCCCCGAGCACCCCGCGCAGGCGACGCTCCTCACCGGAGAAGCCCCCGACGGGATGTGGACCCACCTGGCATCGCTGGTCGACTCGGCCGGTTTCCAACTCGAACTGGTCGATGACATCGCAGGCAGGCCCGGCGCCAACGGGGTCACGGACTTTCTGGCCCACACCGTCCAGGTGGCGACCTCAGGGCGCTCGAACGCCTCCCAGGTCCGGACGCTGTGCCACGAGCTGGCCCATGCCAAGCTGCACGGTCCGTCGACCTCGAACCGGAGCCGGGAGCTCATCGAGGTGCAAGCCGAGTCCGTCGCCTTCCTGGTGAGCCACTCATTCGGCCTCGATGCCATGGACTACTCGCTCGGATACGTCGCCAGCTGGTCCGGTGCAGACTCCGAGGTCGTCCTCGCCACCGCTCGAACGGTCCAACGCTGCGCCGCAGAGATCCTCGCCGGACTGGATGACGACCCGCCGAGCTGAGCGGCAATTCCGCCAGATCCGACGACGGTCGAACCCGTGCCTCCGGCTGGTGCAGAAAAGAGCTCGCACACGTCCTTCTGCACGAGCACCGTCTCTACGATCACCGGGGCACGGTCGAAGTCGAGGCCGAGTCCGTCGCCTACATCGTCTCTGCCGCCTGGGGGCTCGACACCTCGAGCTACTCCACCGGGTACCTGGCCGGATGGAGCGGGGGCGATGTTGCCGCCGTCACCGCCACGGCCACCAAGGTGCTGGCCTGTGCCCGGACCATTCTCGGGGCCGACGAGTCGGGAGTGGAGGAGGTCCCGGCATGACCGGGACCTCCGGCTTCGACCCAGAGGCCCACCGTCCGGACGACGTCGAGTCGTCCGGACGGTGCTCTGGCGCCTTCGGGGGTCTGCTGGGGGTTCTCAGTCTGTCGCCACCCCTCCCGGCGTCAAGGGTCACTGCGGGACGCCGGCACGGAAGGTGACCCGTTGGGCCGACTCGTGCCTCGCCTCACCATGCGGCCTTCGTGTCCTCGTTCGCCCTTCGGGCGCCCCTTGACCCCGGCGGGGTCCCCGGCGACCTCCTGCTCGGTACCCAGCGGCAACCGCCGCTCAACGAAAAGGAGGCCGACATGGCCGGTTCACCCACTCCCACCGACTGTCCGTTCGACGAACTGTGCAATGCCACCGGCGTCGACGGGATCGACGGGGACGCCCAACTCACCGACCAGGTCGGCGAGTACGACGCCTTTGGTCCCTTCTCGGACCGGGACGCCTACCCCGGGCCGGCATGACCGGCCGGGGCCGGGCGGGCCCCCTGCCCGGTGGTCCGACCTGGCGATCGACGGGAGGCCGACCCCTCGGATACCCGCGCCTTCCGTGTCGGCATCCCATAGTGACTGTTGGGGTAGGCGTGGCAGTGGACTCAAAGGCGGTGGACTCAGCGGAACCGAGCTCGGCTGGTTCCACCGGTCCGGGGCACTCGGGAGCGGCACACCGCCGCCGTGCGGCGCTCGGTGTGAGGCAAGACGAACGTCCCCCTCGGACTGAGGAACGTCACCTTCAACGTCACCTTCTCCTGGTCAGCGGCTGCTGGTCTCACACCGGCCCCTTGGCCGTCAAGGTCGACGCTCCGAGGCGCCGGCTCGGACGGTGACCCTCCGGGCCGGCTCGTGCCTCGCCTCACCATCCGGCCTTCGCTTCTCACTCTCGCTGCGCTCGCTCCCTTGACCGCCGGTGCCGGCGTGGGCAATCGGCGGTCACCGATTGATGTCGGGCCAAGCGGGGCGAAAAGCGCCCCACCCGGCGTCAACCGAAAAGGAGAAACACCATGGCAACCATCACCGCAGTCACCGTGGCGGGCAACCTGACCCGCGATCCGGAGATCCGCTACACCCGGGAGGGCCAGGCCACCACGTCCCTGTCCGTCGCCGTCAATCGTCGGTGGCAGGACAAGGAGACGAAGGAATGGGAGGAGTCGGTCTCGTTCCTCGACGTCGTCTGCTGGAGGGACCTGGCCGAGAACGTCGCCCTCAGCCTGACCAAGGGCTCGCGGGTGCTCATCTCCGGTCGCCTGGAGCAGCGGAGCTGGGAGACCGACGCAGGTGAGCGTCGGTCCAAGGTCGAGATCGTGGCCGACGACATCGGGGCCAGCCTCCGGTTCGCCACGACCGATGTCCACCGGGTCCACCGCCAGGCCACTGACGACGACCAGAGCGCCGAGTCCACGCCGGTCTGACCGCCTCGCTGATCGAACGGGCGGGGCCGGTGGTCCGGTCCCGCCCGTTGGTCACGCGGTCCGAGCAGGCTCCCCGAGAGTGGCTCCTCCCGGTGGGCCGACCCGGAGCACGAGGCCCCGGACGACACCAAGGAGAGACACACCATGACAACCGCCGCACACGACCAGCCAGCCGCACCGGATGCGGCCAGCACGCCCACAGACCCAGCGTCGCTGTCGGATTCCGAGGGCTGGCGACTTCGCCAGGTGGACCCCCGGGCGCTCCTGGACAATCCCGACAACGCACGTCGACCGGAGCGGGACCGGGAGGGACTCGCCCCCTCCATCGTCGCCCTCGGCATCCTCACCCCGCCGCTGGTGCGGAACACGGACACCGGGGAGCTGGTGCTGATCGCCGGGGAGCGCCGGAAGTACTCGGCGATTGCGGCCGGACTGGCCACCATCCCTGTCTACGTGCGCAACGACCTGTCGCCTGTCCACCAGGTGGCCGGGATGCTGGTCGAGAACATCGGGCGCGACGACCTCACCCCCGTCGAGGAGGCCGTGGCCATCCAGCAACTGGCCGGGTTTGACGGCGTGACCCAGAAGGACATCACGGCCATGACTGGCATCAAGGCCACAAAGGTGCGCCAAGCACTCATCGTTGTTCGCAGCGACATCGCCACCGAGGTGGCCGGACGCTACGACCTGACCCTGGACCAGGCTGCCGTGGTGGCCGAGTTCGGGGACGACCCCGAGGCGGTGAAACTGCTCACCGCGGCCGCGGTCAAGCAGCCCGAGCAGTGGCCTCACGTGGTGGCCCGGCTTCGCCGGGAGCGGGACGACCGGCAGCGGTACGAGGCGGTGGCGGTCGCGCTCACGGGGTCTGGCTGGCCGGTGGTCGAGCTCGAGTCCGGCTACTGGCTACCCGAAGGCGCCCGCTGGCTGGACGACCTTCCATCCGTCAAGGGCAAGGCACTCACGGTGGCCAAGCACCGCACGTGCCCCGGCCACGCCGCGGCGATCATCGAGTCCACCGAGGACGACGGCTACGCGGCCGCCTATCTCTGTCTCGACCCGATCGGTAACGGCCACGTCACCCTCGACGAGGGTGACGGTGAAACCCCAGGTCGGGCGAGTGTCGGTGAGTCGAGTGTTGCTCACGAATCGGGTGGCTGGACCGAGGGGCAGAAGGCCGAGCGCCGCCTGGTGGTCGCCAACAACAAGGCGTGGGACGCGGCCGAGCAAGTCCGGCTGGCGTTCGTCACCGAACTGCTCCACCGGCGGACCACCCCCAAGGGCACCCTCCGCTTCGTGACCGAGACACTGCTGTCCGACCCGGCGGTCGCTACCTCCGGTGACGACCGGGACCTCGACAGGGTCCTCGGCCATGTCCACGGAGAGCAGGAACCCCGAGAGGGGGACTGGTGGGCACGACCGGCAGCCACCGCGCTGTTGGACCAGGCCACCCCGGACGCCCGGCTGCCCATGCTCCTGTTGGCGCAGGTGGTGGCCGGCATCGAGGCCACCACAGGGCGCTCCTCGTGGCGCACGCCGAGTGGGCGCCTGGCCCGGTACTTCTCGTACCTGGAGTCGGTCGGCTACGGGGTCTCCGACGTCGAGCATCTCGTCTTCGGGGAGGAGGTTGCCGGATCGCCCGACGCCGCCTGAGCCTCGCCAGGTTGCCTGCCAACGATGCCCCGGCTTCGAGCCGGGGCATCGTTGTGTCCCGGGACGGGTCCGTGTGCGCCCGGTCCAGCCCCCTGTCCTCCCTCGGCAACCCGGGCAGGTGTCGTCGGTGCCGCCGGCGATCGAGGCGGTCACGCCGGGCATTGAGCCCGCCACGACCGCCGTCCAGGCGCACGAAGGTCGGCTGCGCCGGAGCGGTACGAATCATCCACATTATGTAGGGCACTG
>PLHF01000005.1 GCA_003138855.1 Acidimicrobiaceae bacterium | reverse complement strand
TCCGTCGCCAGATTCCTCGAGTTCTCAGCGTGCGAAGCTGAGGCTGCAGGATCTTCCCAATCTGCAAGGCCGCTACCGCGCAGCACGGGAACGGTCCGGGGCGCAACGGGAGCGTCAAGAAAGGGCTATGCGCGGATGTTCACATCTCGCAAGGTCGGTCGGTCGTAGAATTGGGCGTGGACGAAGACGCAGAAGAGCCAGAAGACCTATTCGTACCCGATCGGTTCGAGGGTCTGAAGGATGTTGGCGCAGGGACACTGCGGTCAATCATCGTGCCAGTAGACGATGCACTCAGTGCCGTTGCAAGGCAGTTTCGGTCGTTGACGGCAGCTCGCCGAGGGGGCCTTCTGCTGCTCCGGGGCGACACCGGTGCAGGTAAGTCAACTTTTCTCGACACAATTGGACTCTTTCTGTCCGGGGTCAGCACCGAGGAAATCCCAGCTCACGCGGACGTGAGCAACGTCCTTGCAGGGCTTGCGCCCTCGGATAACCAACGAGTTCTGGTCCTTGGGGGCCGCGAAGCTCTCGGACAGGTGGCCCGGGATGAGCTTGAGGCCACTCTCCACGCTGTCAATACATTCGTTCGATCCGAGCCTGGGTCAAAGACGCTCGTCGTCTGGCCAACAAACACCGATGAACTGACTCAGCAACTTGCGGAACTCGGAAGCGAGCTTCCAGACCCGGAGCTTTAGGTAGCGGGACCTTCAGCGTCGACGGATCTGGAAGCGATGCAACCCTAGTTGCACGTTGGCGTCCGAGTGCCATCAGCACCCACTTCCGGTGGTCTCGGTCCGGGAACATTTCCCTGGTACACGCCTATGACCCGCGCCGGCGACCTCAAGGTTACGAGCACGGGTGTCGACGCAGTTACACATGGAGCTTTATACCCTTTCCTGCGCACCCGTCGGTGGCGGTCACTGCGATTGCGGACTGGCTTGAGACGGGAGTAGGTGCGAGCGACCCGACCCGGACCCGTATCGCCTCCCTCGGCAATGCGGCCGCCATCGACCAGGAGACGGCGATTGCCGACCGGTCCTCAGATCTGAGCGAATCTGCTCCCGTTGTTGAAGACGATGGCGAAAGTCCGACAGGCGTGTTTTCGGTCGCATTGGTGACCAAGCTGAATCTGTGGTGGAAGGAGACGACATGTCTCGTCTTGGCCGAAGAGGCCGGGCGACTCGGAATCAGCGATGGCACCCTGCGCGCCGCGACCGAGATGGTCGACCGAAGCTGTAACTCAAGCATGGTCAGGATAGCCAAGCAGTATGACCTAGAGCTTCAAGACCTTCACGCACGGCTGGTGGATCTTGCGAGCCACGATCAACTGACCGGACTGGCAAACCGAGCCGTGTTTCTGGCCCGGTTGGAGGCGGCAATCTCCCGGATCGACCGTCATCTCGGTGGTCTGGCTGTGGTGTTCATCGACCTCGATGACTTCAAGGCGGTCAACGATGCCTTCGGTCACCGCAGCGGCGACGAACTCCTCACGATTCTAGGGGAGCGTTTCACCGATCTCATGCGGCCAGAAGACACCATCGCCCGGTTTGGCGGAGACGAGTTCGTGGCCCTCTTCGAAGATCTGACCGACCCCGCGAATGAGGCCGAAGTCTTGGCCGGACGACTGCACCAGGCGATTGCCGAGCCGATAGTGATTGCTGGCGAACCGTTGTACATGACGGCCAGCGTTGGCGTCGTCGTGGTGACTGGTGTGGAGTTCCGCTCCGAGGACGTGCTCGCTCAAGCGGACATGACGATGTATGGAGTCAAGCGAGCGGGACGCAACCGTGTGGCAGTAGTGGAGTTGGGCAACGAGATGCACCCGGCAGCGTTCGCCATGGCGAGCGAGCTACATCGTGCTTTGGAGCGCCGGGAACTCACGCTCGCCTACCAACCCGTGTTCGCCGTCCAAGCGGGTGGCTTGGTCGGGTTCGAAGCTCTCTGCCGCTGGACCCACGCGGAACGAGGGGCGATCCCTCCGCTCGACTTCATCCCCGTGGCCGAGGAGTCTGGACTCATGCCTGCCATCGGGGCATGGGTGCTCGAAGAGGCCTGCCGCCAGTCAGCCGCTTGGGGTGAACTTCTGGGAGACGGCCTGTCGATGGCAGTGAATGTCTCGGGACGCCAGCTTGCTGATCCCGAGTTTCCGTCGCTCGTGTTGCACGCGCTGACCGCCACCGGACTCCCGGCCAAGGTGCTGATCCTCGAAATGACCGAGAGCATCCTTCTCGGGGAACATGCAAACTACGAATCCGTTCTCAGGGAACTCAAGGATCTTGGCGTGCGTTTGGCAATCGATGACTTCGGCACCGGCTACTCGTCCTTGGCGTATCTGCGGCGGTTTCCGGTTGACCAACTCAAAGTGGATCGTGGCTTCGTGCAGGATGTGGCCGAACATGGCGACACCAGGATCATGGGGGCCGTGATTCGCCTGGCACACGACCTCGGTCTGGAAGTCGTCGCTGAGGGGGTTGAGACCGAGGCTGAACAATCCATCGTTCAGAAGCTCGGATGTGACTCGATGCAGGGCTTCCTTCTCGGCTACCCACTTTCTCCTACGCTCATCGAACAGACATTTGCAAAGGGCGATCTCCCTGCCGCCAGGCGGGTCGCGCCACATGGTCGCTGACTCATACCGGACTCTGCCTACGGGAGTATCCACTTCGGCGCGGATTCGCTCTGTGCCCAGAATCCAATCCGGTCACGGCATCCCCTACTTGTAACCAAGGAAAAAGGTGAAGTCCTCCGCTGCAAAGGCGTTGTGTGCGGCCACTGCAGCTTCCTCATCTTCGAACTCCCGACGTGCCGTTCTGCGCTGCTGTCCGGATGGCGATGGCCGTCGATCTGGCGCGTTGTTCGGCGCCCGAGCGGGTGCGCTCGGCGACACCCACAGCATCGGCTGCCGAGCGCTGTTCCGTGTGCTCTGCGACCGGGACACACGGCCTACGTGCTCGCGATCATCGCTGCACCCGTGTAACAACACATTTGGGATAGAGCCGAGCGCTCGCCGGGTGATCCGTGATAGGCCCGACGCCGCTGGCGGCCCGGGTCTTCAGCTGAGACAGTGTTGGATATGCTTGCTGCGTTCTCCATCACCCCGATAGTCACCGGAGAGTCTGTCAGCGACCTGGTCACCGAGACAGTCCGCATCGTACGCGCAAGCGGCCCTCCGAACGAGACGAACGCCATGTTCACCAACCTCGAGGGCGAGTGGGACGAGATCATGGCCGTCATCAAGGCGTGCGTGGACGCAGCGGCTCAAGCCGCGCCCCGCGTTTCGGTGGTGATGAAGCTGGACCACCGCCCGGCCGAACCGAGCGGCCGTATCCACCGAAAGGTGGAGTCGATCGAACAGAAGCTGCTGGACGAAGACTGAGCAAGTGCTCAGTGAGCGATGGAGCGTGGACCGCTCGCAACGCCCTGAAGCGAGAGCTGTGGGCCACGTGCTCGCCCAGCAGCTCGTCGAAGCAGGCAAG
>PLHF01000066.1 GCA_003138855.1 Acidimicrobiaceae bacterium | reverse complement strand
GTTCGGGGGGGACCGCTGCACTGAGCAGGGTCAGCGACAGCGGCATGATCATCGCGCCGCCCGCCCCCTGCAGGGCGCGGGCCGCCACCAGAAACGAGATGGTGGGAGCCAGGGCGGCCAGGGCCGACGAGGCGGTGAACAGGGCGATGCCCGCCACGAAGATGCGGCGACGGCCGAAGCGCTCACCGAGTGCGGCGGCCGACAGGAGCAGGACAGCAAAGGTGAGGGTGTACGCGTTCACCGTCCACTCGAGGCCCGACAGCCCGGCATGGAGGTGGACCCGGATCACCGGCAATGCCGTCGACACCACCAGGTTGTCCAGTGATGCCATGAAGAGTGCCAGGCCGGTGATCACCACGGCCCAGACGGCCCGGGAACGCGCCGCCGGGCCGGGCCGGTCGTCGGACGGGTGCCGCGCCGGAACGGACTGCTCCGGGTCGGCCTGCCCTGCGACACGCGCGGGGCGGGCGACACGGGCGGGGCGGGCGGCGGTGCGCCACCCTGTTGGTTGTGATTGATCACTAGCTTGACGGGGCAAAAAAAGAGGGACGATGGGCTGGTTCATGCGGGAACCTCCGTTTGCGCGGCCAGCTCGGCGCGTCGCTGCGCCTTGAGGGCCTGGGTGGCTTGTTGGATGGCGTGGGCCTTCTCCGGCATGGGGCACAAGCTCTGGGCCCAGTGCTCGGAGACGGACAGGAGGTCGATGGCGGACATGACGTTGATCATCATGCCGTTGGCGAAGAAAGAGCGGAGGTCCTCGTCGGGGAGGTGGGTGCGGTCGTGCGCCAGCTCCCACAGCACCTCGAAGGTGCGGCGGCAGGTGCGGGCGATGTCGGGATCCCCCGGGGCGGCGGCGAACCCGTGCAACTGGACCTGGAGGATCTCGGGGTCCTGCATGAGCTCGAGATAGGCGACGCCCATGGCGTCCAGCGCCGCGTGTCCCTCGAGACCCGCGCTGGCGCGGGTCATGGCTCCGATGATCCGGTCGGCCACCAGGTCGTAGGTGGCCAGGAAGAGGTCCTTCTTGGTGCCGAACAGGCGGAACAGGTAGGGCTGGGAGATGCCGGCCCGGGTGGCGATGGCGTCAGTCGACGTCCCCGCGTAGCCGAAGCGGGCGAACTCGGAGATCGCCGCGGCCAGCACCGTCGTGCGGCGCTCGTCGGCTGTCTGGCGGGTCGAGACCATCATGTGATCATTGTGAGTGGTTACTCACTACCTTGTCAAGTAGGTGTGGACACTGGCAACCCGCGGTAGCGTCCCACCATGAACGGCGACCGGCTCCATCCGGACGGGGACGGGTCGCTGGCGGACACCGTGCTGGTCTCCAATCGCGGGCCCTTCGCCTTCCACCTCGAGGACGGCCTCCCGGTGCCCGGGACGGCCGGCGGCGGGCTGTCCGGGTCGCTGCATCCGATGGTGGCAGGCAGCGGGGCCACCTGGGTCGCCTCGGCGCTCAGCGAAGCCGACCGGGTGGCGGCCCGCTCGGGGATGATGACCGACGACGGCCTCCACATCGAATTGGTCGACACCGACACCGACATCTACAACATGGCCTACAACGTCGTGTCCAACGCCACGTTGTGGTTCTGCCACCACCATCTCTTCGACTCCGCCCGTCGGCCCCGCATCGACCGGCGCTGGATGGAGGCATGGGAGGCCTACCGCCAACTGAACCGGGTGTTCGCAGAGCGCGTCGCCCAGGTGGCGCCCGAGGGCGGCAGGGTCCTCGTCCAGGACTACCACCTCGCCCTGGTGGGGTCGGAGCTGGACCGTCTGCGGCCCGATCTGCGAACCGCCCACTTCACCCACACCCCCTTCGCCGATCCGTCGGTCCTGCGGATGCTCCCCACCGCGGTGGCCACCGAGCTCCTGTCGGGCATGGCCAGGTTCGGCGCCTGCGGGTTCCACACCGAGCGCTGGGCCGCCGCCTACCGGGCCGGCCTGGCCACACTCGCACCAGTCGGTGGAGGCCAGGGGCCGGCGAACCCGACCTACGTCTCGGCCCTCACGGTCGACCCGGTCCGACTCGAGGCGGAGTCCCGTGATCCGGCGGTGGGGAAGGCGCTGGCCCGCATCGACGAGCTCGTGGGGGATGCCGATCGCCAGGTGATCGTCCGGGTGGACCGGATGGAGCTGTCGAAGAACCTCCTCCGGGGGTTCTGGGCCTTCGAGGAGCTGCTCGAACAACAGCCCCAGCGCCGTGAGCGGGTGGTGTTCGTGGCGCTGGCCTACCCCACCCGCCAGGGGCTGCCCGAGTACCTGGCCTACCAGAACGAGGTGGAGACGACTGTGGCCCGGATCAATGAGCGTTGGGCCACACCCGGATGGACGCCGATCGTTCTCGAGGTGGAGGACGACTACCACCGCTCGCTCGCCGCCCTCACCCGGTATGACGTGCTGCTGGTGAATCCGGTGCGCGACGGGTTGAACCTGGTGGCCAAGGAGGGCCCTCTCCTCAACACCCACGACGGCGTCCTGGCCCTTTCACGCGAGGCGGGCGCCTTCGATCAGCTCGGGCCCAGCGCCCTGGAGATCAACCCTTTCGACGGGTCGGACACTGCTGCGGTGCTGGCACGCGCGCTCGACATTCCCCGTGACGAGCGCGCGTCACGGGCCGACGCGCTCCGCCGGGTGATCCTGTCCCGGCAACCGGCGGACTGGCTGGAGGATCAGCTCAGAGCGGCGCGTTGAGCCCGTCGGAGGGGGACGCGGACTCGGCCAGCCACCGGAGCAGGGCGAGTGCCTGGCGCGGCCCCGAGACCACCACGTCGGCCGCCTCGGCCACCTCCGCCGGCGTCTCGTCGTCGACCACGGCGACGGCGACGGTGGCCATCCCGCCCACCGAGGACATGCGGGCCAGTGCGCCGAAGGCGGGCAGGTCCCCCAGGTCATCGCCGAAATAGCACGCAGCCGAGCATCCGGTCACCAGCCGCTCGATCGCCGTCCCCTTGTCCACGGGCAGAGGAGGCCGCAGCTCGAGGGACATCCGACCCGGATGAGCCGACAGTCCCGTGCGTCCGGCCTCGGCCGCCACCCGGGCGTCGGCCCACGCCGCGGCTTCCGGTGCACGACGCCAGTGGACGGTGACGGCGACACCTTTCGATTCGACCAGGACCCCCGGGGGGGCATCGGAGCGGATCCTCTGCGCCACGTCGCCGACCACCGACCTCCATCGCTCGGCGGCCGGATCGAGTGCGATGCTGCCGTCCCCCCGCGCCCACTCGAGGCCGTAGAGGCCCACCAGCCGGGGTGCACGACCTCGACCACCTGCACCCGCCGTCTCCACCGAGGCCTCGGCACCGCGTCCGGCACCACCGAGCATGTCCCACAGGAACGACGCGGGCCGGCCGGACACCACCGCCGCCACACCGAACCGGCGGGCCAGCAGGCCCACCACTTCGGCCGTCCCGTCGACCGGTCGCGCCCGGGCAGGGTCGTCCACGATCGGGGCCAGCGTGCCGTCGAAGTCGGTCACGATGGCGGTGGTCGCCGGCTGCTCGAGCAGCGGGGCGACGGCACGGCGGACCTCAGGGGAAGGTGTGGGCACAGGGACTCCTCTCGACCCGGTCGCCCGGTGTGCGATCAGCTCGTCGACGTCCGCGCCGCTGCGGCAGTCGTTGTGGTCGCACTGGTGGGCCTGGCCAGATCGGGGCCCACCACGACCACCACCTCGGCGGTGCCGATCGAGGTGATGGGTGCGGCAGTCGTGTACGGGACCACCGCAGAGGCGGGAAGATGGAGCGACTTGGCGATCTGGGTGGCCGCCTGCTCCTGGCCTGCCACGTAGTAGACGTGCGACGCCGGCACCTGAGCAGAGGCATTGACCGGTGGCTGCAAGGCCCAGCCCCCAACCTGCAGCTGATTGGTCACGGTGGCTGCGGCCCCGCTGACCCCGGAAGCATTGGCCACCAGCACGGGCACGGAGCTGGGCGGGTGGGCAGAGGTCGTAGTGGTGGTGGGGGTCGCTTGGTGCGTGGTCGACGGGGTCGTCGACGCGGACCCGGTGGCCGACGTGGTGGCCGACCCGGTGGCCGATGTGGTGGCCGACGGGTGGATCACCCGCAGCAGGAGCACGGTCGCCAGGACGAACATCACCAGCACGATCGCCGCCCGCCCGATCGGGAACGCCCCACCTTGCCCCCCTGAGTGCGCCGAAGGCTGTTCGTCGAACTCGGAAGGGTCGTCCACTGGGTGCCAGCCTGCCAACCTGGGGGGATAGAAGCAAGCGTTTCCGAACTGCCTCGCTTTCCGGTGCCCGGAACCGGGGTGGGAGCCTCGGCTCCCCGGCCAACACCCGTACAATGTGGCTGGCACCCGGTTGGTCCCGGGGGCCGTGCCGGTGTGGCGCAGTTGGTAGCGCAGACGACTTGTAATCGTCAGGTCGTGGGTTCGATTCCCACCGCCGGCTC
>PLHF01000046.1 GCA_003138855.1 Acidimicrobiaceae bacterium | reverse complement strand
CGACCACCGGCTGGTCTGGTGAACCTGCCGCCCGGCGATTTGGAAATCCTGGTACGGATTCTGGCGCGGGTCCGTCAGGAGCAGGAACCCGGCCGCTGAGTCAGGGCCCTACGGGCAATCATCCGGCTCTCCGCAGGTGCAGACCGGTCGCCGCAAGCGGAACGATCAGCGGTGCACCAGAAGTCGACCGGTCCGGGTCCGAGATCGCTGCGAAGGATCGGGCTGGAAGGCTAGTCAGCCCGACAAGGACAGAAGATGGCGTGGCGGGTGATCGATGACCGCGTGGCGATCGATTTCAAGTCGGTGATTCACGTGAACTAGCTCACCGGATGCCAAGATCTGCCAGGCCGGGTTCTCGTCAATCGGTTCGCTAGCCGCGACGATCGCGCGCCGCTCACGAAGGTCGGAAGACCGAATCCGGATGCCGCCGTGTTGTCCGACGCCATGAAGGTGCTGATCACCACGGTGGCCGCCGGAGTCCCGGTCGAGCAGGTACAGCTCATTAGTCAGGGGATAGCGGAGGACCCACATTTCCGTTGGGGTCACGACTATCAGGTTGAGCGACAGCACCGGTACGTGCGAGGCGAGCCAGCTGACGGCCGCGGCAATCCCCGCGGTGAGATCGCCGCTGTGGGCGGCGGTCTCCTTCACGATGAGAGCAAACATCCTCTCAGAGTCGGTGTCGCCGTGCACGACCCGTCGATACTCGCCGAGCTGTTCTTCGACGAGGTTGAGGTTGCCCAAGGCACCATTGTGAGCGAAGGCGACGTCGCCGTCGGTGAAAGGATGGGTGTTCTCGTAGCTGCGTACCCCGGTAGTGGCATGGCGCACATGAGCGACGAACGTGGTCGACGTCAGGCTCCTAGCGGCATTTCCGAAATCTGGATCGTCCCATGCCGCGACCGGAGCCTTGTGCAGTTCGACGTGACCGGACGGGTCGAACCCCGCCACCCCGCAACCGTCGGGGTTGCGGTGGCTCTGCTCATCGAGGCTGTCTGGCGCGTCGAGGAGCCAAAACGTGGCCTTCACACGCTGATCGCCGGCAGTCAGCCCGAAAAGGCGGCACATACCAACGTTCTAGCCCAACTGCTTTCAGGCATGGAGGTCGCCTCGCACGCTCCGGTGGTATCGAGTTGGGCGTAGCTAGTGTCGAGACCGGATCCGTAAATCTCATCCGACTCACCAGGTGCCGAAAGGACCGATGCGCCTGTGCTCGGCAACGGATGACAGCTCGGCCCCGGATCGCAGATCTGTCGCTCGACAAGAGATCGCGGCGGGCGCCCGACGATCGAACGGGCTACGGACGGTTCGACAGCCTGCTCGATCATCGACTCTCGATGCCCGCATGGGGATCGGCCTACGGGCATACCCGGTACGGTCTGTCGTCGTACGCAGAACGCCGATTATTTCCATGCCCTTCACAGAGGGAAATGAGCTCTGCTCTCGTTGTTCGGGCGCTGACGAACGCGGAGTGCGAGCGCGATACCGTACGGCATGAAGGCGTCGTTGACCGAAGAAGCTGACCGATCGCAAGCCGCGCATACTGGATTGTCGTCAGGATGCCACGGGCGCTCGCCGGACGCGCCGCGCGCCCAGCGCCGATCCGAGAGCGCCGCTGCCTGTAGGGTCCGAGTCCGGTACGACGAAGGGAGTCACCGTGACGCAACGCTCTGTGGAGATCGAGGCCGCAGATGGGATCTGCCCGGCCGCGCTCAGCATTCCTGTTGGAGAGGGGCCCTGGCCGGCGGTGATCATGTTCCCCGACGCCGGGGGGATGCGCGACACCATGCGTCAGATGGGCGAGCGGTTATCGGATCTGGGCTATGTGGTCCTGGTGCCCGATTTCTACTACCGCAACGGCCCCTACGACCCGGTCGACATGCGCACTGCGTTCTCCACCAAGGAGACCGCGGAGAAGATCATGGGCATGATGCGGGGCTACACCGTAGACCTGGTGGTGCGCGACGCTGGCGCCTTCGTCGACTACCTTGAAACCCTGCCCGAGAAGCGGCCGGGCGGCGTCGGCACCACCGGCTACTGCATGGGCGGCCGGCTCTCGCTCATCACCGCTGCGAACCTGGGTGATCGCATCGCTGCGGCAGCCTCCTTCCACGGTGGGAACCTCGCCAAGGCCGACGACCCTGACAGCCCCCACCACAAGGCGAGCGCCATCAAGGCCGCCGTGTACGTGGCGGGGGCGATTGAGGACCAGTCGTTCACCGACGAGCAGAAGGATCTGCTGGAGAAATCCCTCAGCGAGGCCGGGGTCATCCACACCATCGAGACCTATCAGGCCCACCACGGCTTCGCCGTCCCCGACAACCCGAGCTATGACGCAGACGCCGCCGAGCGTCACTGGAAGGCCATGGAGCAGTTCTTCGGGTCCGTTCTAGGGTAGTGATGGCCGGAGCGTTTATTGCGCCCCTCGGACATGAAGCGCCGAACATTCCATCGGGAGCAGTCGCTCGCAATCGATGGCAAACCCGTCGGGGTACACAACGACGGTTACCGCGTCCCTGCGAGGTGGGTCGACGCGGGTCAACCGGGCGTCCTGAATGGGGAACGGCAATTGGCGCACCACATTGGCCTTGCTCAGACCTGGGTCCCGGCGCCNNGGAATCCTGCAGGCTCCGTCTTTCGGTGCGGTCAGGACCGTGGTATCGATCAAAGGCCACTACCGAGCGATTGCGGCCAGCAAGCACCCATTCGATCGGAGATCGTTTGGCACGCCGCGAAACGGCGGTCAGGGGCACTTCGGGGGCCATCTCGGTGTCGCAAGTTCCAGAGTGAAAACGGGGATCGATGATCTCAGGCAAAGTTAGGCCATGCTTGCCTACTGAGCTGCATGAAACATGGAAAAGGAGTCCTATGTCCGAGGTAGAAGTAGTCGAGGCGGCACGTCGGACTCTAGGACCAGTGGGCGTTCTCCTGCCCGTCTCCACGGCCGTATCTGTGGCCATCGACCGGCAGCGGGACGCGGTGGCCACGCTTGAGGAGGCGGGTTACCGCGCTGCCTGGACCAATGAACTCATGGGCAAGGACGCCTTGGTGCAGCTGGCCGTACTCCTGGGGGCTACGAAGCAAATGACGTTTGGCACCGGCATCGCCAACATCTGGCTTCGGGAGCCACAGACCCTGCACGCGGCGGCGTCACAGCTTGCCGAGGCTTATCCCGACCGGTTCGTCTTGGGCATCGGGGTCGGCTACCCCCAGCAGGCGGAGGAGGTCGGACGTAGTTTCGGCAAGCCGGTGGACACCATGCGGGATTACCTGGTGCGCATGGAAGGTCCCACCTTGGTACCGGTACCCCAGGCGAGCTACCCGCGCATCGTCGCCGCAAACGGCCCGAAGATGCTGGCGCTGGCCGCCGATGTTGCCGATGGAGCGCTTCCCGCCGGCCAACCACTGGAGTTCACCGAGCGGGCCAGAGACCTACTCGGTCCAAACCGCCTCCTGGTGGTCGGCATGTCGATCACCACGGATGAGGGACAACAGAACGGCCCTGGGGACGTGGCCGAGGCAGTGCGGGGACACCTCACAGCCGGTGCTGACCACGTAATGATCATGCTTCCAAGTGGTGGGGACTACATGGAAGGCATAGGCCAGCTCGTGCAGTTGTCTCCACCCATCGTCGGCATCAGCCGGTAAGACGATGGCTCGGTGCTCCAGTTGAGCGCAGCGGTGGCTACCGCCACCGACGTGCCGTTCTGCAGCAGTCAACTTTCGCGAGCACAGAGCACCATCGCGAACCTCACCGTCCCATATATCGATCGACCTGCGGGGAACAGACAACGCAACGTGGGGAAACATCGGCAAGGTCGAGGCCGGTCGTACCACACACATGGACCTCACCCTGGTCTTTCACGGAACCGCTCCTGGCTGACCGCCGGGAAATCCGGAACGTGCGGGTCACGACGGAGTCCGGGTGAAAGCAGCGGGGTGGTAGGGGGACCCGTACTCGGGGATCCCGCCTGACCGAGGTATAGAGGTCGCCGACGCCGAGTAGCGGGTGTTCCCGTCCGGTCCGGCGGTGGGACCCTGGCCCTGATGGGCGACCTGGCCCACATTCTCGGCCTTCTCGTCACCGAACGTCGTCTGAACCATTCCCTTCCTCATTCACCGTGGCCACTGGGCGAAGCCAGCGAGGATATAGGCGGCGCGGCGCGCCCATGGACTGCCGCCGTGCGGGATTCCTTCAAGAGGTCAAGGCGCGGGCCAGGGGCCGAACGCCAGTTCGATCCCGGCCGGTAGACTTACCCCGGAGGGGCCGAGGAGAGGAAGACATGGATGGTTGACAGCATGACCCTGAAGATCGAGGGGCTCGACGAGGCCGAGCGAGCTCTCGCAGACAGGTCGGACGCCGCCAGGAAAGCCGTGGAAGCCGTCGAGGCCGTCGGCAATTCGCACCGGGGGCGGGCCGCCTGGGAGGTCATGCAGGAGCTGCGCCGCAGGGTCCCGGACGGGACAATCTCGGCGCAGGACATCAGGGATGTCGCGAGGAGAATCGCCGGGCACTGAGCACGGCGCACACAGCCAGCAAGCACCCCAGCGCTCGAAGCACGGCGCTCAGAGTCTGTGGGTGCCGAAAACCCATCCGCCCGGGTCATGCAACCATGCGGTATTCGTGGCGGTCTCAAGGGATCCACGCACCACCTCGGCTGACAGCAGAGGCTGTCGCCGAATAGGAGGTGCGACATGGACGTGCGACTCTCAGCGGCTGAACAGGCCGAGATCTGGGATCGATACGAAGCCGGTCAGTACATCCGACCGATCGCCAGAGCGATCGGTCGATCTCACAATGCTGTCAGAGACCTGATCGCGAAGACGGGGGGTGTGCGGCCCCTCGTTCCGACCGAGTGGTCCGATGCCCGACTGTCGTTGGTCGAGCGCGAGGAGATCTCTCGTGGCATCGCCGGCGGGGAGTCTCTTCGCCACATCGCCCAACGCCTGGGCCGGGCTCCCTCGACGGTCTCGAGGGAGGTCGCGGCCAACGGCGGGCGCTTCTCCTACCGGGCTTGCGACGTTCACACCCTCGCTCGCCTGGGGGCACGTCGCCCGAAGACTGCCAAGCTGGCCGCCTGTCCGAGGCTCCGGGGGGTATTGGAGGCCAAGCTAGAAAAGCGCTGGTCGCCCCAGCAGATCGCCGACTGGTTGCCCAGGGCGTATCCGAAGCACCCGGAGATGCGTGTGAGCCACGAGACCATCTACATGTCGCTGTTTGTCCAGGGCCGAGGGGCGCTACGCCAGGAGCTGTTCCGCAGGCTGCGCCAGGGCCGGGTGCTGCACTGTCCAAAGGGGGCCCGCCAGCCCAGCGGCAAGGGGATCATCAACGACCTGGTCATCATCTCCGAGCGCCCCGCCGAGATCGAGGATCGGGCCGTGCCCGGACACTGGCAGGGCGATCTCATCTCGGGCAAGGGTCATCGGCTCGGATCTCGGCCACCCGGACCGCCGTTTGGTTGACGACGGAGCGACGCGTTCCAGGTCACGCAGGCCCGCGACCGGCTCGGCCGGTCGATGCCGAGTTACCGGCAGGTCTCCGTAGTCGGCGACGTCTGAGCCTCGTGCTCGCAGCTGATCGACCGGGCCCGCCGAGCGCCACGCCGCGGGTGCCTTGTCCTGACCGGCGTTGTACGATCCCGCGCTGGTCGGCGCGCCAAGAACTCCCCCCGTGCACCGGTCATCGCTGTACCTTCCTTTTGCAACTCGCCATCGCCTGGTCCTGTCACCGCCGGCGGAGCCCCTGGCGCCCCGAAGAGTCGACCTTACCTGCGAGCCCGGGCAGCGAGCGGCATTCGGCACCGCCCAGCTCATACCCCAAGAGAGGGTCCAAGAGCCCACAAGACGATCCGCCTACGGTCAGCCAAGTCCTGGGCTCTGGCTGCTAGCCGGACGTGATCAAGCGGGGTTTTGTGCCTCGCCAATCTCAGCCCCTGCGGCCTCCGGCGAACGTCATGTGCGCCGGAGAAGTCGATCCGGCGGGGCTTGGTGGTTGCAAACGTTGCATGCNNGAGGGCTTGGCCGCTCCGAACCATGTGGCAAGTGCTTGAGACAGCTCTTGGTCCGTGATGTCTCCTGCCCAGGCGACATGTCCGTCGGGTCGTATCAAGACTGCCTGGGGCGAAGCGATCTCGCCGAGGACCGGGAGCTCCCATGTCCCGTAGTGCTTGGCGTCGACGAGGCGGACTCGATTCGCCCAAGAAGAGATTTCGATGCCGCCGGATTCACCGAGGTTGAGGAGCAGGGGCCGGGCGTCGTGCAGCAGGGTGAAGACTCGTGTGGGACCGTCCGCGGTGTCCAGGTCGAGGTCGGGCATGCGCCGCCCGAGCAGCGGGTGTCCCTCTCCCAGGTCGTAGTGGACATCCAGGCCGGAGAGCATCGCGGCGATGCGCTTGCGCGGCTCGTCCATACCCAGCAGCTCGACCATGGTGTCGCGCAGTGCCTGATGACGGGGGTCGGTGCCGGCGAGTGCGACCTGCGCCATCGTGTTGTGCAACACCCGGGCACCGACAGGATGCCGTTCGGCGTGGTAAGTGTCCAGCAGGCTCTCGGTTGATGTCTCGTTGACAACCTGGGCCAGCTTCCAGCCCAGGTTCACGGCATCCTGCACACCGGTGTTGAGGCCCTGGCCACCCTGCGGGGGATGCACGTGCGCGGCGTCCCCCGCCAGCAGGACACGACCTTGGCGGTAGGAGACCGCCTGCCGTGTCATGTCGGTGAACCTAGAGATCCAGGTCGGGCTGTGCACCCCGAAGTCGGTCCCGTAGGCGGATACGAGTGCCTCGCTGAGCTCCTGCAGTGTGGGATCGCCGGTGTGTTCGAGCTGCCGCTCGATCAACACGACCCGGAACGGCCCCCCGCCCTCCGCCCGGTTGACGGGGCCGATGCCACCACCCTCGGGGCGAATGCCGATCTCCGGCTCCTCGTCCATCTCGACCTCGGCGATCATCCAACTGGTCGAGGGTTCCGACCCAACGAAGTCGATACCGGCTGCCTTGCGAACCAAGCTGCGCCCTCCATCGCAACCGACGAGATACTCCGCTCGCAGCGACGTGTCGTCCGACAACTCGACATCGACGCCGGTGTCGTCCTGAGCGAAGCCCACCACCTCGAGACCACGAAGGATCGGCACGCCGAGTTCTTCCACCCAGTCAGCCAGGATGGGCTCGAAGATGCTCTGCCACAACGCAAGTAAGTAGTTGTGGCGGGTTGGGAAGTCGCTGATGTCCAACGGAACACCGGCGAACCCCACCGCAGGAAACGCCTGTCCCTCCGAGAGGAATCGTTCGGCGATGCCACGCTGATCGAGCACTTCAATGGTGCGAGAGTGAAGCCCCCCGGCTCGCGATCCGTCAACGACCTGGCTGGTGCGGGGCTCGACGATGACGACGTCGATCCTCGCCAACCCCAGCTCGCCCGCCAACATCATCCCGGCTGGGCCACAGCCGGCGATCACCACTGAATGCTCGGTCATGCGCACCCTTCCTTCTTGTCGCAGGTCTTAGTTCGGACCGGAGCGTCTGCGCGCCGGCCGGGGCCTGGTTGAGAGCATCCGATGCTCGGTACGGCGCAAGTGGCTGGTCTCTTCCCGTTGCTTGGTGCGGACGGACAAGGCTCTTGTGATGCGGCCGGGACGGTGGTGACTCAGTCTGGCGGATCATCAGCGGCGTCATGCCGAAGCCGACACCTCCATGACCTCCGATGCCGTGACGGTGACTCCGGGATGGATGTTCGTTCCCACCTTGATGGAGTTGGCCAGTCCCGCTGCATGCTCAAGTGTCTCGAACACGACGACGCCGAGGCCCGCACCTCGCTCGTAAGCGGTGAGAAACAAGGAGGACTGGAACCCAGGCAGCGCTCTCATGGCCGGAGTGAGCTCTTCTCGCAGGCCGCGACGGCCCGCCTCTGGTTCTTCCCCGCTGTTGTCCACAGTGATCAGAGCTGCGTACGCCACAGTCCACCCCCTGTTCAGATCTGGTGACACTGCCACCATTCGCCGATGGCTGCCAGCAACGACGACTGCGGCACTCGGCAGGCCGTGTCGCAGTCGTGGCGACTCGACGCAACCCTGTACTCGGCTGTCAATCAGTCTTCCTTCGCCCAAACGTCCAATAGGCAACTGATCCGGTCAGATTGGAGCTCGCGATCCACCACAGCCACTTGGGACCTCGGACCTGACTGGCGGATCTGCGGTTGAGGTCTCGCCACATAGAGGGCGTGACAACCGCCCAAATCGCGACCGCCACCAGGAAGACACCCAACTTCTTGCGGGATTCGCTCACGACCCCACCCTCTCATGCCGAATCCTCGTGAAAACAGCATCCCCGAACGCTGCCGGGTAGACGTGGCACTGAGGCGCTTTGATGACAGGAGCACCTGGTTCGGAGCCCAGCGTCCTATTCATCTGGTGCTGGAGTTCTGGATGGGAGCCATCGGCTAGGAGGTGGGTAGACGAACCTGGCGATGGTGCCTGAGACCCAGGCGATGACCCATCCACCAAATACCAAGAGAACGGTGTGCGTCTTGCCACTCTTCCCCTGCAGTGCCATAACAGCCAGAATGACGCCCCAGACCACAAAGCAGCCGATGCTGTATACCCAGTAGTTCCGATACTTCGTCATGCTGCCAGTATGCGTCTGCGCGGCGACTGGGTGTCCCAGATCGCCGGCTTCCGCCCATTCACTCGGGGCAATCACTAACTGTTCGTAGGCACTACCGGTCTCTCTTTGCCGCGAAGTTATGGTTGATGCATGGCTTTGGGGCCTAACGACGACCACTCTGGCATGGACGACGCGACGAAACTGCGCGGCAGCGCACACTGGAGACCGGCCGTCTGGGGACTCCGGTTGGCGGGGCTCGGCCTTGCCGTCATCGCCGGCGGCCTTGCCACCCGTTTGTGGTCAACGGGTGCTGGGCTATCGATTCTGGCCGTCGGCATGGGTATCTACCTCGTTGGCGGCGTGGTCGTCTTCATCGGATTCATCCTGGTCAGACGGGCGCTTCCAAGACCGCGACCCTCGTACTGGAGGTTCAGGCGAACGCTTATGCATGACGTTCTCCACGCCCTGTCGTAGAGCGCCCGCCCGGGGAGGGCTTGAGGCGGTGTTCGTCCGAACCGGGTGCCCCTCTCCGGTTGCATGGACACCCCCTGGGTGCTTCGCCCCTGACCCCTGCCCCCAAGCGCCGGGACGGTGGGGCAGCTAGTTGCTCCCGGCAATGATTGCATCGCCACCTACGATCAGTGGGGACCCGCTGACTCACCCCCACAGGAGCAGATCATGAAGTTTCGAGCCGACGTTGAGCCAACGGAACCGATGAGGGGGTTGGAAGTACCCGAAGAAGTGGTTGAGGCGCTCGGTGGGGGCAAGCGGCCGCCAGTGAGCATCACGATCAATGGGCATTCCTGGAAGAGCAGAGTTGCCATCATGCGTGGCCGCTACCTGATCGGCCTAAGCAACGCCAACCGGCAGGCTGCCGGTGTTGCAACCGGTGACGAGGTCGAGGTCGAGGTGCAGCTAGACGTCGAGCCCCGCGTCATGGTTGAACCAGCGGACTTCGCCCATGCCCTGGACACCGATCCAGCCGCCCGCGCCGCTTATGACCGACTGGCCTACAGCCGCAAGCGGGAGCACGTGCGTGCCATCGAGAGTGCGAAGAAGCCCGAGACGCGCTCGCGACGGATCGAGGCAGCAGTGGCGAACCTGCGAGGTCCAGAGTCAACGGAAGGCTGAGCGCCTCGCTCCGAGAAGAGAGCGACGAAGCCATCGATCAACCTACGGGAACTGCCATCCATGAGACTCGCCAACTGTCCCTGAACCGGGTGGGTGGGGCAGAACGGCATGGGCCGGGGACCTCGATCAAGGGCAATTCCTAAGGGTTGATGAGCCGGGCGGAGCCGAAAGCGATCGGGGCGACGGCCCACGCTCCATCTCCGCCCTCGGCCACGATGACGCAGAACTGCAGACATGGCTTGAGGACCGTCGATTTGAGTGGCTCCGAAGGTGCCTCGGAGCGAACGGTGTAGTCGATGGCCCCGGACCTCTGGGCGTTGGTGACCACGAAAGGCTGGGCTGCGAGCTGGGAGCCACAGCCGAGGTAATTGGCGTCCTCTGCGTGGTCGCATTCCGAGATGAACGCCTTCCCGCTCGCGCCGAATCCAGTGACGGCCACCCGGACCACCTGTCCATCATGCAACCCGGTGCTCGGGGTCACCGTGACCGTCGGATCATCAACGATCGATGCGGCAGCCCGTGGAGGGGGCCCGCACGGCCACAGCACGCCAAGAGTCTCCGGCTCGGCGGCTGCCGTGGTGAGGAGTATCTGGTAGCCCCGTTCTTCGCCAGGTCGGAACAGGTGGAGGGAGGTAGGAGCCGAGGCACCATCACCGTCGCTGGAGAACGTGCCGATGACGTATCCACGGACGGTGTTGTTCAACCAATTGATCAATACAAACGTCTTGGCTGGGAGGCCATGAATTGCTAGGTCCATCGAAACCTCACCGGAGGTGCCGTCGTAGCGGATCTCTCCAGTGAGCGACTGCTGGGCACAGAAGTACTCCAGGCCACCAAAGCCCGTCTGCACCGGCGTGGTTATGGCAGCGGGAGAGGCGACAGTTGAGGTTGAATTCTGTGCCCGTTGAGTTGAACTACATGCAGTGAGCAAGAGCGCCAGCGTCAATACTGCGGCTGCATCCCTAAGGAGTCCAACGCAACGATTCACATCCTCAAGCTATCCCTGGTGGACCAGATCTGTCGGCCCTCCACGGGCCGTCGGAGTTCATCTTTGAGGGTGCCCCAGTACGCCGGTTCGCGGCGTGCCAAACGATGTCTGATCGAAAGGGTGCTTGCTGTCCTCAAGCGCTCGGTAGTGGCCTTCGATACTGTGGTCTCCGCACATATGGGGCGGTTTTGCGATAGACCCGCAACCGAGAGCATGGCGCTGGGCATTATGGTCGCTATCCCCACTAGTGCGCTGCGACAGACCGGGGCAGAACTGCGGCGGCCTCGAGTTCCCCCCGGAGTTGGCGGGACGAGCGGAACAGGGCGGTCTGGATCCCCAGCCTGCTGGCCGTGTCGAGGTTCTCCTTCGTGTCGTCAATCATCAATGTCGTCTCGCGCGTCAGGCCGAAACGGGCGAGGAGGCGCATGAAGATGGCCGGGTCCGGTTTCGCCACTCCTTCCCGACCGGAGATGACGGTGCCGTCAAACCAACCGAGGAACGGAAATCGCTCCAGGCGGAGCGGATACGTTTCGGCCTCCATGTTGGTCAGGGCGTAGCAGGGCAGCCCGGTGTCTCTCACTGCTCGGAGGACTTCCACAGATCCGACGTGGAGGCCACCGATCATCTCCTCGCTGCGTTTCGACCACGCCCAGATCATCTCGGAGAATTGGGGATACTTCGAGGCCAGTTCGGCACATGAGCCCGCGGTAGAGACGCCCCGGTCGTGGGGTGCATGCCATGCCGGCGAGCAGATCTCGGCCAGGAACAACTCCATCTCCCCCTCGTCGGCGAACAGCTTGCGGTAGAGGTGCCGGGGGTCCCAATCGAGCAGGACGCCACCCAAGTCGAATACCACCGCCTCGACGGGAGACTGCCCGGTAACGGTGGGTGATCGCACAGAATTGATGTTAAATTGAACAGAATGGATGTGCAAATGCGCCACCAGATGATCGTGCAGGCCCTCCGTCAACACAGTCCGGTGTTGGTCGGCGAGCTTGCCGCCGCGTTGGAATGCTCCGAGATGACCGTCCGGCGTGACCTGGAGACGCTGGAGCGCAGTGGCGGCCTGCGACGTGTGCACGGTGGGGCGGCGAGCGTCTTCCTCAGTGCCGAGGAGACCCCGTACGGCATTCGGGCCCTCGAGTCCAGCGAAGCCAAGGCGACGATAGGAGCCGCCGCCGCCAGCCTGCTGGCTGACGGGGAGACGGTCATACTCGACGGCGGGACCACCGCCATGGAAGTGGCACGGGCCCTCCGCAGCCGGCGCATGACCGTCATGCCACTGGCTCTCAGGCCCATCTTCGAGCTGCACGAATGCCCAGGCATCAATCTCCTCCTCCCGGGCGGTGAAGTCCGTCCGGGCGAGTTGTCGTTGACGGGAAGTCTCACCGAGACTTGTTTCTCGCAGCTCCGGTTCGACACGTGCGTGATGGGTCCGTGCGGCATAGACGCCAAGGCGGGCATCACGACTCATCTCCTCGCCGAGACGGCGGTGAAGCGTGCCGCCGCCAAAGCCTCGCAACGGGTCATCGTGGTGGCTGACTCCTCGAAGCTCGGCCGGGTGGCCTTCGGCCATGTCTGCGATCTCGACGACATCGACATCGTCCTGACCGATGCCGAGGCCGATCAGCAGGTGGCGGACGAGTTGCGGGCGGCGGGAGTCGACCTGCGCTGCGTCTGACGCCGACCCTAGTCAAGAGCCAACCACCGGCACCGGCCCAGGCGGACCGTTGGCCACGCCTGGCCGTCATCGCCGTGTTCTTCGTGCACGGCTTCCTCTTCGCCTCCTGGACGGCCCATATCCCCCAGTTGAAACAGCACCTCGGCCTGAGCGATGGCGCACTCGGCCTCGCCTTGCTCGGGGCTCCCATCGGCTCGGTCCTGGCCATGGTGGTGGCCGGTCGCCTGCTGCCGACGTTGGGGAGCCGGCGGATACTGAGCCTGGCGCTGGTCGGCTACTGCGTCTCGGGCCCGTTCATCGGGCTCACCGCTTCGTTGGATACGTTCTTCGTCGCCTTTCTGCTCTGGGGCTTCTTCCAGGGGATGCTCGACGTGTCGATGAACACACAGGCGATCACTGTCGAGCGGTTCTCGGGCCGCGTGCTGATGCCGGGTTTCCACGGATCGTGGAGTACTGGTGCCCTGGTCGGCGCGGTCACCGGAGCGGTGGCGGTGGGGCTAGGTGTTTCCCTGAGCGAGCAAATGCTCGTCCTGGCGGCACCGTGCCTCCTGGTTGTCGGCTGGCTCGCCGCGCGGATGATCCCCGACGGGCGAGCGGGTGGCGACATCGAATCATCGGTGCGCACGCCGGACGGGCGCGGTGGCGTGCTTCAGGGTGCGGTCATCGCGCTCGGGCTCATCGTGTTCGCCGACATGCTGTGCGAAGGAGCCGCAGCCGACTGGGGCGCCGTCTATCTCCGCAACTCGCTGGACGCCGTGCCCCTGGTGGCCGGGCTGGCCTATGCGGCCTATGCCCTGGCCATGCTGGCCGTCCGGCTTTCCGGCAATCGGCTCTTCACCAGGTTCGCTGCCCATCGCCTCCTTCCGCTGCTCGCCGCTATCGCCTCGCTCGGGTTCGGCACCGGGCTCGTCATCGACAGCCCGGTGAGCGTGCTGCTCGGATTCGCCTTGCTCGGCGTCGGCCTCGGAGGTGTCGTCCCAATGATCCTCAGTGCTGCCGGAGCGGTGAGCAATGTGGAAACCGGAAGGGCAGTGGCAGCGGTGGCCGGCTGCGGCTGGGCCGGCTACGTGGTGGGGCCTGTCGTGATCGGCGAGATCGCATCAACGACGACACTCCACACCGCCCTGTTCTTGATCCCAGTTCTTACCGCAACCGTCGCCGTGGCCACAGGGACCGCGAAAGCACTGCGGCCCCGGTCGACCGGGTGTCCCCCTGGCGAGGACCATCCCGTCGACGGAGGACAAAAGCGAACCTGCGATCAGCGCGTTACGAACCGAACCCCAAATCAACTGGACTCGACTAGGGCTCAGGTCCCAAATTGAGGATCAGACGGTATCGCGACGCCCAGTTCCTAGGCACCCAGCGAAGTGTCCCCCGATAGTTCACGCCATATCGGCCCCGCGGCTATCCCCAGGGTGGGTAGGGGCGTATGCGACCCTTGCAACCACCAAGCCTCGACGATGTGATTCTCCGGCGCAGGCAGCGCCCGCCGGAGACCGAAGGGGTTGCGAATGGTGACGGATGTCAACGCACCTCGTATCAGCGATCTGCCGTTCGACAAGAGATGGTGACGGGTTGTTGCCCCGTTGAAGGATCGGCTTGCGGGACGTGCTCTTGACTCCCGTCAGTCGATCATGGAAACCCGCTGGGTCCGTCTCTTGGTGCGCTCAGGACCTGGGATCGATCAAAGGCCATTACCGGTAGCGCTTGCGGACAGCAAGCACCCTTTGGGTCTGACAGCGCTTGGCACGCCGCGAACCGGTATGGGGCACCCAGCACCGAAGTGCCATGTTTGACGTTCGCAGGCCCGGCCGCCGATGTTCTCCTTCAGCTGCGGTTGCGGGCGGTGAGTAGTAGGTACTCCCAGTCCATGACCGTCGTGTCGGTGCCATAGTCGAAGCGTCGGGCGAGGTCGGCGAGGTCGCGGTCCAGCGCATCAATCCGATCGGGGTCCTCGGCGATGCCCCGGTAGGCGACGATCGTCGGGCCATAGTGGGTCTTGAAGTACTCGCGGAATGTCTCGGGGTCGTCGAAGCGATCGACTCTGACGTTGTCGCGGCGGGCCGTAACGTCAGTGACTCGGTCGCCGAACAACGTGCGCACGTGGTTCTCGTCGCCCCACAGCGGAGGCGGCTGAGCATCCGGAGGAGGCGGGGGCGCGTACGGCTTCATCGTGGCGAGCATCTGACCGAGGAACCCCTCCGGGGTCCAGCTGAGTAGGCCGATGGTCCCGCCGGGGCGGCAGACCCGGGTCAGCTCGTCGGCAGTGGCCTGGTGGTGGGGGGCGAACATGACCCCGACACAAGACAGGACCACGTCGAACTCACCGTCGGCGAACGGCAGTGCTTCGGCGTCCGCCTCGTGCCACTCCACCTCCACGCCGTGCTGGACGGCATGTTCTCGCCCCGAGGCGAACAGTTCCGGCGTGAGGTCGCAGGCCACCACGCTCGCTCCGGTCAGGGCTGCGGGAATGGTGGCATTGCCTGACCCAGCGGCCACGTCCAGGACCCGCGCCCCGGGCCCAACCCCGCACGCCTCGACCAGGACGGCACCCAGGTCCGGGATGATCTCGGCGGCCACGCTGGGGTAGTCGCCCAGGGCCCACATGGCCCGGTGTTTGGCCTTGAGGGCCTGGTCTGCCTCGACGGTGTCGCTCAGTGCAGTCATCGCAACTCTCCTCCTATGGCCGGGTACAGCGGTTCGGGACGGACGATGGGCCGAGCGCACACCGTGAGCTGGCCCGATCGCCCGTGGGGCTGATCCTCATCAATCCCCTCGGATCAAGGGTAAGGAGGGGCGGGACCTCGGGCTAGTACAAGATCTGTACTGGTAACGTGTGCAGATGTGGGGTCCGGGTACTACCAGTTCTGCCCCGTCGCCAAGGCGATGGAGCTGCTCGACGAGCGCTGGACCCTGCTCATCGTCCGCGAGCTGGTGAGCGGGAGCCAGCAGTTCAACGAGCTGCGCCGCGGTCTGCCCCGAATGTCGCCGTCGTTGCTGTCCAAGCGGCTGCAACAGCTGGCACGTGCTGGGATCGTCGAGAGGAGGGCCGAAGGGAGCGACGTACGGTACGTCCTGACCCCGGGGGGTCAGGAGCTGCGGCCGGTGGTCGAGGCGCTGGGTACTTGGGGTGTCCGTTGGATCGGCGAACTCGGCGACGAGGACCTCGATCCGAAACTCCTATTGTGGGACATGCACCGCAACATCGACCACGCCGCCGTCCCGGGCGGGCGGACCGTGGTCCGGTTCAGTTTCCCGGACGCACCAGCTAAGGCTCGTGATTGGTGGATAGTGATTACCGCCGATGACGCCGACGTGTGCGATGTGGACCCCGGTCACCCGGTGGCCGTGACAGTGAGCGCCAGCCTGCGCCGCATGGTCGAGGTCTGGCGCGGCGACTCAGGGTGGTCCAACGCCCTTCGTTCAGGCGAAATCGAAGTGAGCGGTCCCGAAGCACTTCGCCGGGCCCTGCCGCTGTGGTTCACGCTATCGGTGTTCGCTTCGGTTCCTCGGCCTGCGTAGCGTCTCAACGGCTGCGATCGTCCTGCCCAAGAGCACTCGGCGTTCAGAGCTTCCGGCTTTGACGACTGCACCGCTGACTGGCGCACAATAACGCCGACGCATTGCCCATAGCCGGAACCAGGTTCCCCGCTCACAGGTGGCGGTTACCGAGTGGACTCCCCTGGCTACCTGACCTAGCCCACTCGTGCCTNNTGGTTGAGACTTCATGGCAGACACTGCGGTTTGTTCGTAGCGTTTAGAGGTCCGGATGGGGTAGCTCGCCAAGTGCCTGCCGTCGGCTGTGGCCGACTGGCTTTCTACCGAAGAGCTTCCCGTCCGGTCCTTGCCGCGAGTGGCTCGAAAGAGGAACAAGTACAAGATCCAAACCAGGAGTGCCCTCGCGGTCCTACCCGACCACGAAGGAGGAACTCATGACAGTGATCATCGGGATCGACCCCCACAAGGCGTCCCACACGGCAGTAGCCATCGGCTGCGACGAACAGCAGCTGTCCGAGATCAGAGTGCGAGCTACGTGCCAGCAGACAGCGAAGTTGCTGGCCTGGGCGGAACCTCTCGGCGAGCGCACCTGGGCTGTCGAGTCGGCTGGTGGCTTGGGCTACCTGCTGTCCCAGCAGCTGGTGAACGCGGGCGAAGAAGTCCTCGATGTGCCGGCGACGTTGGCCTCGAGGGTCCGAGTCCTCAGCACGGGTCACTCCAACAAGAACGACCCGAACGACGCGCTTTCGGTGGCCATCGCTGCCCTCCGTTCGCCGGGCCTCCGTTCGGTGGAGCCTGCCAACCACACAGAGGTGCTCCGCCTCCTGGCCAAGAGAAACCATGAGATCGGCAGACTCCGCAACATCGTGGTCTCCCGACTCCACGCCGCTCTGGCCAACCTCTCTCCGGGGGGAATCGCCAAGGAACTCAACGCTTCTGACGCTGTGCGGCTGCTCGGTGACTTCAATCCGAAGACTGCGGTTGAACGGACCCGCTACGACCTGGCACTCGAGCTTCTCGACGATGTGCGGCGACTCGACGTCCAGTTGAAGGAGTCGCACAAGCGGATCAAGACGGCAGTCCAGGCATCGGGGACGACACTCACCGAGCTCTACGGCGTCGGCCCGATTCTGGCGTGCGAGCTCATCGGCTACACCGGCGATGTCCGGCGGTTCACCAGCCGGGACAAGTTCGCTTCCTATGCCGGAGTGGCTCCCATCGAGCTGTCGTCGGGAGGCAGGATCGTCCATCGACTGAGTCGTCGCGGCAACCGCCAGCTCAACCATGCGATCCACATGGTGGCCATCTGCCAGATCCGCCAGACGAACTCGGAAGGCAGGGCCTACTTCGAGCGGAAGGTGGCNNGTCGACACCAACAAGTAGGGGCCCGGGAGGACAAGCGGGAACGACTCGTGGCCTGCGTGACCGGCTCTGCACCCTGGCGGCCGGCTCTTCGGCGAAGTCACTCCCGGACCCACCAAAACCTTAGGCAACTGTGCCTTCGACGGCACGTGGACGCGCCGCGCCCCGAAGCCTCGGAAATTTCCCTCTTGACTCAAAGAGGATTCGGTAGGGG
>PLHF01000078.1:6114-6730 GCA_003138855.1 Acidimicrobiaceae bacterium | reverse complement strand
CGAGTACAACACCCTCTACGTGGCCCCCGGCACCTCGCTCGGCGATGCCACCTACCCGTCGGAGACCGGCCACTGTGCCTCCTCGTCGGCCACCACCTGCCTCAGCACCCCGGCGACGGAGTCCTCCCTCCTGGCCTCGGAGTCCCACATCATGTTGAGCCACGTCCTGGCCAACAACCCACGGGTGGGATATGCGCACCAGACCAACCTGATCGGCCCTGACTACACCTTGCTGGGTCTCATCAGCAACATGCTGTCCCAGTACAACAGCTGGTACAACAGCACCACACCCCTCGTCCAGATGACCGACGTCACCGAGGCCCAGACCCTCGGGCTGCAGTCGGCCTGGGCCAGTGCCCAGAGCGCGGGATCGGTGAAGGCCTCAGAGCAGAACGGCGTGGTCACCGTGACCAACTCGACCGGCACCCCGGTCAGCATCCCGATCACCGTGCCCCCGGGCACCACCGTCGGGGGCACCGCCTTCGGCTCGACCTACAGCGGTGAGCTGTCGGCATGGACGGCCGTGCCGGCCCCCGGGTCGACCACCCTCACCGAGGACGTCGCCCCGGCCATCACCAGTGCCAACACGGCCACTTCGATCGTGGGGGCACCCTTC
>PLHF01000078.1:0-6035 GCA_003138855.1 Acidimicrobiaceae bacterium | reverse complement strand
GGGGTGGCGGGCACCTACACGGTGACCACGACCGGCTACCCGGCGCCGTCCCTCACCGAGTCGGGCGCTCTGCCCGCAGGGCTGACCTTCACCGACAACGGCAACGGCACGGCCACCGTGGCCGGGACCCCGGCGACCGGCACCGCCGGGAGCTACCCGGTGACCATCTCGGCCACCAACGCCTCGGGCAGCACGGCCACCCTGGCCCTGGCCATCACCGTGGCCTCGAGCGCGGCTCCGGTCATCACCAGCGGGGCCACCGCCTACTTCACCCTGAACTCGGGAGGGGCCTTCGCCGTGTCCACCACGGGCGCCCCCACCCCGGCGATCACCGAGGTCGGGGCCCTGCCCGCCGGGCTCACCTTCGTCGACCTGGGCAACGGCAGTGCGCTGCTGTCGGGGACCCCGACGGCCACCGGCACGACCACCCTGACCGTCACCGCCGCCAACGGGATCACCCCGAACGCCACCCAGTCCCTGACCGTGATCGTCGGTCAGGGACCGGCCATCACCAGCGCCGCCTCGGCAACGGCGACCGTCGGTACGGCGTTCACCTTCACGGTGACCACCACCGGCTACCCGGCACCGTCCCTCGGTGAGTCCGGGGCCCTGCCCGCGGGATTGATCTTCACCGACAACGGCAACGGCACGGCCACCATCTCGGGAACGCCCACTGCCGCCGGCGCCTCCACTCTGTCCCTCATCGCCACCAATGCCACCGGCACGGTGACCCAGACCTACGGATTGACTGTCACCGCGGCACCGGTAGCACCGAAGTTCACCAGTGCCGGTTCGGCAACGGGTGTGGTGGGGACGGCGTTCTCCTTCACGGTGACCACTACCGGTTCCCCCACTGCCGCCATCACCGAAACCGGAACCCTGCCCACGGGAGTTCTCTTCACCAACAAGGGTGATGGCACCGCCACCATCACCGGCACACCTACCACGGCCGGGACCTCGACGCTCACCCTCACCGCCAAGAATGCCAGCGGCACGGCCACGGCGACGCTCTCGATCGTGATCGGCACGGCCACCAAATTCACCAGTTCCGCTTCGACCTCGGACACGGTCGGGAAGGCTTTGAACTTCACGGTGACCACCACCGGCTCCCCGACGGCCACACTGGCCGAGACCGGGGCCCTGCCAGCGGGATTGACCTTCAAGGCCAACACCAACGGGACGGCCACCATCTCAGGAACGCCGACTACTGCGGGAACCTCCACCTTGACCCTCACGGCCACCAATGCCAATGGCTCGGTGACGCAAGCCTTCACCATCACCATCGGGACGCCACCGAAGTTCACCAGCAGCTCCCTTGTCACCCCCACGGTCGGGAGAGCTTCCACCTTCACGGTGACCACTACCGGCTCCCCGACAGCGACACTGGCTGAGACCGGGGCCCTGCCCAAGGGATTGACCTTCAAGGCCAACACCAACGGGACGGCCACCATCTCGGGCACGCCGACCACCTTCAGCTTCTCGGTAGTGACCATCACGGCCACCAACAGCATCGGGACGACGACGCAGACCTTGCTCTTCCTCATCCTCTAGATCGGTCCACAGGAAGGAGCCACCCGACTCCCTCCGGTGACGATCGGAGAGCCGACAGGCCGATTCTGTTCCGGTTCACTGAAACAGGCACCGGCCGGTGCGGCGAGGACGCCTGAGGCCGTCGCAGGCGGGCTCTGAGGTGAGCCCGAGATACTGCAACCCCAGCCGGCAGCGAAGGTCACTTTCGCTGCTGACACCCCATTGACATTCTGGGACGCTCGCTTCGTGCGCCTCCAGATGTTCGCGGCGATTCACGTCTGCCGATCATTATCGCGGTAGTCACGGGCTAGGTCTGGAATCTGGAGCATCTCGCGTCGACCGATTCCAAGGGATCCGGAGCTGTTGGTCATTCCGCCTGTTCGCGATCATCGGACTTCAGAGAGGCCTCCATCAACAGCGAGCGTTTGGCCGGTGATGTAGTCGGCAGCGTCGGACAGGAGGAAGGCGGTGGCCGCAGCGACGTCCCATCCGGTGCCCTGACGACCAAGGGGAATCGGGGTGCTGTCCCGGTCGGGCTTGACAAGGCTGGCGAGTCGTCCGAGCGATGTGTCGATGAGCCCGGGCATCACCACGTTGACTCGCACTCTTCGTGGAGCAGCCTCCTTGGCGACGTATGCGCACAACCCGGACAGGGCCGCTTTGCTGGCGGCGTATCCGGGAATCGCCGTGGTGCTGACGACGCGGGCGGCAGTAGAAGAGGTGAGGACGATTGCGGCGCCAGGCGGCAACAGCGGAAGCGTGTGTTTGCAGCACAAGAACGGTGACCGCAGGTTGGTCGCCATGACCCTGTCCCAGTCGGCCGATGTGGTTCCGGCCAGGTGGTCCCCGACGGCGATGCCGACGTTGAGCGAGACGGCATCCAGTCCACCCAGATGCTCAACGGCTTCGACGATGAGGCGTGCTACGTCTGTTTCGTTGCTGCTGTCACCAACGAGGGCGTAGGCGGTGCCTCCCTCCTGGGTAATGCGATCTGCAGTGGTATGCGCGGCGACGGCATCGATGTCGGCGACAGCAATTGAGGCTCCTTCGCGGGCGGCGAACACGCAGATCGCTCGCCCGATACCTACCGGAGGGTCGTCCTGATCGTAAGTCTGCTGACCCCCGCCCACTACGAGCAAGCGGCGGCCCTGCAGCGTGCCGTGACCATCGGCGGTGCCAGCGGCGGTGTCGCTGACATGAGCCGGCAATGCTCCTGGGGTCTCGGGGCTTGCGGCCACGGTCATTGCCCGTCGCTCGTGGCGCCTGCAGCGAGGTCGACGACTGCCATCTGAGCGGGTTCGTCGAGGTCGAGACGGACTGTCTCGGCCAACAGGGCGATCCCAAAGTAATGACCGATGACGAGCAGGAGCTCCACGATGCAGCGATCGGCCAGGTACTCCCGGAGGGCGGCGACCTCTGCCTCAGAAGCCCGGCCGGGGCCGGTCACCTGATCGGTGAAGCTGATCACAGCTCGCTGGCCGGGAGTGAAGGCGCGATTCATCGCATCTTGGTCCCGGCCTTCGCTGGCGGTGGCGAGCAGCGTGACTTGTTCGCTGGTTGCACCGACACCTGCAGCGATCGCTCCGTGCTGCAGTCGCTCGTACTCGCAGCCGACCGTGCCGGCAACCTGCAAGATCGCGAGCTCGCGCAGTAGTGGGTCGAGTTCGAGTGTGGCCAGGATCGCCCCGCCAAGAGCAAGCCAGGGGCCGAACAGCGTGGGAGCTTGACCGACCATTTGGAACACGTGCAGGTCAGGCAGGACGTCGAGCAGCTTCCGGACCTCTTGGGGTGCGCTCTTCGGGTCGACGTAGGGGATCAGCGCCATCGTTCACCTCGATACCAGTCAGTATTGAATACTGGCCAGTATGCTATTTGGGATGAGCGATGTCAACGGCAGGACAGAGGTAGGGACCGCTCTCGCGTCGAGCTCCAACTCTCCATCTGTTGCTCGAACCCGGAGACCGAAACGTGAGGAGGTGCGCCGTCGATTGCTGGACGCGGCGCTAGAAGTCTTCGCCGAGCATGGCTTCGATACCGCGAATCTGGACCAGGTCGCCGCTGCCGCCGGCCTGACGAAAGGTGCCATCTATTCCAACTTCACGGGTAAAGACGATCTCTTCTTCGCCATGATGACCGAGCAAGTGTTGGCCCGGGTGGAGTCGATCCGAAGCGTCCTGGCCGCCGGCACGGCCGACGCTCGAAATCCGCAGGATCTGCGCGACATCGGGGGCCTTCTCACCGAGGCATTCACCGAACAGCGGGAATGGCGGTTGGTTTTCTTGGACTTCTGGCGTCGCGCCGTCCGAGACGATGACGTGCGCGTACGGTTCATCGCCCACCGACGAACCCTGCGGGATGCAATAGCCGTCAGTGTCCAGCAGATTCTTGGTGGAGATCCACCGGTCAGCGACTTCACCGTCGACGACGTCGTAACCGTGGTGCTGGCACTCTCCAACGGCCTGGCCATCGAGCAGTATGTCGACCCCAGCACCTTGAGCGCCGACCTGTTTGGGCGAGTGCTCGTGCAATTGTCACACCAAGTCTGACCACGGGTTGGAAGGTGTCCCATGATCCGCGGTAAGCGGTCCCGGACTTGCATTCTCAAGGTGCCATTGCGGGCGTGTGCAACTTTCGCGAGAACTGCCGCCCTGAACCAAACCCACGCTGATCCCAACAGTACGGCACGGTCACTGAGCCATGGGCCATCCTCCGCCGCCATCCCCACGGTCCGGAGGTTGCTCAGTCGAGTAGCCGGGGGGAATCGCACCCCCCGGCGCTCACAGAACCAGACGTGAACCTCTCAGTTCATCCGGCACTTGCAGGTCGGTTGGGGGCGAGCGGGAGAAGGTGCCTGCCAGTGAGCGAAGAGTCTGGGGTTCTGTTGTCGAGCAGCGTTCAACCAGGCCCACGCCCCTGGCGGCTTCCTCCGCAGTCGTTTGAACTCCTGCATGGCCCACCGGACCAGATGCTGGTCGATGCGCAATGCGAGGGAGTACAACTCGGTGCAGTAGAAGACCCCGTAGTAGTTGATTCAGCCCTAGGACACCAAGCTCGCGCAGTGGCTGCACTTCGCTGCTGCTACAGGCAGGTCAGTCGAAAGGCATTGCGGGCATGTCTTGGTTTCCGCCGGGGGACCGAAGACACCGACCCCTCGCTTCTTCATATATGAGCGGTACGGAACGACGAGTACGAGGTAGATCGCTGCCATGAAGATGATGAAGTAGACGATCGCTGAAATGAACGAACCAAGATTGATACGTTGACCATTGATCGTCCACCCGAGACCCAGAGATCCTGCTCCCCCGCCCTCCATGGCATTGACCAGGGGCGTGATGATCGAATCGGTGAAGGACTTGATCAGCGTGCTGAATGCGAGCGCCACGACAAGGCCGACCGCGATGATGATCAATTCTCCCTGCATGAGGAAGTTCCTAAATCCTTTGATCATTACGCCTCCGTGCCTGATTTCGCTGGCTCCCACCTGAAGCCAGATAGGTGGAACGCTAAGCTTTGGATCCGCGCCCGGCAAGGGGTTGACTCCACACGCTGTGCCGCTGGCCTACCTAGGGTCCCTTTCTCTCTCCCCTGTCCCGTGGGACATAGCGCGTCTCCTATCTGACCGTGACGCTGTCGCAGGTGCTCTCAGCCAAGGTCAGACATAGCACCCCGAAAGCGTTGTTACACGGGTTGTCTGCAGCTCTCGCGAGCGGTACCGCCCAAGTTTGGGCGCTGAGCTCGCGGGCAAGAAGCGGGCATCGAGGCATGGGCCATCCTCCGCGGCCATCCCTCAGGTCCCGTGGTTCCTCAGCATTCGGTTACCCCAGTGTTCCGGAACGCGGGCTGAAAGTGGTTCGAGCTGGTGTTCTCCCAGTTCAGCGGCTCCGTCGGCGGATTCTGCCTGCCCATCCCAGAATGGGCCCGGTTGATCAAATCCGTCGGATTCCGGGTTCGTGCGAATGAGCAGAACGTCTACCGAACCACCGTCCGTCACCGGACGGACGTGCCAGATCTGGGCTACTCGCCGTCTGGGCTTACCGCGTACATGGCGATCATCAGGTCTGCTGTGGCCTTGGCCGCCCTCCCGTCGAGATCATGGTGACGCCAGCCACAACGGTCATCGATGGTCCTCGCGGCGATCACGCACCGTTGAGCGAGTGGCTCACGACCGATTGGCTGTGAAGGTTCATGCCTCTGGGCGGAGCGAACTACATAGTTGGTATTCTGAAGCTGCGAGACTAGCTAGCTAGGGAGTATTGCTATGGCTGAAGGACTGGACGGGCGGCACCGGGACAAGGACGGCCGCATCTCTGAGAAGCACGGCAACACCAAGATGAAGAACTTGAGGGAGGACTACCCCGAGTTCAAGAACTTCCGCAACGAGGACACTCTCAGCGAGGTCAAGGACCGGGACGGGGCGGACTCACTGGACGACCTGCGGCGGAAGGTCAAGGACAAGTAACCGGATCTGCGAAGGGCCTCTAGGCCTTCCGGACCGAGGGTCGAGG
>PLHF01000049.1 GCA_003138855.1 Acidimicrobiaceae bacterium | reverse complement strand
GCCAGTAGCCACGGCCGTCCGGCGTAGCGGCCATGCCCACCACCGGCTTGTTCAATCGCAGCGCGCCGGTCGACCCGTAGAACCCCGCATCGCCGAAGGCGAAGATGCCGCCGTCGGAGGCCACCAGCCAGTAGCCCGGGAGCGCGTAGAGGTACCGGTCCGACGCCACCGACGGGCTGGTCCCGTCGGGGCTCTGCACGACCACCTCCACCGTGGCCCCGCCGGCCGGGCCGGGCGGCACCTGGGCCACCAGCGAGGTGTCCGACTTCACCGTGAACGACGCAGCTGCCGATCCGAAGCTCACCGAGGAGGCTCCGGAGAAGTCCGAGCCGTCGACGATGACCGTCCCCCCGCCGGAGGTGGGTCCCTTGCCCGGCACGATGCCGGTGATCTGCGGCGAGACAAAGGTGTACTCGCCGGCCGGAACGGTGGCGCTGGTTCCGGCGGCGGGACCGGCGGAGACGGTGACGGTCACGCCGGCCTGCTGTCCGTAGGTCACGTCCGGGGTGCGCACGGTCACCGAGTTAGGAGTCGAGGAGAGGACGGCGGCTGTCGCCCCTCCGAAGTGGACCGCGGGGGTGGACGACCCGAACCCGTTGCCGGTGATCACCACGGTGCGGCCACCGGTGGCCGGGCCCGAGTTGGCACTGAGCCCGGTGACCGCCGGGCAGCCGGCGGGTGAGCCGGTCAGGGTGCCGAGCAGGGCACCGCCTTTGGGCGACCCCCATCCCGAGGCCAGGTCGTAACCGGAGGTCGCCGGATAGTCGAGCGGAGTTGATGCGAACAGGTCGTTGTTGCCGGTGGTGATGTCGTTGAACGGCGCAGAGCCACCGGCGCCTGCTGTGTAGAGCGTCTGGTTGAGGAATCCGGCCGGTGTCGCACAACCCTGTTTGATCACGGTGGTGAGCGCCGCCCACAACGGTGCCGCCGTGCTCGTCCCCCCAAAGGGTCTCCATTGGCCCCCGACATAGATCATGGCGCCGTGGTCGGGGTCGGCCGAGGCCGAGACGTCGGGAACCTCGCGGACTGGGGCTCCAGCCTGCCAGGTCGGCGCGGTGAAGTCTTTTGAGTACCCGCCACCGCCGGCGCCTCCGCCCGGCCCGTCATTCCAGACCGACTCGGTGGGCGACGGCGTCGAGATGCTGGTGAGCGACGTCCCCCCGACCCCGGTCACATCGGGCTGGTCGGCAGGGTCGTCGACCGAGAGCGTCTGATCGGTAACCCCGGCCGACGGGTCGTAGCAGTCGGTGGAACCGGAGTCGCCGGACGCGGCGAAGACCGTCTGGTCCTGGGTCGCCGCCTGGGTGAACAACGTGGTCTCAAACTGCTGTTCGGCGTGGCTGATGCCACTGGCCCCCTCGCACTCCCCCCAACTGGTGGTGAGCACCTTCGCCGTGTCGTCGTCGACCATCTGCGCATAAGTGTCGTACGGACCACTGCCCGGTCCGCTGCCGTTGCCGTTCGGACCCTCGTAGACGATGATCGACGAGGAGGGCGCCAGCCCGGCCACCATTTCGATGTCGAGGGCGGCCTCGCCCGACTGGGGGACGGAACCGGCCCCGCCGTCCACCGGCACCGTGGACACCGGCACCGTGACCCCGTAGCAGGCCTCGAAGGCCTGGATGTCGCTCGGCGTGAACGGCTCCAGCTCGTAGATGCCTACGGTCTGGCCCGCACCGACACGGCCCTGGCCGTAGAGCGTGCTGAACCCGTAGGCCGAGGCCAGCTGATCGGCGGTCCAGCCACGGGCATCCGAGGCGGCGGCACTGGCGTCAGGGCACGCCGCCGGCCCGGCATGGGCGACCGCAGCCGGGCGTGACCCGGCACTGCCCGCGGACGTGGAGCCGGCAGGAGAGGTGCCACCAGACGTGGAGCCGGACGCAGACCCGCCTCCAGCCAATGCTTGGCCGGGTACAAGCTGGGGATGGGGCTCGGCCACCGTGGAGAGGCCGAGGACTCCTGCGACGCTGTCGGCCAACGCTGCCGGCACCCGGGGCTCGGCGGTTTCTGCCCGGGCCATCCGGCCGCCGGCGAGTCTGGCGTTCTCCAGCGGGACACCGAAGGCGGATTCGATCTGCGCAGCGGTCCCTGATACCGGTATCAGCAGTCCGTCCGACGAGTTGGCACCCACCCTGAGGCCGGACGAGGCCAGCCAGGCACGGGTGGTGGCGACGGTGGCCGGGGTCGGGCCGAACTCGGGTCCGAACTGCCCGCGGGCCAGATAGTGGCCGTACTGCGGAGATCCGGGGGTGGACACCGCGTGGACGAACGCCTCGAGGGCCGCCGGGTCGCGTGGCTTGAGGGAGACGTCTGCGGTCACCGTGGCGGTGGAGCTCGTGGCCCCGGTGACCTGCGCACCGGCGGGAAGGCCGACCGCCGAGCCGGTCAGCGGCACTTCCCCCGCACCACCCGGAGTGCTCATCGCCTGCGCTGCGCCGGCCTCGACCGCGCCACCGCCGGTGACGAGTCCGATCGAGGCTGCGACCACCAGGACCACCCCGGCCATCGACAGCACGGGCCGCGTGAGCCGTTTGCCCATCGTCCGCCGGAGCCGGAACCGGACGCCTCCGAAGTTGGAATCGCGTGGCGTGGCAGGGGCGGCCGAGGTCTCCGGGTCGGCCGGGCGGGCCGGCTCGGGACTCTTCATGGCATCAGTTTCGCTCATCACGGTGCAGGGGATGGGTCGGCCCCATCGCCGTCATCACCGCGACCCTCACCACCGCCGTCAGGACCATTGCCACTGCCACCGCTCCCGTCACCACGACGACCACCACCGACACCGACGCTGTCGGCGTCACCGGTGCGCCAGCGCCGCAGACGCTCGGCCACCACTGCCTCGTGCCCGCGGTCACTCGGTTCGTAGTAGCGGTTGCCCGAGAGCTCGGCCGGGCGGTACTGCTGGTCCGCCCACGCATCGGGCTGGTCGTGCGGGTAGACGTAGCCCTCCCCGTGCCCGATGGAGGCCGCGCTTTTGTAGTGCGCGTCCCTCAGGTGGGCGGGGACGTCCCCCCTCGGGCCCTGGCGGACATCGTGCTGGGCCCGGCCCAGGGCCACGGTGACCCGGTTCGACTTGGGGGCGCAGGCCAGATGGACCACGGCCTGGGCCAGGTTCAGCTGCGCCTCCGGCAATCCGACGAACTCGACAGCCCGGGCGGCGGCGTCGGCCACCACGAGGGCAAGCGGGTCGGCTTCCCCGATGTCCTCGCTGGCCAGGATGACCAACCGGCGGGCGATGAACCGGGCGTCCTCGCCCGCCTCGAGCATCCGGGCCAGCCAGTAGAGGCCTGCATCGGGGTCGGAGCCGCGCACCGACTTGATGAACGCGCTGACCTGGTCGTAGTGGCTCTCGTCCCCGTAGTGCTGCAGGCGGGTGTGGCGCGCCCGCTCGACGTCCTCGAGGGTGACCGGACGGGTACCGGCGAGGGCCAGGGCGACCTCCAGGGTGGTCAGTACCGCTCGGGCATCGCCGTCGGCCAGTCCGACCAGGGCGGTGACGGCGTCGGGCTCGGCGGCGGCTCCCTCGGCCGCCAGTCCCCGTGCCACCACCTCCCGCAACTCGTCGCCGGACAGAGGTTCGAGCCGCCACAGGGTCGACCGGGACAACAAGGGGGCGTTGACCTCGAAGAAGGGGTTCTCGGTGGTCGCACCGATGAGGACCAGCAGCCCCTCCTCCACCGAGGGGAGCAGTGCGTCCTGTTGCGACCGGTTGAACCGGTGCACCTCGTCCAGGAAGAGGATGGTCCCCCTCCCCTGCTCGCCCAGCAGCCGGCGGGCGCCTTCGACCACCTCCCGCACGTCCTTGACGCCGGCGGTGACCGCCGACATCGGCACGAACTGCTTGGCCGTGGCCGTCGCCACCACCGAGGCCAACGTGGTCTTGCCGGTTCCGGGGGGTCCCCACAGGATGGCCGAGGTGAGCCGGTCGGACTCGATCAGGGCCCGCAGAGGGGCACCCGGGCCAACCAGGTGCTCCTGCCCGATGATCTCGTCCAGGGTGTGGGGACGGAGGCGGGCCGCCAGGGGGGCCCTGGTGGCCAGGCGCTCCTGCGCAGCGCCGGAGAAGAGGTCGTCACCGGCCACGGAGGTCCCCTCAGTCCCGCGGGGGGATCACTTGGAGGCCGAGCTCGCCCAGGAGCCCCGGTGCCAGCGCCTTGGGGGCACCGGTCATCGGGTCCGACCCCGACTGCGTCTTCGGGAAGGCGATCACCTCGCGGATGCTGTCCTCGCCGGCGAAGATGGCCACCAGCCGGTCGATGCCCACGGCGAACCCGGCGTGGGGCGGTGCACCGAAGCGGAAGGCCCCGAGAAGGAAGCCGAACCGGGACATGGCTTCGTCCTCGTCGATCCCCAGGACGGCGAAGACCCGGCTCTGGATGTCCGCCCGGTGGATACGGACGCTGCCGGATCCGAGCTCCCAGCCGTTGAGGACCAGGTCGTAGGCTTGGCTACGCACCGACGCCGGATCCGACTCCAGGCGCCCCAGGTCGTCGGGGTGGGGCATGGTGAAGGGATGGTGGGCGGCGATGGGATGGCCCGCCTCGTCGACGCCGTCGAACATCGGGAAGTCCACTACCCACAGAAAGCGATAGGGGCCCTCGCTGACCGGGCGCCCCCCCACCTCGAGGCGCAAGTGGCCGAGCACGGTGCATGCGGTGCGGTACTCGTCGGCGACCACCAGGATCAGGTCGCCCGCTCCGGCGCCGGTGGCGGACAGCAGGCCGACACGCTCGCCGTCGGAGAGGAACCGGTCGAGCGGTGAGTCGAGGACCAGCGAAGGCCAGTCCGACCCGACCCCCTCGGCCCTGTCTGCTCCCTCGGCCGCAGCCACCCGGAACCAGGCAAGCCCCTTGGCCCCGAGCCCCTTGGCCCGGTCGGTGAGCCCGTCGAGTTTCGATCGGGTGAGGGTGCCCCCGCCCTCGAGCACGATCGCCTTGACACACGGTGCGCCGAACGCCTTCACCTCGGTGCCGTCGAAGACCGCGGACAGGTCGATCAACTCCATGCCGAACCGGGTGTCCGGCTTGTCGGTCCCGTACCGGTCGATGGCCTCGGCCCAAGTCATCCGGGGCACCGGCTCCGGGCGCTCGTCGGTCACGGCCTCGGCGGCGTCGAGGACTGCCTCGGACACGAACCCCAGGATGTCCTCCTGGGTCACGAAGGAGGCCTCGACGTCCAACTGGGAGAACTCGAACTGCCGGTCGGCGCGCAGGTCCTCGTCGCGCAGGCACCGGGCGATCTGGTAGTAGCGGTCGACACCGGCCACCATCAGGAGCTGCTTGGCCAGCTGCGGGCTCTGGGGCAGCACGTAGCACGACCCGGGATGGAGCCGGCTGGGCACGGCGAACTCGCGGGCCCCCTCGGGCGTGGGCGCCCACAGCAACGGTGTCTCCACCTCGACGAACCCCTGGCGGTCCATGGCCGACCGCAGGGCGTGGTTGACCATGGCCCGGATGCGCAGATTCGCCTGCATCCGGGGCCGACGGAGATCCACGAAGCGGTGCTTGAGGCGGATCCCCTCGTCGACCTCAACCCGATCGTCGATGGCGAACGGCGGCGGCTCCGCGCTGTTCAGGATGGTGACGATGCAGTCGCCGATCTCGACCTCGCCGGTCGGAAGATCAGGGTTCAACGTTCCCTCCGGCCTGGCTCGGACCGCACCCTGCACCGAGATGACGTACTCGCTGCGGACGTCGACCGTTCCGGGGATGACGCACTGGACGATACCGGTGTGGTCCCTCAGGTCGATGAAGGCGAGGTGCTCACCGTGCTCGCGGCGCTTGGCCACCCATCCGCACACCGTCACCGTGGACCCGATGTCGGCGGCGCGCAAGGCTCCGCACAGGTGGGTGCGCATGGAGGTGGCGCCCGTTGGTGTGGGGGGAACGGTCAAGGACGATCCTTTCGGGGGTGTGGCGCGATCACAGGGACGGGGGGACGGGGGCCGGGGGTTCGAACCCGAGGTCGCCGATTGCGGCACGGACCGCGTCCACCACCTCGGCGGCCGGCACGATGCGCTGGTCGCCGGAGCCCCGCAGAGGTCGGAGGGACACCGTACCCGCTGCGGACTCGTCGGGCCCCACGATCAGGGCCATTCGGGCCCCGGAGCGGTCTGCCGATTTCAGCTGGGCCTTCATCGAGCGGTTGTCGTAGGCCCGGTCGGCCCCGATCCCGGCCCGGTGCAGTGCGGTGGTGATGTCCCGGGCCGCCTCCCCGCCGACCACGTCCACCACGAAGGCGTCGAGGGGGACCGGGTCCACCGGGAACACCCCTTCGGCATCGCATGCCAGAAGGAGCCGCTCAATGCCGATGCCGATGCCGATGCCCGGGGTGGGCGGACCGCCGAGCATCTCCACCAACCCGTCGTAGCGGCCTCCCCCGCCGATGCCGTTCTGGGCCGACTCCAGCGCCTCGGCCGAGAACTCGAAGGTGGTGCGGGTGTAGTAGTCGAAACCCCGGACCAGCCGGTGGTCCAGCGCGTAGGGAACCCCCAGCGCGTCCAGGCCCCGGCGGACCCGCTCGAAGTGGGCTCGGCAGGGATCGCACAGGTGGTCGGACAAGCCCGGTGCGCCCTGCGTTGCGGTGCGGCACTCCTCCCTCTTGCAGTCGAGGACCCGGAGCGGGTTGGCCTCGAAGCGGTCACGGTGTTCCGGACACAGCTGGTCGCGGCGCTCGAGGAGACAGGAGCGGAGGAGGTCGAGGTAGGCCGGACGGCAGACCTCGTCGCCCATCGAGTTGAGCCGGAGGCCCACTGCGACCAGACCGAGAGAGCGGAAGAACCCGTCGGCCAGGGCGATGACCTCGACGTCGAGGTCGGGGTCGACCGGCCCGAGGGCCTCGACGCCCAGTTGGTGGTGCTGCCGGTAGCGGCCGGCCTGGGGACGCTCGTACCGGAAGGCCGGGGTGACGTACCACGCCTTCCACGGCAGCGGTGGCCGGTGTTGGACGAAGGCCCGGACCATGGGGGCTGTTCCCTCCGGCCGCAGCGCCAGGGTCCGCCCGCCGCGGTCCTCGAACTCGTACATCTCCTTGCCCACCACGTCGCTGCCCTCGCCGATGCCCCGGCGGAACACCTTTACGTCCTCGAAGATGGGCGTGTGGGCCAGGCCGTAGCCGGCCCGCTCGACGCCGGAGGCGAACCGGGCCACCAGTGCCTCCCACCGCGCCGACTCCGGCCACAGCACGTCGTGGGTGCCACTCGGGGCGCGCGCCGCCATGGTTCTGTCGGACACCTGGGGTCAGTCCTTCTTGCCGGGCAGGATTCGGTAGACGTCGTAGACCGCGTCGAGGTGCCGGATCAGGTTGAGCACCGATTCGAGGTGGGCCGGGTCGGCCAGCTCCACGTCGAACCGCATCCGGCTGATCCGGTCGGCGTCGGTCTGGGTGTTGGCGCTCACGATGTTCAGATGGTGCTCGGACACCACCTTGGTCACGTCGGTGAGAAGCCGTGACCGGTCGATGGCCACCACCTCGATGGTGGCCACGAAGACGCTCGAGGACCTGTGGTCCCACTCCACCTCGATCAACCGCTCGCGTGACCTGCTGGCCAGGGAGGCGGCATTGGCGCAGTCGGCCCGGTGGACCGACACCCCACGTCCACGGGTCACGAACCCCACGATCTCGTCCCCGGGGACCGGGGTGCAGCAGCGCGACAGCCGCACCATCAGGTCGTCGAGGCCCTCGACGTACACACCGACCGCAGAGCCGCGTCCGGGCCGGGCCGCGGTCGGCTGGCGGCGGGCGGTGATGGGGAGCTGCTCCTCGTAGACCCCACCGCGCAGATCGCGGAGCACGCGCTGGGCAACCGCCCGCGCCGAGATCCGGTTGTCACCGATGGCCGCGTGCATGGCGTCGAGGTCGGCGTAGTTCATGGCGGTGGCCAGCTCGGCAAGGGAGCGCTCGGAGGCCAGCTTCTGCACCGGTAGCCCCTCGCGGCGGAGCTCCTTGATCAGCTCCTCGCGGCCGAGCTCGATGGCGTCCTCGCGGCGCTCCCGCGAGAACCACTGGCGGATCTTCGTCCGGGCCCGGGACGAGGCGACCATCCCCAGCCAGTCACGGGACGGTCCGGCTGTCGGCGCCTTCGAGGTGAAGATCTCCACGGCGTCGGCCGAGTTGAGCTTGGTGTCGAGGGGCACCAGCCGCCCGTTCACCTTGGCTCCGATGCAGCGGTGACCCACCTCGGTGTGGATGCTGTAGGCGAAGTCGACCGGGGTGGCGTTGGCGGTCAGGGCGATGACCTTGCCCTTGGGGGTGAAGACGTAGACCTCGTCCTCCTCGAGGTCGAGCTTGAGCGCCTCGAGGAACTCGATGGGGTCGGTCGTCTCGTTCTGGAAGTCGACGATGCGCTGCATCCATTCGACCTCGGCCGTGGTCGAGGAGGTCTCCTTGGCCAGGGCCAACCGCTCCGCCCGCCGGTCGCGCTCGACCAGCTCGGCCCGCTGGGCGGTGGTGATGCCGGCGCCCTTCTTGCCAGAGTCCGCCCGGCCGTGCTCGCCGGGCAGGGACTTGGACCCGGACTCCTTGCCCTCCTTGCCCCTCCGGGCCTTGGTGCCCGATGCGCCACCGCCCCCCGGGTCCTTGACCCCCTTGACGGACGGAGCGGGTCCCCGGTCGGGCCGGGTCGGGTTCTCCTTGTACCCCCAGTGGGCGGCGATGCCGTACTCGGCCCGGCGGTGCATCTCGTGGGTGCGCACCTGCACCTCGATCGGCTTGCCGTCGAGGCCGATCACGGTGGTGTGCAGCGACTGGTACAGGTTGAATTTCGGTGAGTTGATGTAGTCCTTGAAGCGGCCCTGCACCGGTGGCCAGATGGCGTGGATAGACCCGAGCGCCGCCCAGCAGTCCTTTTCGGACTCGACGATGACCCGGATGCCCACCAGGTCGTAGAGGTCGTCGAACTCCTTGCCCCGCACCACCATCTTCTCGTAGATGCTCCACAGGTGCTTGGGACGCCCGGTCACTTCGGCGGCGATGCCCGAGGCGGCCAGTCGCTCCCGGACCGAGACGAGCACCCGGGCCAGGAACTCGTCGAGCATGGGGGCCCGGGTGGCCACCATCTGCTCGATCTCGGCATACCGCTTGGGGTGCAAGGTGGCGAACGCCAGGTCCTCCAACTGCCACTTCACCCCCTGGATGCCCAGCCGATGGGCCAACGGGGCATAGATGTCCAGGGTCTCCTGGGCGGTGCGGCGTTGCTTCCACTCCGGCATCGCCGACAGGGTCCGCATGTTGTGGAGGCGGTCGGCCAGCTTGATGATCAGCACCCTCCAGTCGTTGGCCATGGCGACGAGCATCTTGCGGACAGTGGCGGCCTGCTGGGCCTCCTTCGAGTCGAACTGGAGCCGATCGAGCTTGGTGACCCCCTCGACGATGAGGGCGACCGCCGGACCGAACTCCTGCTCGATCAGCTCGGTGGTGACCCCGGTGTCCTCGACGGCGTCGTGGAGCAGGGCGGCGGCGACCGTCTGGGCGTCCAACCCCAGGTCGGCGACGATGCCGGCGACGGCGATCGGGTGGGTGATGTAGGGCTCGCCGGACTTCCGCAGCTGCCCGGCGTGGGCACGGGTGGCCGTTTCGGCGGCGCGCACGATGATCGAGGTGTCGTCACCGGGGTGACGCCGGAGGAATGCCTCCACGACCGGCACCAGCAGGGCTGCCTCTGCAGGGGGCAGCGACGAGTTCACGAAATACTCGTCGCCTGCTCTCGCGGCTCCCTCGGCTGGGACTGGTGTGGCCAGAGCCATCCCTACACGGTACCTGTCACGGCGGGTGGACCGGTCCGAACAGCCGGGGCGGGAGACCACTCGGCGCGTTGCCCGCGGGCCGAGGGACCCAGGGTCGCACAACTCCCGGGAACCGATGCTCCGGACGCACGCCTCAGCGGCGTTTGCCCTTCCCGCCCTTCCCCTTGCGGGGCCTCGGTGGGGGTCGATTGCCCCCGGGTCGGGTGGAGCCGGATGCCGAACGGCCGCCCGCACCCGCACCTGCGCTCTTCGGCGTTGCGGCCGAGGGGGACCCGGCGGCGCCGGTCCGGGGCGCCTCCCCTCCGCCCCCCTTGGGTGCCCCGCTCCCCGCTCGCTTGCCCTCCGAGGCAGCACCCGGGCGTATCACGCCGGACGACTGGGGGCGGGCCCGACCGGAGGAACGGTTGCCTCCGCCGGCGGCGCCGGCCATGGCGGCAGCCGCCGCCGGGGTGAGGAGCGCGGCGCGTTCACCGCGGGACTCGAGGCGCTGGCGGATGGTGACGTAGCGGGGCTCCCGCTCCTTCAACATGGCGAGCAGCGGCGAGGCGATGAAGATCGACGAGTAGGCGCCGCTGGTGAGGCCGATGACCAGGGCGAGGCCGAAGCTCTGCAGCGACGAGGCGCCCAAGAGCAGCGAACCGACCAGCAGCACGGACAGCACCGGGACGATGGCCACCAACGAGGTGTTGATCGACCGGGCCAGCGTCTGGTTCATCGACAGGTTGACCATGTCCGAGTAGGTGATCCGACCGGACGCGCCGAAGCCTTGGGCATTGTCACGTATCCGGTCGAAGACGACCACCGTGTCGTAGAGCGAGTACCCGAGCACGGTGAGGACGGCGATGACCGTGTCCGGCGTCACCTGGAACCCTCCCAGCGAGTAGATCCCGACGACGATCAGAATGTCGTGGAGCACGGCCACGATGGCGGCCAACGCCATCTTGAACTCGAACCGGATGGAGATGTAGAGGGTCACCGCGATGAAGAAGACGATCAGTGCCTCGATGGCCTTCTGCGTCACCTGGCCGCCCCAGGTGGGCCCGACATCGTCGAAGTTCACGTTGTTGGGCGACGTGTGGGCGGCCCGGGCCAGGGCATCCTGTGCGTTGTTCTCGATGGTGGTGCGCTCGGCGACCGACTTCGAATTGAGGTCGACCTGCACTTGGATCTGCTTCTGGCCGTTGATCTGGTTCGTCAGCTGCACCACGGTCGGCTGGGTGATTCCGGCCGACTCCACGGCCGAGGTGGCCTCGGCCACGGTGAGGGTCTGGGAGGAGACCAGCCAGGACTGGCCGCCCTTGAAATCGATCCCCAGGTTGAGGCCGCGGGTGCCGAGCGAGATGACACCGAGCACGATGATCAGGGCCGAGATGCCGAACCACCACCGCCGGTTGCCGATGAAGTCGAACGAGGTCTGGCCCCGGTAGAGGCGCTGGAAGACGTTGGGGCCCTTCGCACCGACGGCCTCGCGCTCCTGCTCCTCGGCGGCGAGCTCCAGCTCCTCGTCGAACGCCTCCTCGAGCTCGACAGCCGCCTCGTCTTCCTCCGTCGGGTCCGAGGGCCGGTTGCCGTTGCCGTCTCGCGGCGTCATGGCCGGGCCTCGGCAGTCATGCCGAGCCCGCTCGCCACACCCATGCCCTTGGCCTCGGTGGCGCTGCGGCTGCGGCCCAGCAGGATGACGAAGGGCCTGGTGAAGAAGTAGGTGACGACGACGTCGAGGATGGTGGACAGGCCGAGGAAGAGGGCGAATCCCCGGACCGGCCCGATCGAGATGAAGTACAGGACGGCCGCACCGAGCAGCGAGACGGCGTCAGCGGCCAGCACGGTGCGGAAGGCGCTGGCGAATCCGCGGTCCACGCTGGTGCGGACCGTGCGCCCTGCCCGGGCCTCGTCCTTCAGACGCTCGAAGTAGACGACGTACGAGTCGACGGTGATGCCGACCGAGACGATGAGGCCGATGATGCCGGCCAGGTCGATCGTGGTGTTGAGGCTCTGGCCCATGGCGGCAATGATCGCCCAGAGCAGTGCTCCGGTCACCCCCAGGCCGGCAACGACCACGATGCCCAGCAGGCGGTAGTAGAAGATCATGTAGAGCAGCACCAGGATCAGGCCCGCCAGACCCGACAGGAGCCCTGCCTGCAGTGAGGCTTTGCCCAACGTCGGCGACACGGTCTGCACGGTGAGGCGGTCGAGCTTCACCGGGAGGGCCCCGTAGGTCAACTCGGTGGCCAGCGTCTTGGCCTGGTCCTCGGTGAAGCTGCCCGAGATCTGCACCTGGCCGTTGAACGACGAGAAGGAAGACTGCGTCGGCTGGGTGATCGGCGCCGAGACCACCTGCCCGTCGAGGTCGATCCCGATGATGGCGTGGAACTGCTCTTGGGCCAGCGCGTCCCACTGCTTGGCGCCCTGGCTGGTCAGCACGATGCTGACGGCCCACTGGCCACTGACCAGTTGGGCGGTGGCCGAACGGACGGCGGTGCCGGTGACGGTGGCCGGTCCCAGCACGTAGCGCCCGCTCTGGCCCGACGAAGAGCCGGGGAGCAGCACGGTGGCGTTCTTGTTGTCGTTGTCGGGCGAGGTCGACGGATAGGTGGCGAACTGGGGGTCCTCGCTGATGTTCGAGTTGAACGTGTAGCCGTTGATGTTGCTCGAGTTCGGGGTGACCGCCAGGTTGGCCGCGGACAGCTGCGTGGCCGCCGCGCAGGTGGGCAACGGGCCGGTCGAGGGGACCTTCCCCTTGGCCACCGTCAGCGAGGGGGCGTAGCAGAGCGCGGGGCGGAAGAAGAGCTGTGCGGTGTTGCCCAAGGTCGCCAGGATCTGCTGCGAGTTCTTCTCACCCGGGATGGACACCGAGATCTGGTTCTTGCCCTGGCTGGCAACAGTGGCCCCGCTGGTTCCGGCGTTCACCCGGTTGTTGATGATGGTGACGATGGTGTCGAGCTGGGCCGAATTGACCGGTGTGTGCGTCTGGTAGACGACGGCCAGTCCGCCGTCCAGGTCGAGCCCGAGTTTGGGCGACCATCCGGCGGCCAGGGTGACGCTCAGGGCGATGACCGCCACGGCGATGACCGAGAGCAGGCTGATCCACAGGGAGCGCTTGTTCTTCATCAGGGGTCAGGTGGTCGGGGGGGCGCCGGGACCGGCCGTGTCGTCGCCGTCCTGCTCGGCGGCGTGGGATGCATCTCCCTCGGCCTCTGCGGTGTGGCCCTCGTCTTCGAGCTCGTGTCCGGTGTGGTCCTCGGCGTCGGCGCCGTGGCCCTGCTCGCCGGCGTCCGACTCCTCGTGCTCCTCCGGTTCGTCCTCCGCGTCCGGTTCGTCCTCCGCGTCCGAGTGGTCCTCCACGTCCGGGTCGTCCTGCACGGCGGCATCCAGGCGGCGGATGACGTACTGCTTGAGCACCACGAAGGAGGCCCCGACGCTGGTCTCCAGCGTGACCCGGTCGCCGTCGACCTCGATTACGTACCCAACGATCCCCCCGGCGGTGAGGACCTCGTCGCCCACCTCGAAGGTGTTGGACTGTTCCCGGAGGGCCTTGGCCTTCCGCTGCTGCGGCCGGTAGATCAGGAAGTAGAAGCCGACCCCGACGATCAGGAGCAGATAGATGAAGGCACCGCTGCTCGACGTCTTCGCCGCGGCAGCGAAGACGGGCGCCGTCACGGTCAGGGCGGCCGTCATGGACGGTTCAGGGGGGGATGGTCGGTGCGCACAGCGCCCAGACTGTAGCCCAGCCCCCGAGCGGTCAGATGCCGGGCCCCTCAGAGACCCCATACTGCGGCGGTCCTGGCCCGAAGCGCGTCGAGCCTGCCCTCGGCGATGGCGGTGCGTGCCTCGGCCATCAGATCCAGCACAAAGGCCAGGTTGTGGATGCTCAACAGGCGCCACGCAGTGGGCTCCCCCACCCCCAGCAGGTGCCGGAGATAGCCCTTGGACCACCGGGCACAGGTCGAGCAGGCACAGGAGGGATCGAGGGGTCCGTCGTCGGTGGCGTGGACGGCATTGCGCAGGTTGAGTCGGCCGGCGCTGGTGAGCATGGAGCCGTGCCGGGCCATCCGGGTGGGGGCCACGCAGTCGAACTGGTCCACCCCGAGGGCGACCGCCTCGAGGAGCCCGACCGGGTCCCCCACGCCCATGAGGTAGCGGGACCGGTCAGTGGGCAGCAGCGGCACGGTAAGGGCCAGTGCGTCGAGCATGGCGGCACGGGGCTCTCCTACCGACAGCCCTCCGATGCCGTACCCGTCGAAGTCCAGTTCGACGGTGCGGCGGGCGCTCTCCTGTCGCAACGCGGGGTCGGTGCCGCCCTGGACGATGCCGAAGAGCGCCTGCCCCTCCGGCCTGGCCTCGAGGCGCCGGTGGTGGCTGCGGGCCCGGCCGGCCCACGCCGCCGTCCGGTCCACCGCCTCGCGGAGCACCTCGCGGGAGGCGGGCAGGGTGGCGCAGATGTCGAGCACCATCTGGATGTCCGCACCGATCAGCCCCTGTGCCTCCACTGCCGATTCGGGGGTGAGCCGCACCGTGGCGCCGTCGTAGACCGACGCGAACGTGACACCGTCGTCATCCACCGCCGGGCGCAACGAGTGCACCTGGTAGCCGCCGGAGTCGGTCAGCGTGTGACCGCCCCACCCGGTGAACCGGTGGAGCCCGCCCAGTCGGGCGACGACGTCGGCGCCCGGCCGCAGCATCAGGTGGTAGGTGTTGGCCAGCACCACCCCCGCACCCAGGCGCTCGAGGTCCGCGCTGTCGAGTGCCTTGACCGCGCCCCGGGTGCCGACCGGCATGAAGGCGGGGATCGCATACGACCCCCGCCGAGTGTGGATCCGACCGACGCGGGCCGCCCCGTCGGTGGCGGTGACGACGACCTCCGCCTTGCACTGGCTCATCCGGCAGGCCCGGGCGGGATGAGCGGCAGCGGCTGCCCCTTGGGGCCCCGGCGGCCGACCACCATGGCGTCGCCGAAGGAGAGGAACCGATACCCCTCGGCCAGGGCGGTGGCGTACAGCTCACGCCACACCGGGCCGCAGAACGCCTCGACCAGCAACAGGAGGCTCGACCGGGGCAGGTGGAAGTTGGTGATCAGGACGTCCACCACGCGGAACCGGTGGTCCCCGTGGATGTAGAGGTTGGTCCGGCCGGACAGCCTGCCCGTGCCGGCAGCAGATTCGAGGGCCCGGACGGCGGTGGTCCCCACGGCGATCACCCGGTCCGCCTCGGCGCAGGCCGCCATGGTCTCCGCCGGCACCGCATAGCGCTCGGAGTGGATCACGTGCTCCTCGGCGGTCGGGGCGGTGATGGGGCGGAACGTGTCGAGGCCGATGGCCAGGGCCACCCGCGCCAGGCGCGCACCGGCATCACGGCACGCGTCGAGCAGTTCCGGGGTGAAGTGAAGCCCGGCGGTGGGGGCGGCAGCAGACCTGTCCCCCGGGTCGCCCGGTGCGGAGTACACCGTCTGGTAGCGATCCGGATCACTCAGGGTGCCCTCGATGTAGGGCGGCAGGGGCATGATGCCGGCCCGGTCGACCACCGTGGGGTCCAACAGTCGGACCAGTCGCCGGCCGCTCTCGGCCCCACCCACGGCCTCGCCCACCTCGACCACGGGTGGGCCCTCGGCCGACTCGAACAGCAGGGTAGGGGACGGTAGCCGGCGGGCCGGCCGGACCAGCGCCTCCCACACCGCCCCCTGCAGGTCCACCGGCTCCAACAGCAGCACTTCCGCCCTCCCGCCCGTGGCCTTGGTCAGCGGCAGCCTGGCCGCCAGCACCCGGGTCTCGTTGACCACCAGGACGTCGCCCGGACCGAGCATCCGCGGGAGATCGGCCACGGTGGCGTGGGCGGGGAGTCCGCCTCCGGCCAGTCCGGGAGCCACCAGGAGACGCGCCGCGCTGCGGGGCTCGACCGGCCGCTGGGCGATTGCGGCATCGGGGAGGCCGTAGTCGTACGCGTCCATCGGCAGGCCGGCCTGCCGCCGCGACCCGTGGTCGCCCCGCACCTGCGGCCCCGCCTGCGATCCGTGATCCGACCTGTCGGCGGCGGCGTCACCTGGCCGCAACTGATCTCCGATGAGGTCCGACATGGGCACCATGGTGGCAGACGGGCGTGCAGGCGCCCGGCCGGCGAGGGACGGGACGGCGGCGTCTGGTCAGAACGGCACCTGGTCAGAGAAGCGTGGACTCCACCGGGGCCAGGCCGAGGTGGGCCCACGCCCGCGGCGCGGCAACCCGCCCCCGCGTGGTCCGCTGCAACAGGCCCTGTTGCAGCAGGTAGGGCTCATAGGCGTCCTCGATCGTGTCCGGCTCCTCGCCGATGCACTGGGCCAGGGTGGTCAGCCCGACCGGCCGGCCGGCGAATCGACGGCACAGGACATCGAGGATGGACCGGTCGACCTTGTCGAGCCCCAACTCGTCGACACCGAACACGTCGAGCCCGGCCACGGCCGCCTCCGACGTGATGCTGCCGTCGGCGCGCACCTCGACGAAGTCCCGGACCCGTCGCAACAGCCGGTTGGCGATACGGGGCGTACCCCGCGAGCGCTCGGCAATGCGCCGGGCCCCCTCGATGGTGATGGGCACACCGAGGATGCCGGCCGACCGGGTGACGATCGACTGGAGCTCCTCGACGTCGTAGTGGTCGAGCCGGCCGACGAATCCGAAGCGGTCGCGCAGTGGGCCGGCCACCAGCCCGGTGCGGGTGGTGGCCCCCACCAGCGTGAATCGGGGCAGGTCGAGACGGATACTGCGCGCGGTCGGCCCCTTGCCGATCAGGATGTCCAGCTTGAAGTCCTCCATGGCCGGGTAGAGGATCTCCTCCACGGACCGGGGCAGGCGGTGGATCTCGTCGATGAACAGGACGTCGCCTTCCTGCAGGTCGGTGAGGAGTGCCGCCAGGTCGCCTGCTCTGACCAGCACCGGCCCGGCGGTGATGCGGAGACCGACCCCCATCTCGGCGGCAACGATCCCGGCCAACGAGGTCTTGCCCAATCCGGGCGGCCCGGCGAAGAGGAGGTGGTCGACCGGCTGTCCGCGCTTCAACGCTGCCTCGATGACGATCTGGAGATGCTCGGTCAACTGCCCCTGCCCGACGAACTCGGCGAGGCTCCGTGGTCGCAGCCCGGCCTCCTCCATCTCCTCGGCGGGAGCGGCCACGGGGTCCACCGGCCGGACTCCGTCGGGCTCCGCCGTCGGCCCGTCGACCCCCACACCGGACGGGTCCGCAGATGCCAGCACTTCGCGCCGGGCGTCCGGTGTCATCGGGCCCGGGCCAGTTCGTGCAGAGCGGAACGTACGATCTCCTCGACCGACCCGAGGTCGCCCACCGCCTCCAGGGCGCCCCGGATCTCGTCGGGGCCGTAGCCGAGCTCGCCGAGGGCAGCCCGCGCCTCACCGCGTGGCGAGCCGGGCCCGTCGACCGTCGCACCGTCCCCACCCAGGGTCGGCAGATCGAGCCGGGCCTTCAGCTCCAGCAACAGGCGGGCCGCTGTCTTCTTCCCCACCCCGGGCACCAGGCACAGGGTGTCGAGGTCGTCCTCGAGCACGGCGGTGGACAGGGCCGCCGGCGACATCGAGGACAGGATGGCCAGTGCCAGCGAGGGCCCGACCCCATGGGCGCCCAGCAACGCCTCGAAGCATCGCCGCTCATCGGCGTGGGCAAAGCCGAACAGCACGATGGCGTCCTCGCGCACATGGGTATGGACGTGGAGAAAGACCTCGCTCCCGAGGCCACCGAGCGAAGCCAGTACGGAGGTCGGCACCGAGGCCCGGTAGCCGACCCCTTGGACCTCGACGATCACCTCGCCGGGTGACGGTCGGTCGAGGAAGGTCCCTCGCAACGAGCCGATCACTGTGGCTCACCGGTGGCCGCCGCCACCGCCCGCCGCAGGGGCTGGGTGGTGAGGTGGCAGGCAGCCAGCGCCAACGCGTCGGCCACGTCGGGCGGGCGGGGTGGCTCCGACAGCCCGAGCACCGAGGCCACCATGCGCTGGACCTGGTCCTTGGTGGCGCTTCCGTACCCGACCAGTGCCTGTTTGACCTCGTTCGACGTGTACTGGGCCACTTCGCACCCCGACTCGGCCGCCGCCACCAGTGCAACTCCGGCGGCCTGTCCGGTGGCCATGGCCGTGCGGGCATTGACCTGGAAGAAGACCCGCTCCACCACCACCGCCGCCGGCCGATACTCGGCGACCAGGGACCGCAACTCGTCGGACAGGGTGCGCAGCCGATCGGGCAGGGGCATCGAAGGCGCCGTGGAGACCACGCCCCCCGCCACGGCGACCAGCGAGCCTCCGCGCCGGGTCACCACGCCGTAGCCGCAGCGAGAGAGGCCGGGGTCGATACCCAGGACGAACATGCGTTCGATGCTACCCGGCCGCCACCGCGATGGTGGTGATCCCCGCCGTCTGCACCATGGCGAGCAGGGAGAAGGCTCAGCCCTCGTAGGCGGCCATCACCGCGTCGGGGATGTCGAAGTTGGAGTACACGTTCTGGACGTCGTCATGATCGTCGAGGGCCTCGATCAGCCGCAGGACGCGCTTGGCCTCCGACTCGGAGGTGACCTCCACGGTGGATGTCGGGACCATCGACAGTTCGGACGCACCCGGCTCCAGCGCCGCCTCTTCCAGCGCGGCGCGCACAGCCATCAGGTCGGCCGGCGCGCTGGTGACCACCCACTGCTCCCCCTCGTCGGACAGGTCCTCGGCGCCGGCTTCCATGGCCACCTCCATCACCCGCTCCTCGTCGAACGTGCGCGGCAAGGAGATGACCCCCTTGCGCTCGAACTGCCAGCTCACCGCGCCCGGCTCCGCCATCGACCCGCCGTTCTTGTTGAAGAGGTTCCGGATCTCGGCCCCGGTGCGATTCCGGTTGTCGGACAGGCACTCCACGATCACCGCCACGCCGTCCGAGGCGTAGCCCTCATAGGCGATCGACTCGTACCGCACGCCCTCGAGCTCTCCCGAGCCGCGCTTGATCGCCCGCTCGATGGTGTCGATGGGCACCGACGCGTCGCGGGCCTTGGCGTACATGGTGCGCAGGCTGGCGTTGGCCGTCATGTCGCTACCGCCCTCGCGGGCCGCCACCTCGATCTGGCGGATGAGTTTGGCGAACACCTTGGCCCGGGCGGAGTCCTGCGCCCCTTTCCGGTACTTGGTGGTCGCCCACTTCGAGTGTCCCGACATGGCCTAGCGCCTCTCCTCTTTCGTCATCTCCACAAAGAACTGATGCAGCCTACGGTCACCGGTCAGCTCGGGATGGAAGGCCGTCACCAGCACGGGTCCCTGTCGGCAGACGACCGGCCGGCGATGGTCCGGCTGCCCGGCGGGCCCTGGCAGCGTAGCCAGCACCTCGACCCCCGGCCCCGACTCCTCGACGACCGGAGCCCGGATGAACACGGCGTGGAGCGGGTCCGCTCCCAGGCCGGCCACCTCCACGTCGCACTCGAACGAGGCCACCTGCCGCCCGTACCCGTTGCGGCGGATGGTCAGGTCGATCACCCCGAAGCGGCGTTGGTCGGCCCGACCGTCCAGCACCCGGTCGGCCAGCAGGATCATGCCTGCGCAGGTCCCGAACACGGGCAGACCCCTGCGAAGCGCCTCCCCCAGCGGTTCGAACAGGCCGGACGACTCGAGCAGCAGCGAGAGCGTGGTCGACTCGCCGCCGGGCAGGACCAGCCCGCGGAGGCCGGAAAGGTCGTCGGGCCGCAACACCGGACGCACCGTCTCGCCCAGATCTGCCAGGGCTGCCGCGTGCTCGCGCACGTCACCCTGAAGAGCGAGCACCCCGACCGTCATCGACGGAACCCCCGGCGCGCCCTGCCGGCGCGCCGGTCACCAACCACGCTCGGCCAGATGGACGCCGAGCGTGCCGATCTCCTGCCCGGCCATGGCCTGGCCCAGTCCGGTCGAGACCTTCGCCACCAGGTCTGCGTCGGCAAAGTGGGCGGTCGCCTCCACGATGGCCCGGGCCATCGCGGACGGGTTGCCGCTCTTGAAGATCCCCGAACCGACGAAGACAGCCTCGGCGCCCAGCTGCATGACCAGCGAGGCGTCGGCAGGGGTGGCAATCCCACCCGCACAGAAGAGGGGGACCGGGAGCCTGCCGGTCTCGGCGATCTCCTGGACCAGGCCGATCGGTGCCGCCAGGTCCTTCGCCCAGCCGTAGAGCTCGGCCGAGTCCGCTTCGGTGACCCGGCGGATGTCCCCCAGGATGGACCGCAGGTGGCGGACCGCCTCCACGATGTTGCCGGTGCCCGCCTCGCCCTTCGAGCGGATCAGCGCCGCTCCCTCGGAGATCCGACGCAACGCCTCGCCCAGATTGGTGGCGCCGCACACGAACGGCACCGTGTAGGCCCACTTGTCGATGTGGTGGGCTTCGTCCGCCGGGGTGAGGACCTCGCTCTCGTCGATGTAGTCGACACCCAGCGCGGCCAGGACCTGCGCCTCGGCGAAGTGCCCGATCCGGGCCTTGGCCATCACCGGCACGGTCACTGCGGCCTTGATCCCCTCGATGAGCGCCGGATCGCTCATGCGGGCGACGCCGCCGTCACGCCGGATGTCGGCCGGGACGCGCTCGAGGGCCATGACCGCCACCGCTCCGGCATCCTCGGCCACCTTGGCCTGCCCGGCATCGACCACGTCCATGATCACCCCGCCCCGCAGCATCTCGGCCAGGCCACGTTTGACCGTGAAGGTGCCGGTCGGGTGAGAGTCGTTCGCGGGATCGGTCATGGGCGCATTCTACCTCCGGGCGCGGATCCGGCTGCCCGGCGCGACAACGGCCGCCCCGGGTACCCGGGGCGGCCGTCCGTCGCCATAGCGACAGCGTTGCAGGGAACTAGGGCTGCAGGACCGCTTCGAGTTCGATCTCGATGTCGACCTTCTTGCCCACGACCAGGCCGCCGGCCTCCATGACGGCGCCGAACGCGACGCCGAACTCCTCACGGTTGATCGAGGTGGACGCGCTGAAGCCGACCCGGTGGTTGCCGTAGGGGTCCTTGACCACGCCCTCGAGGACGACGTCGAGCGTCACCGGCTTGGTGATGCCCCGGATGGTCAGGTCGCCGTCGACCTTCCACTCGGTCGGGCTCTGCGTCCCGATGGACGTGCTGGTGAACGTCCACTTGGGATGGTTCTCGACATCGAAGAAGTCGTTGGTCCGCAGGTGGCCGTCACGAGTCTCGTCACGGGTGTCCACACTGCCGGCATCGATGGTCAACGACGCCTTGGAGTCGACCGGGTTCTCCGCGAGCTGCAGCGTGCCCTCAAAGGTGTTGAACCCGCCGCGCACCTTGGACACGGCCATGTGGCGGACGGCGAAGCCGAGACGAGTATGGCTGGCGTCGATGGCGTAGGTGCCCACTGCCGGGTACTCCACCCCGTTGACGGTCCTGCTTGTTACCTCTGTGGTATCTGCCATGACATCTCCTTGGGCTCGTTCCTCGAACTCACGTTGGTGCTCGAGTTGTTTGTGTCTACAACTATAGCAGGTGTATTTGTGGTCGCAACTACTGTGTCCGATCTTGTAGGATGGCACCATGGCGCAAGGGACTGCACGGCAAGGGACGGCTGGTCGGGAGACGGCAGGTCGGGAGACCGCACCGGGGACGGCGCCGGGCGATGAACGGCTGACAACCGTCGGCCTCCTCTTCGAGTCCGCGGGGGGGCTGCGCCGTCTCTTCCAGCGACGCTTCGCGTCGGAGCGCTCGCTTTCGAACCAGTCCTTCGACGTCCTGATCCGCCTGGCCCGTTCGCCCGGCTCCGAGTTGCGGATGAGCGAACTTGCTGCACAGACCTCGCTGACCCCGAGCGGGCTCACCCGGTCGGTGGACCGACTGCACGAGAACGGCCTGGTCGCCCGGCGCACCTGCCCCGAAGACCGGAGGGGCGCCTTCGCCGTCCTCACGCCCGCCGGTCAGGAGCTGATGGACCAGGCCATCCCCGAGCACATCGCCCATGTCGGCGAGGTGCTGAGTGACGTCTTCACCGCCGAGGAGGAGGAGACGCTGGCCTCCCTGCTGCGCCGGCTGCGCGACCACGTCCTGGAGGAGAACACCGGGTGGGGTCTCACCCAGGACGACGTCGACGTCTGCCCGTCGGCGGGCTGACCACCCTTCCGCCGGTCTTCCCTGTCAGCGGGCCGCGTATCCCTGTCAGCAGGTCAGTAGAGAGACAGGGCGGCGGCGCGCACGCGGGTGTCGTCGAGATTGTCTTCCATCGATTGATCCGAGCCCCCGGCCAAGGGGTCGAACCACAGCCAGCGGGTGAGTGCCGCCGTGCGGCCGCCCCCCGGTGGCCAGTCCGGCGGTGACCACGGACGATCCACCATGGTGTCCAGGGCAGAGCGGATGCCGGCTGGGTAGCGGACGACCGTTGCGGCTCGTTGGTCAGCAGAAAACTCGCGTCCCCGCCCGATGAGGTGGTGGACGGTGGCCGTACCGTTGGCGATGCCCCTGATCGCCGACCAGGGGACGGTGACGATCACCGCCACGCCGGCGAGCAGCGCATCGTGACGCTTGATGTGGACGAGCTCGTGGGCGAGCACGCCCTCCAACTCCACCAGGCTCAGCGCCTGATCGAGCCCCGAGGTCACCACCAGCACGGCAGAGGCGGGGTCGCGACCCAGCGCCATGGCGTTGGGAACCGGACTCTCCACGACGGCGATGGCGGGTCGCGGCAGCCCCATGGTGGCGCAGAGCCCATCGACCAGATTGTGCAGTCGGGGCTGCTCCCACTCGCTGCTGGGCCGTGCCCCCACCGCCCGCGCCACCGTGCCGGGCGCAGTCCGGTACAACCACAACGAGAGTGCCGCCACCACCAGGACGAAACCGGCCGCTCCGAACAACGGGAGCCCGGCCGACACCAGGACGAGGCCGACGATCAGCCCGGCTGCCAAACCGGGAAGGAGGCACAGCGTGATCGCCCGGCGGCGGTTGGAACGGATGGCCGAAGCCTCTTCGACGCCCTCCGATCCCCGATCGACGGTGCCCGCCGGCGCTCTCGCCGGAACGGCCAGGTCGGAGCCGGGTCCGGTGGGTGTCGTGTCCGCCCGATTGCCGGAACCCCGGCCCGGACCGCCGCGATTCGAAGATCCACCACCGGAGTTGCGTCGATTTCCCGACGGGGCCCGCGATGGTCCGCCACCGCTGCTCCGGCCACCACCGCGTCCGTCGCCGGAGGCGGAGCCCGCCCGGCTCTTCCCCCCGGGGGGGGTGCCGCTGCCCTGGCCACCGCTGCGGTTGCGCCCCTGGCCGGCGCCCTGGCCACTCCTTCGGCGCCCGCCCTGACCTCCGCCCTGACCTCCGCCCTGACCGCCGCTTCCCCGCCCACCGCTACTGCTGCCTCCGCTGCGATTTCGGCTGCGGTCGCCGGATCCGCCGCCCTCCGAGGCCGACCCGCCCTCCAGCGCACCGGGCGCGTCAGGGCCCGGGGCGGCGCCGGGCGAAGCAGGCAGGTCCGGAGAGTCCGGGGAATCGCTCATCGTCCGAGCAGTGTACGGCCGGTCAGCCCCTGCCCCCGACCACCGACAGGTAGATGCCCTCGTACCGTTCGGCCAGACGGTCCATCGACCACTGCTCGGCGCGCTCCTCTGCCGCGTCCAGCCACCGGTTTCGGGAGGCAGCGGGGTCGCCGGTGTCCGCCCCGGGGCCACCCTCCTGCGGTGCCAGCCGGCCCGATAGCGTCCCGTCGACGGCCTCGGCCAGCGCGACGGGATCGCCGGGCGGTACCAGCACGGCATGGTCGCCGGCTACGTCCCGGTAGCCGTCGATGTCGCTGGCCACCACCACGGTGCGGGCGGCCATCGCCTCGAGCAGCACCATGCCGAACGACTCCCCGCCCAGTGACGGGGCGCACAGTGCGTCGGCCGCCACCAACCTGCGGATCTTCTCGTCCTCGGAGAGCACACCGAGCCACCGGATGTCCGCTGATTCGGGATAGCGGAGGCGCAACGAGTCGGTCTGCGGGCCGTCGCCGGCGATCCACAGCACCGGCTGCACACTCCCGTCGACAGCGGGGTCGTCACGCCGGAGGCGGAGCAGGCCCTCGAAGGCCTCGACCAGCACCCCGAGCCCCTTTCGCTCCTCGTGGCGGCCGAGGAAGAGCAGGGTGGGGCGGTCGGTGGGCCATGGTTCGATCGACCGGTAGTGCTCCATCTCGACACCGTTGAAGAGCACCTCGTAGGTGCCACCCAGCGCACCGGCAGCGGTAGCTCGCGCCGCCTCGGACACTGCGCAACGGACGGCCAGACGGTTGGCCCGGTTTCTGGCCAGCGGACCCAGGAGCTCATAGAGCACGCTGCTGCCGCTCCTGTGAAAGGTGGCCACCACCGGTGGGAGCCGGCGACCGACCAACAGCCCGTAGGACAGGCCGGGGGCGAATGGCTCGTGCACGTGCAACACGTCGAACCCGGTCGACCGCAGGGAGCGGAGGGCGCGGAGCACCGCCCGCACGGAAAGGGTCACCGGGGCGAAGGACCCGTTTGCCGGCAGCGACACCGAGTGGCCGGTAGCCACCAGGTCCACTCCCTCCGGAGCCGGGCCGGCGCCGTCGAGTGGGGCGAACACCGTGACCTGATGGCCCCGGGAGCCGAGCGCCCTCGACAGCCCGACGACCTGCCCCTGGACGCCGCCCGGGCGCGACAAGCTGTACGGGCAGATCAGGGCGATGCGGAGCACCGGCCGCGCCGGCGGATCGGTGATGGGCACCGGATGTTCACTCGGTCATGGATCGACGTTGCCGACGCCGGCTCCACTTGACGCCGTACATGGCATCGTCGGCCCGGCTCAACAGTCTCGACGGGTCGGTATCGGGGTTGTCGGCGAAGACGCCGCCCACCGAGGCCAGCACGGACAGTGTGCGGCCGTCGATCCGATAGGGCCTGGCCAGCGCAGTCGAGATGCGCTCGGCGATGCTGAGCATCTCTTCCTCACCGCTCTCGATAGCGCAGACCACCACGAACTCGTCCCCGCCGAGCCGGGCCACGGTGTCGGACGGGCGCACGATGGCCGACAGTCTGCGGGCCACCGCGATCAACATGTCGTCACCCACGTCGTGGCCGAGCACGTCGTTGATCTCCTTGAACTCGTCGAGGTCCAGCAGGAACACCGCCACCCCGGACCAGGCCCTGCCCTCCGTGCCGTCGGGCAGCGTCGGGCGCTGGGCAAGGCCGTCGATGGCCTCCTGCAGTCGTTCGGCCAGGAGGGTCCGGTTGGCCAGACCGGTCAGCGGATCGTGCAGGGCCAGCTCGGCCAGGCGCTCCTCGTTGAGCTTCTGCTCGGTGACGTCGTGGATGGCCACCACGGCCCCCAGCATCCTTCCCCCCTCGTCGACCAGGGCCTCGCCGTTGACGCTGACCTTGCGCTGCCCACGCTCATCGGAGTCGAGGATGACCTCTACCTCACGCAGCTGCTCGCCCGACATGGCCTGGATCAGCGGGTTCTCCTCCGGCTCCATGGCTGCGCCGTCCGGCCGGCGCAGCTGAAAGCTGAACGGGCTCCTCCCGGTGGGATCGGCGCCCTCCTCCAGTCCCAGCAACCGCCGGGCAGCCGGATTGCACACCGTGATCCGCCCCTCGGCATCACACGCCACGATGCCCTCCTCGAGGGTGCCGAGGAGCACCTGCAGGAACTGCTCCTCGCGCTGGAGCTCGTCGGCAGACTGGCGCGCCGAGGTGATGTCGCTGAACGAAGCCACCGCGCCGGTCACCCTGCCATCGGAATCGCGGATGGCCTGGGTGTTGACCCGGACCCACATCGGTGGCCGGCCCTCGCGCCGCAGCCCCCATACGACCCCGACCGATCGCCGGCCATGACGCAGGACCGACGGGGTCGGCTGCTGCTCGCCGTCGATGAGACTGCCCTCGCCGTCGAGCAGCTCGATACCCCGGTGCCGGCTGATGGCAAGGAGGTCATCGAGCTGCCGCCCCACCACCCGCACCCGGGGGGCCTCGAACATCACTTCGAAGGACTCGTTGACTCCGACGACGACCCCCTTCGCATCGACTGTCATCACGCCGTCGGCCAACGATTCGATGATGGTGGCCTGGCGCTCGTCGAGCGAGTGGATCCTCTGCTCGAGCCGCTTGCGGTCGGTGATGTCCCGGATGTTGACGACGATCCCGCCGATGGGATCGTCGAGATGATTGGCAGCCGTGACATCGAGGTCGATCGTCTTCCCGTCGGCACGCACCGTCTGGATCTCGAGGGAGACCGACAGCCGGCGCCGAGCCACCAGGTCGTTGAAGAGGGCCCGCACCGGTTCGATGCTCAGCGAGTCGAACAGACCGAACGCGTCCTGGCCGATGACGCCGCTGGGGTCGTAACCGAACAGCCGCTCCGCCGAGGCGCTCACGAAGATGAACCGTCCTTCTGAGCTGACGACCGCCACCACGTCGAACTCGTGCTCGGTCAGGGCGCGGAACCGGGGCTCCCCTGCCGATCCGTTCCGGTCGGGGATCTCCAGGTCGGGCACCGGCCGGGAAGGGACGGCGCCATTCTCCCCCCGGTGGTTGACGATCACCGGGGGGCCCAACAGGCCGAGCTCGGCGTCGCCGGAAGCCAGTCGGCTCTCGAACTTGGTCACGCGCCGTCCTCCGGTCGGTCCACCGGCCACAGGGGTTGGAACACGTGCCACTGCTCAGGTGCCCGACGGATCATCCCCTCGAAGCGATGAGCGATCTCCTGGGTGAGCCGGGCGACGTCGGTGCGCAGCGTCCCCCGGCGGGACGTGTCGATCGGCGGCTCGATCACGGCCCGGTGATCAGGGCCCGGGCCGCTGTAGACGACGCCGGTGGTCAGCACGGCACCCGTCCTCAGGGCCAGCGTGGCCGGGCCGGCGGGCATGGTGGTGGTCTCACCGAAGAAATCGACCTCGATGCCGGTGCCCTCGATGTCCCGATCGCAGAGCAGCCCGACCAGCCCGCCCCGCCGCAGCGTGGCGAGCAGCACACCGCCCGAGGACGAATCGAGGGGCACGATGGTCAGCCCCATGGCCGCCCGCTGCTCGACGAAGTATTCGAAGAGCTCGGGCGGGTCGAGCCGCTCGGCGACCGCGGTCATCGGAAGGTCCTGCGATGCCAGAAATGCGCCCCCATACTCCCAGCTCCCTACGTGCGGTAGTGCCATGACGACGCCCTTGCCGAGCGCCATCCCCTCCACCAGATGCTGCATGCCCTGGATGAACGTACGCTGTTCCACCTCGCTCGATGGCGTGCCTCCGAGCCGGGCCCCTTCGACCCAGTACCGAGCGTAGGCCCGAAACGCCCGTCGTGCCCAACGGTCGAGGATGGCGGTGTCCGAGGCATCGGCATCGAGCACACGCCTGAGATTTTTCGACACCATGGCGCGCTGCTCGTGCCGGGCCCAGAACAGGACGTCACCGACCAGGTTGGCCACTCCCAGGGCCACTGGCTCGGGCAGCGAGGCCAGGCATCGGCCCAGGGTCACGTAGGTGCGGAATACCACTGGCCCCTTGTTCACGCGACCTCAACTCGTGCCAGGCAACGGCGAAGGTGCTCAGGGATGCCGGCGACTGGCACGCTGACGGATGCCCTGGCGGGCATGTCGGGCGCGCCACGTCCGACCCGATCGGCTGGCCAGTTCGCCCTGCCGGCGGGCACGCCAGCGGGATGGCGACGCCGACGAGGCGCGGCCGCCGGCGGAGGTCCTCGTCCGCCGGCGACGTCGGGATGCGACCGACGGTACCGGTGCCTCGGCGAGCCGCCACACCTTGGTGAAACGGCCCACCGCTGTGGCCATGGTGAGCGCCAGCATGAGCCACAGAACCGGGACCAGGAACGACGCCGAGAGGAAACCGATCCCCAAGAGGATCATCCGCTCGGCCCGCTCCATCAGCCCCCCCTTGGCCGAGATCCCCAGTGACTCCGCCTTGGCCCGCTGATAGGAGACCAGGGAGGTGGCACCGAGTACGGCGAACGGCAGCAGCACCAGGTGGCCGGGGTGGGTCGACTCCAGATACCAGGCCACGCCGCCCAGGATCAGCACGTCGGACACCCGGTCGGTGACCGAGTCGAAGAACGCCCCGCGGGTCGACGAGGTACCCGACGCCTTTGCCACCGGTCCGTCAAGCAGATCGTGGAGGCCGGTGAGGATCAGCAGGAGGATGGCCAGATGGAGATGCCCGGTGGCCACCGCCACGGCGGTGGCGGCAGCCGACACCAATCCCGTGGCGGTCAGCATGTCGGCAGTGATGCCGACCTTCTGCAGCTTGCGACCGACGGGGCCGGTACCCCGGTCCACCGTGTCGCGCCAGCGCCCGTCGAACATGGAATTCCCTTCACAAAGCTCACCCAACTCTACCATCTGCTAGCTGAAGTGAGCGGTTGGGTCCCCGCACCCGACCGGGCCCGCCGGTGCCGGGGACCCGGGGCCGGCTCCCGCCGGCCGGCTGCGCCGCCGGGGCGGTCACCCCGCCGGTGAGGCGGGCCAGGCACCGTGCAGGCGCTGCCAGGTGTCCTCCAGGGTCTCGGGCAGCACCCGCACACCGGCCACCGCGGTCATGAAGTTGGTGTCACCCACCCAGCGGGGCACCGCGTGGAGATGAAGATGGCGCGGGATCCCGGCTCCCGCGGCCTGACCCAGGTTGGCCCCGAGGTTGATCCCCTCGGGGCAGAAGGAGGCCTCGAGCGCGGTCACGCCCCGTCGCAGCCCTGACCACAGCTCATTTCCCTCCTCCTCGGTGAGCTCGCCGACCGACCGGACATGCCGCAGGGGCACGACCATCAGGTGGCCGCACGAGTACGGATAGGCGTTGAGGACGGCGAGCACGTGGCGCCCGACCCAGAGCACACCGTTGCCGGCGGTCGGCGGGCCGCTGGCTGCGATGCGGCAGAAGACGCAGTGGTCGGGGTCGTCGAGTGGCGCGGGGTGCTCGTCCCCGACCGGGGCCGGCCCCGGCGAGCCGACCGAGGACACGTAGCCGCTCCTCCACCCGGCCCACAGGTGCTCGAGGCTCATGGCGCGGATTCGGGGAGACGGCGTTCGGCGATCTCCCGCTCCAGCTGGTCGGTGAAGGCGACGACCTCCACCCCCCGCACGGGCAGCTCGCTCCCCCGTCGGTTGACGCCCACGGTGCCTGCCGCCACGTCGTCGTCCCCGACCACCAGGATATACGGCACCTTCAACAGCTTGGCCCTGCGGATCCGCGCCCCCAGCGGCTCGTCGGCCGGTTCGACCGAGACACGGGCCCCGACGGCCGACAGCCGGTCGGCCACCTTGTGGGCGTACTCCTCATGGTCATCCCGTACGCCGAGTACCCGCACCTGCTCGGGCGACAGCCAGGTGGGGAGGGCGCCGGCGTAGTGCTCGAGCAGGATGGCGAAGAACCGCTCGACGGAGCCGAACAGGGCCCGGTGGATCATGATGGGCCGGTGCCGGGCGTTGTCGGCGCCGATGTACTCCATATCGAACCGCTGGGGCAGCTGGAAGTCGAGCTGGATGGTGGACATCTGATGGGTCCGGCCGATGGCGTCGCGGGCCTGTACGGAGATCTTCGGCCCGTAGAAGGCGCCTCCCCCCTCGTCGAGGACCAACTCCAGGTCCATGGCCAGCGCCGCTGTCCTCAGTGCCTCGGTGGCCTCGTCCCAGTCCTCGACGGAGCCCACCGCCTTGTCCTCGGGCCGGGTCGACAGCTCGAGGAAGAAGTCGTCCAGCCCGAAGTCGCGGAGCAGCGACAGGACGAAGGTCATCGTGGAGTGCAGCTCAGCGGCCATCTGCTGGCGGCTGCAGAAGATGTGGGCATCGTCCTGGGTCATCCCCCGCACCCTGGTGAGCCCGTGCACGACGCCGGACAACTCGTAGCGGTAGACGGTCCCGAACTCGAAGTGCCGGATGGGCAGCTCGCGGTAGGAGCGCTGCCGGCTCTTGAAGATGAGGATGTGGAACGGGCAGTTCATCGGTTTCAGGTAGTACTGGTGTCCGCCGTCCAGCTCCATGGGAGGGAACATCCCCTCGGCGAACCAGTCGAGATGGCCGGAGGTCTCGAACAGCTCTGCCTTGGTGATGTGGGGGGTGTTGACGAACTCGTAACCGGCGGCCACGTGGCGCTGGCGCGAGTACTCCTCCATGAGGCGGCGGATGGTGCCGCCCCGGGGATGGAACACGGCGAGCCCCGAGCCGATCTCCTCGGGGAAGGAGAACAGGTCGAGCTCGGCGCCGAGCCGGCGGTGGTCGCGCCGTTCGGCCTCCTCCAGTCGGTGGAGGTGCCCGGCCAGCGCCTTGTCCGACTCCCAGGCTGTTCCGTAGATGCGTTGGAGCTGCTGGCGCTTGTCGTCGCCTCGCCAGTAGGCCCCCGCCACCCGCATCAGGGCGAAGTGGCCCAAGCGGCCCGTGGCGGGCACGTGAGGGCCCCGGCACAGGTCGCTGAAGGCCGGCGAATTCCAGTAGGTGGACACCGAGGCCGCCGAGGCACCATCGGCCGCAGCGTCCACCTCGTCCTGGCCGGCCCCCACCGCCTCGATGATCTCCCGCTTGAACGGCTGTCCCTCGAAGAGCGCCAGGCCCTCGTCGATGGTGTGTTCATGCCGGACGAAGGGCTGGTCCTCGGCCATGATCTCCCGCATGGTGGCCTCGATGCGCTCGAGATCGTCATCGCTGAAGTGAGCGCCGCCCGGCAGTTCGAAGTCGTAGTAGAAGCCGTCCTCGATCACCGGGCCGATGGCGAAGTGTGCTCCCGGCCACAGTCGGAGGACCGCCTGGGCGAGCACGTGGGCCGTGGAGTGGCGCAGCACGTTGCGGCCGGCTTCGGAATCGGAGGTGACCACGGTCACCTCTGCTCCGTCCGGCAGGCGCGCCCCCAGGTCGACCTCGACGCCGTCCACGGTGGCCGCCACCGCGGCCTTGGCCAGGCGGGGACCGATCGACTCGGCGAGCTGGAAGGCGGTGACGCGTTCGTCGAACTCCTTGGTCGAACCATCAGGAAGTCGAACGGTGACGGCTGCCATGGGTCTGCCTTTCCATCGGGTCGTGTCCATCAGGTCGTGAATCGTGCTGACCGTGCATCCGGGGCGATCGGTCGGAAGCCGCCTCTGGCCGGCCGTCGGCCCCTCGGGCGACGGGACTACAGGCTAACGCCCAGCAGGGCCGCCCCAGCGACGACCGGCCGCCCGGCCGCCGCCTCGGCGTCGAGGGCGCGCAACGCACCGGGTGTGTCGAGGTCGTCGTCCAGGAACGACCGGACCACCGCCAGCCCTTCGCCGTCGAGGCCGCCCGTGCCGGCCCCCGGGCCCGGGCCACCACGTCCCGTGCCGGACGACCGCCACAGGTCGAGCCGGCGGGCGGCCAGGGGCATGTCCTCGGCCGCCCACTCCCAGTCGGGGCGGTAGTGGTGACCGAGCAGGGCCAGGCGCACCGCGGCGGGCTCCCACTCCTTCAGCAGATCGCCGACGAACACCAGATTGCCGAGGGACTTGGACATCTTCGTTCCGCCGAGCCCCACCAACCCGACATGGAGCCAGTGGCGGACGAACGCCTTGCCCGTCACCGACTCCGACTGGGCGTTCTCGCATTCATGGTGGGGGAAGATGAGGTCGCGCCCGCCACCGTGGACATCGACGGTCTCCCCCAACTCACGGAGGGCCAGGGCCGAGCACTCGATGTGCCACCCCGGACGGCCCGGTCCCCATCGTGACTCCCACGACGGCTCGTCGGGTAGCGAGGGCTGCCACAGCACGAAATCGAGTGGATGGCGCTTGTTCGGATCATCGGGATTGCCCCCGTGCTCCGCGGCCAGCTCCAACATGCGGTGCGGGTCGAAATGGCTCACCTCCCCGAACCGGGGGAAGGTGGCCACGTCGAAGTAGACGGCGCCGCCGGCCTGGTAGGCGGCGCCCGAGTCGAGCACCGAGCCGATCAGGGTGAGGATCTCGGGGATGGCCGAGGTGGCCCGGGGCTCCGACCACGCGGGGATCAGTCCCAGTGCGGCCATGTCGGCGTCGAATCGGGCGATCTCCTCGGCAGCGAGATCGAGGTAGTGGACCCCGAGCTCACGGGCCTTGCGCAGGATGTCGTCGTCGACGTCGGTGACGTTCCTGACGCACCGGGTCTCGTGGCCGAGGTCTCGCAACCTCCTCTGGAGGATGTCGAAGGTCAAGTAGACCTGGGCGTGCCCCAGGTGGGCCGAGTCGTACGGGGTGATGCCACAGGAGTAGAGGGTCACCAGCGGGCCCGGCTCCAGGGGGACGATTCCGCGTCGGGCCGAGTCGTGCAGGCGGACCACCGATCGCCCGGTCATCCGATCAATGATCGCCGAATCCGGACAGCTGGATCGCGGCATGCACCTTGTGGCGGATGTTCACCGTGATGAGCACCGCGGTGAACGCCTCGATGGGTGCTGCCTGGGACAGGCTTCCCGCGTCCACCCCGCGCAGGCCGTCGATCTTGTCGACCAACTCCACAGTGGCCGCCGTTGCCTCGGGGTGATCCGAGCAGACCAACACATCCCCGGCCATCCGCGCGCTCAATTTCTCCATCTCCGAGGCGGGCAGGTGGTGGAAGGACGCCGATACCGACGAACGGGGCAGAGCAGCCTGCAGGGCTGCAGCGACCGAGCCACGTGGCGGCAGCAGGGCGAGGAATTCGCGGCCCTCCTTGACCAGGGCGTTGGCCATCGACACCACCACCTTCCCCTCCAGTGCAGGAGCCAATGGCCTCACCGTGGCGATCACGCCGTCCCACGGTGTCGCCACCACCACCAACCCGCACGACGCGGTGTCCTCGTTCGACGCGCCGGCAATGGCCAGCCGGTGGTCGGGCCACGCCGCGACCAGGCCCTCGGCCACGGTCTCGGCACGGTGCTCGTCCCTCGACCCGATGACGATCTCCTCGCCGGCGGCGGCCAGCCGAACCGCCAGGCCCCGGCCGGCAGGACCGGTCCCTCCCAGAATCCCGATTCGCATGGTCCCACCCTTGCACAAGGATTCACGGCCTACGGGAGGACCGGCTGTAACCTGAGCCCCGCATGGGACTGCTCGAGGGGAAACGGATTCTGGTGACCGGGGTGCTCACGGACGCCTCGCTGGCCTTCGCGGTCGCCCGCACGGCCCAGCAGGAGGGAGGCGAGGTGGTCCTCAGTGGTGCCGGCCGCGGCCTCTCCCTCACCAGGCGGACCGCTCGCAAGCTGCCGGTCGAAGCCGACGTGCTCGAGATCGACGTCACCCGGCCGGAGCAGTTGGCGGCGGCCGCGGTGCAGCTCGCCACCGGTGGGGACCAGCTGCACGGTCTGGTCCACGCCATCGGCTACGCCCCACCGGAGTGCCTGGGAGGAGACATGTTCCGGGCCGATTGGGACCAGGTCCAGGTCGCCCTCCACGTGTCGGCCTACTCGCTCAAGGCACTGGTCGAGGCCTTTCTCCCGTTGCTGATCGCCGCCGGTGAGGGCGGCCGGACCGGAGCGTCGGTGGTCGGCCTCGACTTCGACGCCTCGGTGGCCTGGCCCTCCTATGCCTGGATGGGCGTCTCCAAGGCGGCGCTCGAGTCCCTGTCGCGTTACCTGGCGCGGGACCTGGGTCCTCAGGGGATCAGGGTCAACCTGGTGGCGGCCGGCCCGGTCAAGACCATGGCGGCCAAGTCGATCCCCGGTTTCAACACCTTCGAGGACACCTGGGCGGACCGGGCGCCATTGGGGTGGGACGTGCTCGACACCGACGTCGTGGCCCGGGCCTGCCTCGCCCTGCTGTCGGACCTCCTGCCGATGACCACCGGTGAGATACTCCACGTCGACGGCGGAGTGCACGCCGTCGGCGCCTAACGGCGGCGGAGCCGGTGACCTGTCCGCTCCCACGAGCCACCTGGACGGAGGAATCGCCATGCTGACCCCGGACCGACTGCGTGCCCGCATCGCCGAGTACGTGGACGCGGTCAACGCCCGCGACCCACAGGCCATCGCCGCGCTCTTCTCCGAGGATGCGGTGCAGGCCGACCCGGCATCCAATCCGCCGAACGTGGGCCGTGCGGCCATCGCCGCGTTCTTCAAGGCCGGGATCGGTGCCAGTGAGACGTGGACCTTCACGGCAACGGCCGTCCACACGTGCGCCCGCAACGTCGCCATCGACTTCGAGATCAGCCTCGTCACCGGGGGGTCGACCATGACCATCGACGGCATCGAGGTCTTCGCCGCCGACGACGACGGACTGTTCACCTCGGTCCACGCCTACTGGGACGATGCCGACCTGTCCTTCGCCTGACGGCACCCCCGGCCCGACGCCAGCGGCGCACCCCGGAGCGAGGAGCGGGGTCGGCCTGTGACCGACAGCGCCACCCAATTGGGGAACCTGATCGCCCGCTACGCGGAGTGCATCGACGGCGGCGACTTCGACGGAACGGCCGATCTGTTGGCACACGCGGCCGTGGGAGGCGGGGACGGTGGGCCGCTGCTCACCGGTCGGGAGGCGATCCGCGAGCTGTTCTCCTCCACGACGCGCCTCCATCCCGACGGCACCCCGGGCACCAGGCACGTCACCACCAACCTCATCCTCGAGATCGACGAGGATGCCGGAACCGCCACGGTGCGCTCGTACTGGACCGTGCTCCAGGCGGTGCCCGGCCTCCCCCTTCAGCCCATCCTGGCCGGCCGCTACCACGATCGGTTCGAGCGCCGGAGTGGCGTCTGGTGGTTCTCGGAGCGTCGGTACCTGGTCGACCTGGTCGGTGACGTGAGCCACCACCTGTTGACCGAACTCCCGGACTGACCGGTCGCGGCCCGACCTGTGCACCCGAGGGGGCGCACCACCGGCGGTCCGCCCGCTCCTTGACCAGCTCGGGCAACCGCCCCTACGTTCACCCCAGAGGTTCGGGCCCCTCCGGCCGGGACACCGTAGAAGGGGGAGCTCGATGGGACGACTCGACGACACCGTCGCCGTGGTGACCGGCGCTGCATCAGGGATCGGAAGCGCGTGCGCGGAGCGCCTGGCCGAGGAGGGGGCCACGGTGGTTACCCTCGATGTCACGGGTGCGGTGGATCACCTGGTAGACGTGCGGGACGAGGCGGCGGTGGAGGCTGCCTTCGCCTCGGTGGTGGGCGACCACGGGCGTCTCGACGCCGTGGTCAACGCGGCCGGGGTGGCCGGGGGCGGCCCGATCCACCTCCTCGACGGAGACGAGTGGGACCGGGTGGTGGACATCAACCTCAAGGGAACGTTCCTGGTCGACAAGCACAGCGCCATCCACATGCTGGCCCAGGGCCACGGCTCCATCGTGAACATCGCCAGCATCGAAGGACTGGAGGGCACCGAGGGGGGCAGCGCCTACAACGCCTCCAAGGGAGGCGTTGTCCTGCTCACCAAGAGCATCGCCATCGACTACGGACGCCGTGGGATCCGGGTGAATTGCATCTGCCCCGGTGGAGTCGACACCCCGTTGCTGCGGTCGATCACCGACGCGGACGGAATGGAGCCCTATCGCGACAAGTTGCGCGAGCAGCACCTGCTCGGTCGATTCGGCCGCCCTTCGGAGATCGCCGCAGCGGCCGCCTTCCTCGCCTCGGACGACGCCTCCTTCATCACCGGACACGCCCTCGTGGTCGACGGTGGGTTCACCGCGGGCCTGCACGTCGGGCTGCTCGAGCAACTCGGCATGTGACCCACGACGACCCCCGACCCGACCGAGGAGTGAACCCATGGCGACAAGCGTGACCATCGACGGACCGGTGGCCGCAGCTTCGTTGCGCGCCCTGGTCGCCACCGAGACGGCGGAGTCGGAGCGGAACCGCACCCTCAACGAGCGGACGGTCGAGGCGTTGTGGGGCAGCGGGCTGATGCAGTGGTGCAATCCGGCCGAGGCCGGCGGCAGCGAGCCGGACTTCGCGGAAATGATCGACACCTGGATCGAGCTGGCATGGCAGGACGGTTCGCTCGGTTGGATCGGGATCGCAAATCTGCCATCGGCGGCGGCCTGCGCCGCCTATCTGCCCGCCGACGGGTTCGACGAGGTCTTCACCCGAAACGCGAACCGGGTCACGGTGGGCGGCCAGTTCTTCCCCAACGGTCTGGGCGAAACGGTCGACGGGGGGTACCGGATCACGGGCGCCTGGAACTTCGGTTCCGGAACCGGTCACGCGCAGTACGTCGCCGCAGGGTTCATCCCGACGGCCGGCGGTGAGATGGTCACCGGTGCCGACGGGATCCCCCCGCTGCTGGTTGCGGTCATCCCCCACGACGAGGTCGTCTTCACCGATGGCTGGCACGTGCAGGGGCTGAAGGCGACCGGATCGTACGACTACAACGTGACCGACCTCTTCGTGCCCGGGGATCGCACGTTCCCACTCTTCTGCCGAGCGCCAGAGCGTGGCTGTTCGGCCGCGTTCAGGATGGGCCTGATCCCCATCACCGCGGCCGGCCATGCGTCGTGGGCCCTGGGGGTGGCCAGGAGCATGCTCGACGACGTCACGGAGCTGGCCGCCACCAAGGTCCGCATGGGCGACGACGCGTCACTGGCCCACCGGGCCACGTTCCAACGGAACCTTTCGCACCACCTGGCCATGTGGAAGGCGGCCCGCCTCCTCGTGGTCACCACCTTCGGCGACGTCGAACGCGAGGTGATGGACGGTCACCCCCTCACGCCCACCCTGCGGGCCGACATGCGGGTGGCCGCCACCTACGCAACCGAGGCCAGCCGGGAGGTCGTCCAGTGGGCCCACCTCGCCGCCGGCACCACCGCCATCCGCGAGGGCACCCGCCTCGAACGGGCCTTCCGCGACATGTACACCGGCACCCAGCACGTATTCATCGGCGAGAAGTCCTACACCGACGCCGCCAGGATCTACCTGGGCCTCGTCGACGACCAGTTCGGCTTCTGATCCGTACCGGGCCGTGCGCTTCCGACCACGGGCGGCGCCTCGTGGTATCAGAGCTGCATGGCCTTGACCTCGAGGAACTCCTCGAGCCCGAAGGCACCGAACTCGCGTCCGTTGCCCGACTGTTTGTAGCCACCAAAGGGGGCCATCGGGTTGAATCCCCCGCCGTTGACCTCGACCTGGCCGGTCCGCAGGCGCCTGGCGACCGCCTTGGCCCGCTCGGGGTCACCGGACCACACGCCACCTGCGAGCCCGTACTCGGTGTCGTTGGCGATCTCCACCGCCTCCTCCTCGGAGTCGTAGGGGATGATGACCAGCACGGGGCCGAAGATCTCTTCCCGGGCGATGGTCATGTCGCGGGAGACCGACGAGAACACCGTCGGCTTGACGAAGTAGCCCGTGTCGAGCCCGACAGGTGACTCGCCGCCGCCGGTCACCAGGGTCGCTCCCTCGCCGATCCCCTTGTCGATGTAGTTGCGCACCCGGTCGCGCTGGGCCGCGGACACCAGGGGCCCGAGGCGGGTCCCGCTGTCGAAGGGATCGCCCGGAGTGAAGGACTCGGCGGAGGACCTGGCCAGCTCCTCCACTTCCGACAACCGTTCCCGAGGCACGAGCATCCGGGTCAGGGCGCTGCAGGTCTGGCCAGAATTGAGGTAGCACTTGCCCACACCGTCGGGAACAGCCCGGGCCAGGTCGGCGTCGTCGAGGATCACATTGGCCGACTTCCCTCCCAACTCGAGGGCGACCCGCTTGACGGTGGCCGCGGCCACCTCGGAGACCCGCTTTCCGGCCCTGGTGGAGCCGGTGAAGGAGACCATGTCGACGCCGCGGTGGCCGGCGACCGCCTCGCCCACCACCGGCCCGAAGCCGGTGACCAGGTTGAACACCCCGGCCTGCAGGCCGAGCTCGTCGAAGATCTCTGCGAGGACGAATGCGTTCAGCGGGGCCACCTCACTGGGCTTGAGCACCACGGTGCACCCGGCCGCCAGCGCCGGCGCCACCTTGGCCGCGATCTGGTGCAGGGGGTAGTTCCACGGGGTGATGGCGCCGACCACGCCGATCGGCTCGCGGACGACAACCGAGTTGCCGATGGTCTGCTCCCACGTGAAGTCGGCGGCCACCTGGGCCATCGAGCCGAAGGACGCCATGGGCAGCCCCACCTGCACCAGTTGGGAGAGGACCAGCGGCATGCCCACCTCGTGGGTGATCAGGTCGGCCAGCTCGTCCATGCGGGACCCCAGGGCCTCACCCACCCGGGTCAGCAGAGCGGTGCGCTCCTCGACGGGAGTGGCGGACCATGCCGGGAACGCGGCACGGGCGGCGGCCACTGCACGGTCGATATCCTCGGTCGTTCCCTCGGGAACCGTCCCGATGACCTCCTCGGAGGTGGAGTCGATGACGTCGATCGAGCCCGTTCCGGTGGAAGGGACCCACGCTCCGTCGATGTAGAGCTTGTCGTGCACAACAGTCTCCATCGGCTCCATGGTGCTCCTTCGCGCTTCGAGGTCTCCGGACACCCTACGTCGGGCCGCCTGCTCAGTCGCATCCTGTCCGGTCACCCGCGTCCGCGCGCCGACACAGTCCGTGTTGCATAGCGATTCCGATATATGTAGATTCCCGGGTAGCACAGAACCGCAGCGACGTGACGGGGGAACATGTCCAAAACCCAGGAGGAACGGAAGGCCGACACACGGGCGCGGCTACTCGGGGCCGCCGCCGACCTCTTCGCCGGGCAAGGAATCGATGCGGTCTCGGTGGACACCGTGGCCGAGGCCGCCGGTCGGACCTCTGGCGCGGTCTACGCCCACTTCGGCAGCAAGCAAGGGCTGCTCCTGGCCCTGCTCGACTCGTGGAAAGACTCGGTGCTCACCGTGCTGCTTGCCGAGGTGGCAGTATCCGACTCTCCCCGTGGCCAGCTGCGTGCCGTGTGGGACAACGTGGCCGACACCGCCGACGAGAGCTCGGGGCGGTGGTCGCTGCTCGAGCACGAGCTCTGGCTGCGGGCGGCCCGCGACCCCGAGGTGGCCGAGGTGATCCGGGTGCGCGACGCCGAGGCCCGGCGCTACAGCGCCCGCCAGTTGGCCGGGTGGACCACCTCCGTCGACTCCCGGCCGATCGCCGCCCCCGATGGCATGGCCGTGCTGCTCAAGGCGCTCCTCACCGGGTTGGCCATGCAGCGGCGCCTCGACCCGGAGTCGGTGAGCGACGAGCTCGCCGTGCGAGGGCTGTGCTCGCTGTTGGGTGTTCCCGAGCACGGAGCGCAGCTATGCGCGCCGGCCCGATCAGGATCGCTCTCCCCGACCGATTCGAATTCCGCAACCGAGCATCCAGATGAGGAGCCACACCGATGAACACCGAGATCAGCCAGAAGCTGGGCATCGAATTCCCGATCTTCGCCTTCACCCACTGCCGCGACGTCGTGGCCGCGGTGACCAACGCCGGGGGGATCGGCGTGCTGGGTGCCATCGCCTTCACCCCCGAGCAGCTCGAAGTCGAGCTCACCTGGATCGACGAGCACGTCGGCGACAAGCCGTACGGAGTGGACATCGTCATCCCGGCCAAGTACGAGGGCATGGACGAGATGGACCCCGACAAGCTCGAGGCCCAGATCCGGGCCCTGGTGCCTGCCGAGCACAAGGAGTTCGCGCTCCGGATCCTCGCCGACCACCACGTCCCCGAGCTCCCCGAGGAGGATCGGCGCAGCAACGGGATGATCGGGTGGACCGCCGCCCATGCCGCCGGGCTGGTCGACGTGGCCCTCCGTCACCCCAACGTCAAGCTGGTCGCCAATGCACTGGGTACTCCCCCGCCGGACGTAGTGGAAAAGGTGCAAGGCGCGGGGTTGATGATCGGCGCACTGGCCGGATCGGTCAAGCACGCGCTCCACCACAAGGCCGCCGGGCTCGACTTCATCATCTGCCAGGGCTCCGAGGGTGGCGGTCACACCGGCGACGTGGGGAGCATCGTCCTGTGGCCCGAGGTCATCGACGCGGTCGCACCCATTCCCGTCCTGGCGGCCGGTGGCGTCGGCAGCGGACGGCAGATGGCCGCCGCCATGGCCCTCGGTGCCCAAGGGGTGTGGTCGGGAACGCTCTGGCTCACCGTCGAGGAAGCCGACATCCCTCCCAAGCAGATGGAGACCTACCTGGCCGCCACCAGCCGCGACACGGTGCGGTCCCGCTCCTTCACCGGCAAGCCGTGCCGCATGCTGAGGAACGACTGGACCGAGGCGTGGGAGGCCGACGACACACCTGACCCCCTTCCCATGCCGCTCCAGATGATGGTGGCCATCGAGGCGGTGTCCCGGGGCCACCGTTACCCCGAGCAGGCCCGTGACGTGAACTTCAACCCCTGCGGCCAGGTGATCGGCCGGGCCACCTCCGTCCGGAAGGCCAAGGACGTGGTCTTCTCGATGGTAGAGGAGTACATTGAGGCCACCGAGCGCCTCCAGGTCGGGGTGGAGGTCTGAGGAGGGGGGCCGGAACCCGTCGCCGAGAGAAACCTCCAGGGGTGAGTTGCCCATTCACCTTGCATTTAGGTTACCGTTCCGTTTCAACCCACTGCGTGGGCACATCAGCCAACGTGAATGCGGCCCGACGATAGGAGCGTGGATGAGACCGAGCAGACGACTTGTCGGAGTGGTGGCCGCGATCGGCCTGGCAGCGATCACCCTCGCTGCCTGCAGCAGCAACAACAGCAGCAGCAGCACTACCAGCAGCGGTGGCAGCACCACCGGCTCGGTCCGGACCGGTGGCACGCTCACCATGGGCCTCGACGAGAACCTGGCCGGCTTCAACATCAACACCTCGGCGGCCAGCGAGTACGTCCTCCAGGAGATCCTCGACCAGGTGTGGCCGCAGCCCTTCATCGTCAATGCCGCGCTCAAGCCCGTGCTCAACACGCAGCTGATCACCAGCGCAACGTCCGGCGGCAGCCCCCAGGCGGTCACCTACGTCATCAACCCCAAGGCGGTGTGGCAGGACGGCACCCCGATCACCGCCGACGACTTCATCTACAACTGGCAGGCCCAGAGCGGCAACTCGACCTACACCGACATCGGGGGTGCCACCTACGATGCCGCCTCGTCGTCCGGCTACAACCAGATCGCCACGGTCACCGGATCGAACCCCACCGGCGGGGCGGCCTGCGACCCCGGCTCGGCGGCCGATCGCAATGTCGGGCTGTGCCCCAACGGCAGGACGGTGACGGTCAAGTACACCACTCCCTTCGCCGACTGGCAGAGCCTGTTCGGCAACCTGGTGCCCGCCCACATCGCCCGCACCGTGGGGTGGAACACCGGCTTTGCCGGCCCCGCCCAGACCATCTCGGGCAGCTGGTACGAGATCCAGAGCTACACCGCCAACCAGTCGGTGGTGCTGGTCCGGAACCCCAGCTACTGGGGCACGCCGGGCAAGCTGGACAAGATCGTCTTCCAGTTCTTCTCCGACGACACCCAGGAGGTCCCGGCGCTGCAGAACAACGAGGTGCAGCTGATCAACCCGGCCACGGTGAACACGGCAATCACCCAGAGCGCCGCGCAGGTGCCGAACACCACCAAGGTGACCGTCCCCGGGCTCGAGTTCGAGCACCTCGACTTCAACGAGGCCGACCCGTACCTGGCCAAGCTCCCGGTCCGCCAGGCCATCGCCTATGGCACCAACCGCCAGGAGATCATCTCCCACACCGTCGGTGAGGTGGCCTCGGGCATCGTCCCCCTGGGGAACCGGATGTTCGTCGCCTCCCAGCCGCAGTACGTGAACGACGGCTCCCAGTACGACACCGTCAATCCGTCCAAGGCGGAGTCGCTGCTGAGTGGACTCGGGTTCAAGAAGGCCTCCGACGGGTACTTCCAGCCCAACTACGGGCCGCAGTCCGGCCAGGACCTGACCTTCACCATCCAGTCCACCTCGGGCAACTCCACCAGGGCCCAGACGGAGCAGCTGTTCCAGGCCCAGATGAAGGCCATCGGGATTAAGATCAACATCCAGAACTACGACGCCAACACGTTCTTCGGGACCAACCTCCCCAACGGCACGTACCAGATCGCCGAGTTCGCCTGGGTGTCGACGCCGTTCCCATCGGGGAACCAGTCGATCTACTGCTCCTACACCAGCTCGAGTTGCGGGCAGAACTGGCTCCACTATGCCAATCCTGCAGAGGACAAGCTGCTGGCGGCCGGGTCCTCCGCCACCTCGGCCAGCCAGGAAACCACCGACTTCAACCAGGCCGACAAGCTCCTGTGGAACGACATGGCCACCCTGCCGCTCTACCAGAAGCCGCAGTACTTCGCCTGGTCGAACAAGTACGGGAACGTCATACCCAATGCGTCGACCACCGGCGTTCCCTGGAACGCCAACCTCTGGGGCCTCAAGGCCTCCTAGGTCCGGACGCCATCATCGAGTGACCGCACAGGGACGGGCCGAGGCCCGTCCCTGTGCGCATCTCCGGTGATTTCCCTTCCACCGCCCGATGCTCGCCTACATCCTCCGACGACTGGTCATCAGCATCTTCGTGCTGTTCCTGGCGACGATCCTGGTGTTCCTCCTTGTTGCCGAGTCCGGTGACCCCCTGGCCCTCCTGCGGGCCAACCCGAAGATCCCACACCGGGTGATCCTGGCCCGTGAAAATCTCCTCCATCTCAACGACCCGCTCTACGAGCGGTACTGGATCTGGTTCTCCCACGCCATCCACGGGGACTTCGGGAACACCGTCGCCGGCCAGGCCGTCCGGCCACAGCTGGTGTCCCACCTGCTGGTCACCTTGCGCATGGTGATACTGGCCACCTTGATCTCCATCGTGCTGGCTCTCGCCGTGGGCGTCTACGCCGCCCTCCGGCAGGGGAAGGTCGCCGACCACGTGGCCACCGTGACCAACTTCCTCTTCCTGGCCGCACCGGTGTTCGTGGTCGGACTGCTCCTCAAGGAGTTCGTGGCCATCCCCATCAACGAGCACCTCAACCGGATCGTCTTCTACACGAACGGCGAGCAGAGCCCGACCCTGTCCGGGTCGTTTTTCTCCCGATTACCCGACTACGCCGCACATACCGCGCTTCCGACCATCACCCTCATCCTGGTCAGCTACTCGTCCTGGGCCATCTACCAGCGGGCGTCGATCCTGGAGACACTGGACAGCGACCACGTGCGGTTGGCCCGCTCCAAGGGCATCTCCCCGCGACGGGTGCTGATGCGGCACGTCTTCCGCAACGCCCTCATCCCGGTCACCACGGTGATCGCCCTGGACTTCGCCGCCATTCTCGGTGGCGCCCTCATCACCGAGATCGTGTTCGGCTGGCAGGGCCTCGGGATCTGGTTTCTCAACGGGGTGAACGGCCTCGACATCAACATCACCCTGGCCTACCTGCTGGTCACGGCCACCTTCGTCATCCTCTTCAACCTGCTCGCCGACATCATCTACGCCTTCCTCGACCCCCGGATCCGGTATGACTGAGACCTCGGACCTGTCCCCGCGCCAACAGCGCCTCCGGAGGGTGTCCACCTCCGAAGTGGGGATGCACACCCTCCCCGAAGCCGTCCCCCCGGCGGGCTCGGACGACGAGGCCCGGTACGGGATGGCCGGCGACGCCCGAGGCCAGCTGGCCACAGTGGCGAGGCGCTTCATCCATTCCCCCATGGCCGTCATCGGCCTGTGCATCTTCTTCGGCCTGGCGGTGGCAGCGATCCTGACCGAGATGTTCTGGACCTACAGCTACACCTCGATCACCAATACGCTGAATGCCCCGCCTTCCCTGGCCCATCCCATGGGCACCAACTCCATCGGCGGCGACGTGTTCGCCCAGGCCATGCACGGAACCCTCCAGGACATCGAGATCGCCCTGGTGGTGGCGGTGCTGGCCACGTTCATCGGGGCCACCGTCGGGGCCATCGCCGGCTTCTACCGCGGCGGCACCGACACCGCTCTCATGCGCTTCGTCGACCTGATCCTGGTGATCCCCGTCCTGGCCATCCTCATCGTGCTGGCCCACATCGTCGCCAAGCAGGCCAGCAACTGGCTCTGGTTGGCCATCATCATCGGCGCCGTCTCGTGGACCTACGTGGCCCGGCTGGTCCGGGCCGACTTCCTCTCCCTGCGGGAACGCGATTTCGTGGAGGCGTCCCGGGCGCTGGGCGCCTCCAACCGGAGGATCATCGTCCGCCACATGCTCCCCAATGCCCTGGGGCCGATCATCGTCAACGCCACCATTACCGTGGCCCTGAGCATCGTCCTCGAGTCGACCCTCTCCTACATCGGCCTGGGCATCCAGCCACCAAACGTCTCCCTGGGGCTCCTCGTCGACCAGGGCCAGGACTCGGCCACCACCGAGTGGTGGCTGTTCGTTTTCCCTGTAGTGATCCTGGTGGTGCTCATCCTTTCGATCTTCTTCATCGGCGACGGCCTGCGCGAGGCCCTCGACCCGAAGAAGAACCGGGTGCGCGCCTGACATGACCGACGCCACGATGACCGTGGACCACCTGGTGGTCGACTTCTCCACCGGCGACGGCACGGTGCGTGCCGTCCGTGGCATCAGTTTCTCCCTCGCCCCCCAGGAGGTGCTGGGCATCGTCGGCGAGTCCGGATCGGGAAAATCGGTCACCGCCCTGGCGACCATGGGCCTGCTGGCAAAGAACGCCACGGTGACCGGTTCGATCACCTACGCAGGGCGCGAGATCCTCGGTCTCAAGGAGAAGCAGCTGGCCAAGATCCGCGGCATCGGCATCGCCATGATCTTCCAGGATCCGATGACCTCCCTCAACCCGGTCTACACGGTGGGTTGGCAGATCGCCGAGGCCGTGCAGGCCCACCAGGACGTCGACAAGAACGAGGCGATGGCCAAGGCCGTGGCGCTCCTTCAGCTGGTGGGGATCCCCAACGCCGAGAGGCGGGTGCAGGACTACCCGCACGAGTTCTCCGGCGGTATGCGCCAACGGGTGGTCATCGCCATCGCCATGGCCAACAACCCGGCGGTCATCCTGGCCGATGAGCCCACCACCGCCCTGGACGTGACCGTGCAGGCCCAGGTACTGGACTCCCTCAAGACGGCACTGGCGGAGACCAAGGCCTCCCTCCTGCTCATCACCCACGACCTCGGGGTCATCGCCGGCCTGGCCGATCGGGTCCTCGTCATGTACGCCGGCCGCCCCGTGGAGATCGGCACGGTCGACCAGATCTTCTACCGGCCGGCCATGCCGTACACCCACGGCCTGCTGGGCTCCCTCCCCCGCCTCGACAGCCAGGGGGCAGAGCGCCTCCGCCAGATCCCGGGGGCACCGCCGTCGATGGTCGGGGAGATGAAGGGGTGCCCGTTCGCGCCGCGCTGCCCGATGCGCGCCGACATCTGCGACGAGCAGGAGCCGAACCTGGCACCGGTCGACTCGCAACCCCTCGATTCCCCTGCAGACGGGTCGGGCTCCGCAGGTTCGGCGCTCGACGAGATCGACGATGCCGGGCACGTGGCTGCGTGTCACTTCGCAGGCGATGTGGCCCGCCTGCCGGTGGCCTCGATGTTCCCCGACACGTCGGCAGACCACGAAGGTGTGGCACCGTGAGCCAGCAGGCCCCAGGGCCGAACCTGCAGTTCGGACCGGTGGGCGATGGAGCGACGTCCGCTTCCGACGCCACCCGGGACAACGAGGCCCTGCTGTCGGTCACCGACCTGGTCAAGCACTACCCCAAGAGGGGCGGGGCGTTCGTCCGCCGGCAGGTGGGCAACATCCATGCCGTGTGCGGTGTCAGCTTCGACATCCACCGGGGCGAGACCCTCGGCCTCGTGGGTGAGTCGGGATGCGGCAAGACCACCACCGGGAGGGCGATCCTGCAGTTGATCGAGCCCACGTCGGGCTCCGTCCGGTTCGACGGGCAGGAGCTGGTGGGCCTGGGCGCCCGACCGATGCGCGACGCCCGGCGGGACATCCAGGTCGTCTTCCAGGACCCGTTCGCCTCCCTCGACCCCCGGATGCCCGTCGGCGAGTCCATCGCCGAGCCGCTCCACATCCATGGACTGTGGGACCGCACCTCGGGGCGGGTGCTCGTGTCCCGTGCGCTCATGATGGTGGGGCTCGAACCGGGCCACGCCAACCGCTTCCCCAACGAGTTCTCCGGCGGACAACGGCAGCGCATCGGGATCGCCAGGGCCTTGGTCCTCGACCCCAAGCTGCTGGTCCTCGACGAACCGGTGTCCGCCCTCGATGTCTCGATCCAGGCGGGAGTGGTCAACCTGCTGGAGGACCTCCAGCAGCGATTGGGTATCGCCTACCTCTTCATCGCCCACGATCTGTCCGTCGTACGGCACATCTCCCACCGGGTTGCGGTCATGTACCTGGGCCGGATCGTCGAGACCGGCACCCGGGCCGAGGTCTACCAGCACCCCGAGCACCCCTACACCCAGGCACTGCTGTCGGCCGTGCCGGTGCCGGACCCGCGGAAGGAGCGCTCGCGGAAACACATCGTCCTCGAGGGGGACGTGCCCAGCCCAGAGGACCCGCCCAGCGGCTGCAGATTCCGGACCCGGTGCTGGAAGGCCCAGGACATCTGCGCCCAGGACGTTCCCGAGCTGGTCGACCGCGGTGGCGGCCACCCGGTGGCGTGCCACTTCCCCGAACGGACCAGCGTCGTCTGACCGGCGTCGTCTGACCGGCGGGTCCCCCTGGATCCCCGGCTACTCCCGGACCAGCCGACCTGCCGTCGGGTGACCCCCCTGGAGCTTGTGATGCTCCTCACGGGTGTCGGCCGCGCCTGGTCGACGCAGGGACCCGGCGCAGTCCCGACACCCACGTCGGCGCCCGGTTGTTTCTTTTCGGTCCGCATGGCGCGATGATGACGGGGCGGGCGGACTCGACGGTCGCAACCAGGGGGACACTCTGCAAGGGGGAGCATCATGCTCGTAGCAAATCTGCTCGAGGCCAAAGGGACCGCGGTCGTGACGACCACCAGCGACGCCAGCGTGGGATCGGTGGTGGCGCACATGGTACGGCACCGGATCGGTGCACTGGTGGTCTCCTCGGACGGACAGCGGATCGAAGGCATCGTGTCCGAGCGTGACATCGTGCAGCGGCTGAGCGAACTCCACGTCGATCTGCTCGACGAGGCCGTGGCCACCATCATGTCCACCTCGGTGCAGGTCTGCGAATCTTCGGACGACGTGGAGTCGGTGATGAACCTCATGACCGAGCACCGGGTCCGCCATGTCCCGGTCGTCGAGAACGGTCGACTGTGCGGGATCATCAGCATCGGCGACGTGGTGAAGAGCCGGATCGGCGAGCTCGAGAAGCACCGGAACGAGCTGATGGAGTACATCACCGCACGCTGACCCCCGGCGCGCCGGATCCCCCGCGCCCGGGGCCAGGGGTACGGCACCGGCACGTGGCGGTCGGCCACATGGTCGCGCCCCACCCTCTATGGACAAAGTGCCGGACCCGGAGCGTGGCGGCGGGACCTCGCTCAACGGGCCCGGCGCTATGGCATCAGCGGAGCAACCGACCGACGTGCATCGGAAGGTTGCTTCAGACGTCTGATGCGCGAAGGTCGTCCGAAAGCGATGGTAGACCGTCTGCCCCGACAGTGGCAACATGGGTTGCAGAAGCCGTGTTGCCACTGGTGAGGCCAGGAGCGCCGCGTCGACGCACCTTCGCATGCGCCGACGCCGGTGGCACGCAGTCCTGGTACCAGCCGGAGCACAGGCCCGAAGCGACGATGTTCTGATTGCACGCGCTCACTCGGTCCCGGCTGCCCTGCCCCGCCAGCAACGCCATCGGGCGCGGGCTCGTTGGGTAGCGTGAGCAACGGTCGATCCGAGGTGCCTCGCAACCTGGCTAGGATCTCTCCGGCCACCACGGGAGGCGGCGGGGTGATCGCTGCGGGGGGAATCTATGGACGACGGCAGCCAGTGGGATGTCGGCACGTACGGTGCGCCGTACGCAGCGGAAGCCAGCGAACTGGGCAGAAGATTGGACAGCAACCACGCAGTCGAAACCTCGGGGCCCACACCCCTTCCGGGCGCCTGCGGGGTTTGCGGTTTCCTCGTGTACGGGCCGGCCGAGAGCATCTGGTGGCACCTTCCCCCCGAAGAGGAATTCTCTCGGGTCAGGTCCTGGCTCGACAACAATCGAATGTAGAAGGCCTGCACGGACGCCCGTGATCCCTCCGACCCCGAGGAACCTCACTCGGGCCGTCCTGTCGGCCCCCACCGGAGATCGCCGTGGGCGGGTGCCGACTTCCGGATCCACTTCCTGATGATAAGGGCCGGGTCCGGAGCTCGGCGGCGGAACCTCGCTCAACGGACCCGGCGGGATGGCACGCACGGCATCACTGGCGGGATGTTGTCCCCGGTCGGTCTCTGCCGAGGTGCGCGACCGTCGCCCCTGGGCATGTACCTACTTACTTACACCAGGTCGAAATGGCTGTTTTCCGAATGTAGAGGTTCGGTGCCTCCCTCCGCAAGACAGCCGGGCCATCTGCGGGCGTCGGTTGCCACCACTGTCTCCGCGACGCGGTCAACGGTCAGGTCCCGCCTCCAGCAAGGGTCGCGCCTCGGCATCGCCGACATCCTCGAGAGCGGTAGCGACCTCGCCCCCGCTCGGTCGGCGGACGGCCGACCGGCCCGCAGGCAGATGTCGTCCGGCCGGCAGATGCGACCCGCCCCCGGATCGCCGGCTGGGTGCGGTTCCGCGAACGGGGCTCCGCTTCACCGTCGGTGTGGTGCCGGTGATCGCTCCGGGCCCCTCCGCACCCTGCAATGATCTGCCCGGGGTCAGGTGCCGGTCCTCCCGGAGCATGGATGACTTGTGCCATCCGGCCCCGTTGGTTGCCGCGGTGTCGACTCAGGTTCGGCCCGTGGAATGTGTCCTTGCCCGCAAGGCGGGTGGGAGAAGGAGGAGGCCATGGCTGAAGAGGGATGGGAAGAGATCACGATCGTCGAGAGGACCGCCGTCAAGGAGGTCGGCGATAGGATCGAGGTCGAGTGGAAGCTGAGCGCCAACCCCGATCTCGAGTGGGCGGAGATCTTCCAGATGGCAGCCACATCGGACCGCGAGGGTCCCGTCGACTGGGTGATGGGCGCCGGTCCGGATGTCCTGGGCGCCGTCGTGCGGTGGTTCGTTCCGGACACCGCCATCGAGAACGCCGAAGCAGAGGTGAGACATCGACTGTCCGTGGCGAATCAACGCTTCGGAACGGGACAGGAGAGCCAGGGTTCCGGCGCGTGAGGCACCGGCCGGGCCGGCACCCGGTGGCCCCCGGCTCGGCGCCATTTGGGGCATTGGGCACTTCTCAACGTGACCGGTGCGGTGTACAATCAGATCGAAGGATCCGTGAGGATCCGGAGAGAGGTGGCTTATTGATACCTCACCAGGATGGTTCATCCTGAGAACGGACTGATGGGGATTTTCTGGGGCAGCATCCCGGAAGGCTCAGACAACAGTACGGGCAACCAACTCGGAGTGGGAGCGTTGCGACGGAAAGGGGCCCGAAGGCTCCGCTGATTGCCATTTCCCCAATGACGGTTCGTCTTCGGAGTACAAGTCAAGTAGAACGCCCGATCCCCGATGTTTCGTGGGACGGGCGTTTTCGCGTCCCGCTGTACACCCTGGGGGACCTTTCGGCACCCGCCCCCGTCGACTGCATTGGGCCCTCAATTGCGGTCTGTGCCGCGGACCAACGGCCCGCCCACCCGGCCACCCGTGCGCACCGTCATGGTCGTGGGAGCGGGGCGGATCCCCCAGGCTTCCGCATAGCCATGGAGGTCCAACGGACGCGAGAACCAAGAGGCGATCGACCCCTGGCGAAACGTGCAGGAATTGATCGTCTCGTAACGTCGAGGCCTTCCGTCGAGGACGAAGGTGTGGCGGAGGGCCACCACGTGGGCGGCACCACTGGTCATCGTCAGCACGACGTCCGAGCGGAGGCTGCCTTCGGTCAAGGACCGGAAGCCCTCCCACCATTCCGGGAGTTGGGCGCGGGACAGGATCGTGCTGGCCGCGCCGCTCCCCCGCATGGTGATGAGCAGGCGTTCCGAACAGCCGGACACGAACTCCTCGAGCCGGTCGGCCCCGAGAGCCGTGAAGAGCATCTCCACCCGCTCGCGCTCGGCGACGTCGTCGGTTCCCGCCATGAACTGATCTCCTCCTCGGTTCTGCGACACCGGGTGCTAATCATGATGTAGTCGATCGGATTAGTCAAGATATCCCACCCCGCCGGTGACCCGAACCGGGTGCTGGGCGGTACCCTGAGTGGAGCAGAGACCGACCAACGGGGTCTGGACGGTCGAGGGAGAGGGAACCGGAGCTGATGGCCCTCGTTGCGAGCGTATGCCGGGCGGCGGGTTCGATCTGTGATCCGCTCCCTGATCTCGATGGGTATCCGGCTGCTGGAGAACACCATCGGACTTCTCGCAGGCCTGTTGCTCCCTTTGCTGCTGGTGAAGCGTGCAGTGGACGACAAGGGTGGTTCTCGACGGCGGTGAGAAGTCTGGCCCTCCTGGGACGAACGGGCGGGATCCGCTTCGGGGGCATCACGTTTGGTATTCGTGAACATCCACGTTGACCAACCTTGGCAGGACCCGAACAACGCGGTGCTCGCGGCCGGAGTCGAGCACTACCCGAACACCGTGTTGGCCGACTGGAATGACCTGGCTGGGCAGAATCCGGGCTGGCTGAACTCTGACGGCACGCACTTGCCCATCGATGGACCCGGAGCCCAGGCACTCGCCAGCTTGGTCGCCGGCCTGGTGTGACTCGACAGCTCGAAACGATGCGGCCAGCATCTGCCGACGGAGGAGCGCCGTTCCGCCTTCTCCGGAACCGCCACAGATCCCACTCCCGCTGCTCCCATAACTGATGCCAAGTCACGAAATGGCGGTCCCGTGTGGTCAAGGCCGCAGTCCTCGTGGGACCTGATCCGCCCCGAATGGCTTGCAGCGGATGGCGCCAAGGTCCGAATCAACGGCTCGACGACCCAACCCTCGTTGCAGCTGCCAGATCCGTGGGACGCTGTGCTGTGACGAACTTCGACTATCCGGGTCCGGGCGCCGGTCCAGACGCGACACGGACGGTGACCTGTGACATGGCCTTCCTCGTGTCAGAGCCGGCAGAGGTGGTCGTGCAGGCGGTGGCGTCGAGCTCGGCCGGCCACGTCGTCGATGAGCGGTTCGAGATCCTGACCAGTGGCGAGCCTCCTTCCTCACTGGCAGAGCTCCGTGACCCGGAAGGGGCGACGATGCACATCATCCACTCGGAGCCCGGCCGGCTCACGGTGAGCTACCGCGCCCGGATCCGGGTGGGCGCCGAGGGATCTCCGGAGCGCCGCCGTGTCCACGCCACAGCCGGAGCGGAGGGCCGGCGGTCCTCGGACTACGAGCGCCAGGTGTATCTCCGACCGAGCAGGTACTGTCCGAGCGACCACCTCATCGGCTTCGCCGTGGCCGAGTTCGGGGCCGGTCCGGATACCGGGGAGCGCATCGCCGCCATCACGGAGTGGATCCGGCAACGGATCGAGTATGTCCCGGGATCGGGCACGGTGCATGACTCCGCGGAGCACACCCTCCTCACCGGCGTGGGGACGTGCCGCGACTTCGCCCACCTCGGCGTTGCCCTCTGCCGGGCCACCGGGGTTCCTGCTCGATTCGCGGCCGTCTATGCGCCAGGGCTGTTCCCCATGGACTTCCACGCCGTGTTCGAGGCGTTCGAAGAGGGGCGCTGGTGTGTCCACGATCCCACCGGCCTGGCTCCACGGCCATCCCTCGTGCGCATCGCCACCGGACGGGATGCGGCGGACACTGCCTTTGCCGCGGTGACCAGCGGCATCGCCGACCTCGAGCGCCTTGAGGTATCAGCGATCGCGGGGCCCTCCCTCCCGATGGACGACCATTCCCGGATCGTCGAACTCGCCTGAGGTAGTACGTGGTCGCTCCGTGGCTTCCGAAGACACCCTGCGTTGCCCGGTTGAGAGCACAAGCGTTCGGCGACCGGGGGTGCGCGGGATTCGGGGACGCATGGTCGCGGATACTCCGAGATCGAGCCCAGCAGTTGACTTCCTGGCCATTCGCGCCGACGCTGAAGTCTGACATCAGAGAGCAGGCGGCCGTCCCTTGGTTTCGGCCCGCTCGTACTCCTGGAGGTTCGAGTTGCAGGACGGGCTGCGATTGGAAGGTCTCACGCTCACGGTCGAGAGCGTCGCCAAGTCGGGGAGTTCTACGGCGCGACCCTCGGGCTCGAAGTGGCCTATCACTCGGAGCCAGCATTTGCCATGATCAAAGTCGGTGGAGTGCGTGGCGGGACCATCGGGCTGATTTCCATCGAGGAGGTGCGCAAGGAAGGCGCCGAGGAAATGACTCCGACCCAGAAGCGGGCCATCCACATCGAGTTCACGACCGATGACCTTGAAGCTCTATTCGAGGAGCTGACGGCCAGGGGCGTGACATTTCACGAGCCGCCCCACGATGAACCGTGGGAGCGAGTCATGACGGCAATCGATCCGGATGGGTACTGGTCGAGATCGCCCAGGGTCGGCGAGTTCGAGACGGTGACATCTGGTCCAAGGACAAGTGAGCGTTCCCCACCTTGCCCACTTCGCTCGTCACACAGCGCACAATTTTCCGGGTGCCTGAATCGGTCTCAGCCGTCTCTGGGCTGAGACCGAGGGCTCGTCGAGAACCTGGTGCCGACACCTTGCACCCGCATCACTGGGCCACACTCGCCGCATCGGTCAAGCGCTGGACCCTACGGGACAGTGTCATTGGCATGGGGGCACACCTCCCAGCCGACAATTTCGAGAGCAAGGGGTTGTTGCTGCCGGGCTTCGAGCCAGGATTCCCTGGGCCACCCGTAGGCGCTCTGACGGCCGATGTGCCACAGATCTACACGAACTTGCTTTCAATCTCGGCGAAGAACGCCGCAGAAAGACGCTCGAACTCCTCCTCGGTGATCCGAATGGGGTCGCCGATGCTGAGTTTCAAGACTGACTGATCAGGAATCAGCTTGATCACATTGCTGCCACGCAGGATTCCATCGTTGTTCATCAAGGAGTCCCAAAGCATTTCGACCTCGTTCAGTGGATTGCCGTCCTTGCCCGTGACCATACGGAGTCTGTGGACGAAGTAGCGGTCGAGGACGAGGACCATGTTGTTGAAGAAGGGCATCTCGAACGTTTCAAGGGCAGCGTCGACTTACTTGTCCGTTGTCTTGCTGGCAACAGCTTTGACGAGCGTCATGTACACCGCAAGCTGCTGATCGATCGCGGCCTTACTGTGGTCAAGCTCTTCCTGGGTGTAGTCCTTGCGTCCGAGCATGGCATAGCGTGATTCCACTGTTGGTTAACAGGCGCTTCGGGAACGAGTGGTGTGTGGGAGCCGGCTCGAGCCCGACCTCGTCGCCATATCGACGACGCTGTCATCAAGATGCCGGACTGCCCTGACCGGACCGGCGGTAGGTGGCAGTCAAATCGTTCATCATGGCCGTCAGTGGGCCTACAGTGGATCATGCGTCGGTGGCTTGCAGTAGGCACGCTTGGACTCGCGGTTTTCCTCGGCGGGTGCTCGACAGCCACACAGTCCGGTTCCTCCACATCGACTTCCCCCTCGCACAGCCGAACCAATGCCAATGCATGTAGCTACGTGCAGTCATGGGCCAAAGACCCTATGACGTTTGAGCTGTTCAGCGCCCTCGCTGCATCCGCTGGGTCCGCCAAGAATCCCGAGCTTCACGATGAAGGCAAAAGTCTCAGCGCTGCGATCCCAAGCCACAGCGCTGAGACGATTGGCAATGTGCTCGACAAAATGGTCCATACCTGCATCGAACTGGGCCTCTTCAAAGCACCCACGGTGGGCTCGGCGACACAAGCCGGGTAGTCCATCTCATGCACGTTCGTAGGGGTTGCCTTCAAAGTGATGCGATGAAGGAGCGGGGCCTCCGCTCCCCGTGAAAGTTCCACTCTCACGATCGAGACTCGGGTTCGGTGAGGACGCACACCTGGGTGGGAAGGTCGAGTCCTTCTGCTTCGCGTTCGGTGACACCGACGTTCATCTCGTCGTTGACATGCCCGATAACGCCTCCGTCGCTGCGGCGGCGCTGGCCCGGAACGCCGGAGGTGGGGCCACTTCGCGGACGGTGGCGCTCCTCACGGCGGCAGCCGAGGCCGACGCGGCTGTTGCTTGAAGGCGGGTTACCGGCCACCCGGCAACTTACCTCTGGCCCACAGATCAGCGGCCAGGGATGCCAGCCTCCCGACAATATGAGACACCCATCTGAGGTTGAAGCCGAGTCGCTTCATCCTGCTCGGCCCGAACGGCCGAGCAGTCAGTTCAGGGCCGGTTGGCGAGGATGGCGAGACCCTCGCCGGTGAGGTCCGGGTGAGCACCCTTGCGTCCCGTCATTGCCAGAACCAGCGAGATCAACGGGCCAGAGACTTCAGGACCATCGCCGTGGACCCATTCGCTGTCGGTAGCTCGGAGTCGCAACCCGGCGATCCGCCTCTTCGCCCCGATGAGGAGGTTCGAGTTCTTCCAGCTGTCGGCGACCGCCACCAAGGCCCCCTCTGGCGACGTATGTTCCAGGCCCAGCGGTCGGCGGATGTCCTCACCGTGGACGACGATTTCGCCGAGCATGGCCATCACTGGAGCGGGCGGATGATTGGTGGTCGAGGTCCGGGCACGAAGCCGGCGAACCAGTTCGTCCGGGCCAACGGAAGCGAGGCGCTTGGCGGCCCTATCTGCGAAGACGTTGAATCTGAAACCGGCCGAGATCATCTCCCTGTAGAAGTTCAAAGGAGTCTGCTCGGCCGCGGCAAGCACGTGGCCGGCGGTGTCTTGGACGGACCAGCCTTCACACCACGAGGAAGTAGCCCACTGTTCGGAAGACAGGTCAACCCAGGTATCCGCCAACTGGGCCCGCTCGGAGTGGATGTACGTCCAGGTGTCCTCGGACTTCATGCCTGGCCCTGCCTTTCGTGCCGTCAATCAGCCCAACACTATCGACGGGGCGGGAGGCTTGCCCCGAGTCGATGGCTCCGAGAGGTTCCGTCAGGAGGCGCATGGCCGTTTGGGGGTATTCACCCGACCGGTAACAGCACCTCCAGCCCGGTCCAGTCGAATAGACATTGCAGTTGGGACCACGAGCTAACGGCGCCGTGCGCGAGAAGGGAGAAGTCCCAGATCCGTCTGATCTGCGTGCTTGGCATTCCGATCCCACTTCGCTCAGGTAGGAACAGGTGAGGCGATCTGCACAGCGACGGATTTCCCACGACCAGGTTCGTTTGGTCGGGGTGCCCTATGCAGACACATTCGGCGCTTCCACACTTCGGCCGGTGGGATCCCCGATCTCCTTGGGCAACTCGATCTCGACTGCGAGCCCGAACAACGAGACGGCGGCTATGTCGTCACTGTTGTCGTCGCGATGATGGGCGCCCAGCTCGTCGAGTTGAGAAGACCTGTTCGTGACGACAGCACTTCTGGCAGTGATTGCCTGCGACATCGAGTCACTCGTGACTACGCTTGCGGTCGCCGCCCATCCACACGCTAGAGCACCGACAAGGCCAAGCGACACCAAAGTATTGCGGAGTCTCATGTTGCGTTCCCGTTCTCGAGACCGTCAACTCGACCGTAATCCACCGACCTTGCGATTTCATGACGCTAGCCCAGCGTTATCGGGGGGCATCCCAATGATGCGTTGCATTTTCCGCCGACCGCAGTCCACTATGTCGCCGTTCGGATCACGGCGTCCACCGATGCACAGCCACCGATGCTCGACGAGATCACCGCTGGCTAGTTAGCCGAATTGGGGAGAGAGGACAAGCGCACCACGAGCCGGCATTGTTTCGGGGGCACCCGAGTGCCGGACTCGGTTGAGCATTGTGGGACGCGCGTCCGGTATGGCTGATTGCTCGGCCAAGACGACGTCTGAGCCGTCGATCGGGCACCCCAAGGCACCTGAGCCGTTCTAGGAGTCCGCACCGCCATCTGGTGGGTGAGGCGAGGTCCGCGAGGGTAGGCGGGCGAGCACGATGAAGGCACCAGCGAGGGCGACGACGGCGCCGACGAACATCGATACCTCCAAGCCGCTCATGAACGCGGCGCGGGCAGTGCGTTCCAACAGGGCGCCGGTAGTGCCTCCGGCAATACCCGCCACGGCAAGAGCACCACCGAGCGATCCGAGGATGGTGTGCGTGGCGGCTATCGGCACGTGCCGGCCAGCAAGCGTGGCAGTCATGTGATTCTGGTAGCGGGTCAACATCACGCTTCCGACCACAGCGACGCCGAGCGCGCCACCTACCTGGATAGCCACGCCGTTGGTCGCTGATCCGATCCCGGAGTCGCCCTGAGGGACCGATCCCACGACGGAGTTCGTCGCCGTCGGCAGCAGGAGGCCGGCCCCCAAACCGATCAGCAGCATGCCGGGCACCACACTCCCATAGGTCGTCGCAATCGTGGACGCCGCTGACATCTGCCACAAACCGCCTGCGATCGCTACCAGGCCGGCTGCAACAGCGAACTTAGTCCCGATGACGCGGGCGACGATCGGAGACAACGACGCGGTCACACCAAGCACGGCGGCGATGGGCAAGATGCGCAATCCCGCCTGGAAAGGTGAATAGCCGAGGTCAAATTGCAGGAACTGCGTTTGCAGGAACAGCGCCCCCATCAGCCCGAAGACCCCAAGGCACTCACCCGCTGCGGCTACGGAGAAGCAGCGATCAGAGAAGAACCCCAGTTTCAGCATCGGGTGGCGGATATGGGCTTCCCAGGCGACGAACGCGCCGAGAACGGCAAAGCTGGCCAGCCCGACTCCCACCACGATCCCTGAGGTCCAACCCTGGGTCGGAGCCTCGATGATCGCCCAGAGCAGCAGGCCCAGGCCGGCGATCGACAGCACCGCTCCACCGGGGTCCGGCCGGTCGGCGTTCGGGTTCTTTGAGTCCGGCACCAGCATCAGGACTCCCGCGAACCCGGCGATCACGATCGGAACGTTGACCAGGAACACGGAGCCCCACCAGAACCTCGTGAGCAGTAAACCGCCGGCGATCGGACCGATGGCGATACCGAGTCCGCTGGTGCCGGCCCAGGCACCGATGGCTCGGGCTCGCTCCGTTGGATCGCGGAAGACGTCATTGATGATCGACAGCGTCGAAGGCATCGTCAGCGCCGCACCGGCACCCATGATGGCTCGACACGCGATCAGCAGATGCACGGAACCCGAGAATGCGGCACCGATCGATCCTCCGGCGAAGACGGTCAGGCCGATGAGAAGGAACCGTTTGCGCCCGAACCGATCGGCCAGGCTGCCACCGACGAGTAACAGCCCCGCGAACACCATCGCATAGGAGTCCACGATCCACTGCAATTCGCTCGAGGAGGCGTGCAGCTTCCGTACCAGGGTTGGCAGGGCCACGTTGAGGATGGTGTTGTCCACATTGACAATCAAGACGGAAGAACACAGCACCACCAATGCGGCCCAACGGCGTGCAGGCGACATCGTCGCCGGTCGCGTCGCTAGGCTCACAGGTTCATTACATCTCAGAGGGCGTCAGAGAGCCAGGGTCGAAGGGCACTTTGTCGTCTCGGTGCCATTGAACCCGCTTGGCTCCGCCTTGGCAGCGAAGAGTTTCCGGAGAGCGCCCGTGCTCTGAACGGTGTCGTGTCGCACCACAACTACCCTCTCTCTCCGGGGGATGGGGCGAGTAGGGATCGCACACCGATTCGGAGATCTTCATCTCGTTGGCTAGCCCGTAGTCCGCGCCCGAATCCGTGGGTCAGCTTGTCCGGGTTGACTCGAATCTCGCAGTTGGCGTTGTACGACAGCACGAAGGGGTCCGGCACGAGCGGCATCCGGCCTGATCCGACCGATCGAACATGTAAGCCCCCCGAACGCCGGAGCACCTCCACACATACCGGGTCGAACGCGAGATCCCGAGCCTGGCGGGTCTTCGTCGGGCCCGTGTCCTGCTCTCCCTGGGTCACGGCGAAAGAGCGAGCGCTCCGGACCCGACCATTGGCCAGATCGATGTCAAACCATTTGAGCTCCACCAGCTCGCCACGGCGGTGGCCCTGGTCAACGCAGCCAGGGCCACCGCCGTGGCGACCACCGGGTCCTCAGCCTCGGCAGCCTTGACCAATGCAGATAGTTGTTCGGGAGTGGGGACCTTCATCTCGATCCGCTCCACCCTGGGCGGCGTCGCCCTGGCCGTGAGTGCGGAATCGATCCAGCCCCACTTCACAGCCTGGCGGCAGGCGGCGGACAGGATGCAGTTGCACTTGTGGACCGTCGAGGGCGAGAGCCCCTCGTCCAGCCATCTCCGGTAGGTAGCGTCAAGCGTGTCAGCCTCAAGCTTGTCGAGCCGAATGTCCTCCCAGGATCGGGCGGATCCGGCCGTCAATCCTCTTGCGCTCTCGTAGAGCGTGTGGGATCGCTGGCTCCGCTCCCCCATCCCCAGGCACTTGTCGAGCAGCTGGCCGACTGTGACGGTGGTCCGGTTGAACCTGCCCGACTCGACCTCGGCCACCGGTGCGGCCAGGGCCTCGGAGGTGACCGCGCTCAGTCCCCTTGAACGTCCTCGCTGCCTGTAGAGGCTTGCCCGTCACGGGGTCGTTGCCGGCAAGGACCGTAGCTGCCAGTGGCCCGGCGACCGCTCCCACATGGTGCCCGGCCGGCGCTTGGTGCTAGTCCTCGTGACCATGTCGCAGTGACCATGTGACCATGTCGCGGATCTCATCGGCGACTGGGACATTCGCAGGACATTGTCATCCGGTCGGACCCCGGAAAGTAGTTCTGACCTGGTGGAGGTGAAGGGACACAATACGAACCGACGTGTTGGCGTCGACGGCCCGGCCTTCACGTTGGACTGCTGACTTCGACCGCAGAAACGGACCTTCTCAATTCACTCCAGGAGCGCGGCAAACTCGTCGGTGGAGATTCCGGCTTGGCGCAGAACGGACCGTAGCGTCCCACGAGCGAGTTCTCTGTGGAGCGGCACGATTGCGACTCGACCATCGTCGTGCCGTAACTTGACGTGGCTACCTCGCTGGCTGGCCCAAAAGAATCCCACCTTGGCCAGAGATCGGACTGCTTCCGCTCCCGAGACGACCGGAAGCGATGGGCTCACGCACTCAGGCGCAAGGTGGCAATGATCGGTGGCTCCAGTCCTTCAGGAAGAACCTCGTCCTCGAAGTAGAGCTCAAGGGCTTCCTTGAGGTTGGCAAGGGCCTCCTCGGCGGTCTCTCCCTGACTGGCGACTTCAACATCGAGACACCGCGCGACGTACCAGGGATCCTCGTGAGTGATCGCTGCCGTGAAGTCCATGGGGTTCATCGTACCGGACGGCTCGCGCACCGTTCCGATCGCGATGGCGAACATGCAGGTCAAAGACCCGGGTGGACCTTGGGGGACACAATAAGAACCGAGTTCCATCTGTCTCCGGTCCGACCATCAGGCTCGGATGACGCGCCAAGTTCTGCCACCGGAACCAGCCGGCATTCAGTGAGACTTCCCCGTGGGATTAATAGTGGACTCCCCGTAGTCTCGCGCAGTTGCGTCGTGTCTCGGAATGTCCCGTTTATCCAGTTCAGAAGGCCAGATCTGCCCCGGTCTTGGATACGGCGAGACGCCACGAGGCAAGCCGTGACGGAGTTGTTGGTCATATGTTGGGTTTTCCGTTTCGGCCAAGGGAAGTCAAAGAGGGCGTAGCAGGGGGTGGTCCGTCGATGTTCGCCTGGGCGGTTTGGCGCTCGAGGTCTCCCTCCATCGTTCGAGCCAGAGCGTTGATCACGGATCAGCCACCGTTCACTACGCCGTCCTCCTCGAAATCCAACATCCCACAGATACCAGTCCAATCTCCTTTGATGACCAGTGCCCACAGGCCCCCGCGGCGAAAAGATCCGGGCCGGAGAGGATCACCACTCATGGCACGCAATGACAAAAGGAACAAGGCAGACCCTGATGCCCCGCAGCGAGCGTCCAAAGCGTTGTTTCGTTCGACGAGAGTCCGGTCGACCTGGTCGGCCCCGATGATCTTCGGACCAAGGTGACCAAATCGGTCCCCGAGGCAGCGCTGCGTGCCGAGCTCACCGAGCGACTCGGATACGAGGCCCACGACCTTCGGGGCATTGCACGGGCAACTCACGGAACGGCACGAAAAAGGAGATCGTCCACACCTACGTGGGCCCGATCACGTTCAACGTTCCTCGAGACCGGGAGGACAGCTTCGAGTCGATCATCGTGCCCAAGCACTCCCGCCGGCTGGACGGTTCCGACCAGGCTGTCATCTCGCAGTATGCCAAGGGAAAACCGAAGAGATCCAGTCCTACCCCACCGAGATCCGTGGAGCCGAGGTCTCGAAGGACACCATCAGGTTAGATCACCGACGCCGTGATCGCCGAGACCATCGCGTGGCAGAACCGGCCGGTTGATGCCCCCTATCCGGTGGTGTTCCGCGACGCCATCTTCGCGAAGATTCGGGACGGTGCAGTGGCGATTCGCCCGATATACGTGGCGAAGGCGGTCACGATCGACGGCGAGCGGGATGTGCTCGGACTCTGAGTGGGCAACGGCGGCGAGGGCACCAAGCACTGGCTCAACGTACCAAAGAACCGGGGCGTCTTCGACGTGCGATCGTCTGCTGCGACGGGCTGACCGTACGGCCCGATGTGGTGTCCCCCGTCTGACCCCAAGCCGATGTGCAGACCTGCGTCGTGCACTTTGAGCGCACGCTCCGATACACCTCCCGCCGACACTGGTCGAAGATCACCACGGACATTCGGACCGTCTACACCGCCCCGACCCTTGACACCGCAGGCCGAGCGGTTCGAGGAGTTCGAAGAAGCGGTGGGGGGAAAGTATCCGGCCGTGATGACTCGGGAGGCTCCTGGGACGAGTTCATTCCGTTACTTTCTTTCCTGAGCGAAGTGCGGTCGATTGGTCTGCACGACCAACGCCATCGAGACGCTCAACGCACGGTTCCGGAGGGCAACGAGGATCCGGTCACGCACATTCGATCCAATTCCACTCGATCAGACGGTCCAGGACATCGATGGGAGATGCTCGGGCCAGCAGCCCTTTGGCCAGTTCATGAAACTGGCGGTAGGCGGCGTCGAGCTCATCGGGAGCGATGGTCGACCATCTGGAGCACAAGGTTGCGGCCCTTCCCTGGTTAGGGACGGCTCCTCCGGAACGGTGGCAGCATGACCCGACGGACGGGCAGTCGGCTGGCCCCTCTTCGTAGTGACGTGACCACTCTCTGGAGTACGAGTGGTTCCTTCACAAAAGACGAGTTCAGAAGCCCAATTTGGCGCCGGAGACCTGTGGAATAACGTGATCAGGTCTCGAATTCCGCTACCTCGCCGGTTACCTGAAGTTTTCAATTGTTCACAGAGAGTCGGGCATGGATAATCAGTACCCAAAACAGCGGCGTTCTTCACCACAATCCTCGAACGCGATCGAGAGGCGGTCATCAATGCGTGACAGTCAGTGCTCGGCGAGCCATGGTCCGATGCAGAGCGTGGTCGGTCGATGACCGTCGTCGACCCGCGTGAGGCGGACCCCGGCGAGGGGACAGTCTTGGCCGACTTCGAGGCGATGACCCGAACCCGGATGGTGGTCCCCGACTTCGAGGGCGAGCAGGGCGTCCGTCTGACTGCAGCGAACCACTCCGAGGGTGTGGGGGCGACCATCGAGGCACTCCACCCGCTGGAGACATTCGAGCCGGAGGTGGAGTACGCCTGGACCCAGCCAAAGAATCTCAGCTCGCCGGGCCTCCCTCCCGCCCTGCGCCGGGTTCCCACCCACGGCACGCAGCTCAAGCGTCAGCTGGTGCGGCGGAAGTCGCCCAAGGTCAACTTCGCGCTGTTCTTCCTGCTGTTCGGGTCCGTCTTCTTGGTGTTCGCCCGGATCACCTCCGACCGCCGGACCCCGCTCAACTACTTCCTGTCGGTGGTGTGGTCCGTCTACGCGCCGCTGATCGTTATCGGACTGATCGGTGCCTGCTACCTCCGGGTCCAGCAGCGCCGCGGCCGATCGGAACGCACCAGTGACGGACAGACCGTGGCCATGACCTCGGCCACTGATCCGGAGATCCGAAGGAAGCGGCACAAGCCGCTGCGGTCCGAGTTCACAGGACGGTCCGACCATCTCCTGGTGGTAACAGTGCCGACCCTGCTGGCTAAGGGGAACCTCCCGGCCATGGAGCGGGTGCTGTTATCTCTGCTTCTCAACCTGCCGGAGCATTTCAATCGATTCCACGTGGACATCATCACCGAAGGTGACGTTGACCAGCAGCCCTTAGAGGACTGGGTCGAGAGCTTCGGCAGACTGGCGGATCCCATCCGCATCGTCAATGTTCCGGCCGAGTACACAACCCCGCTCGGCGCCCGGTTCAAGACCCGAGCCAACCAGTACGCCATGGAGGCCCGCAGGAAGTCCGGAGAGAACACCGAGGACTGCTACGTCTACCACCTCGACGACGACACCCACATCGGGAAGGACACCGCCGCATCGCTAGCCGAGTTCATCGAACTCGACGGGGACCGCTTCTACCTGGCCCAGGGGATCCTGACATTCCCCCACGAGCTGACCCTGTCCAGGTTCTGCCGTCTGGCCGATTCCATCCGCCCAGCCGACGACCTGACCAGGTTCGCCTTCTTCACCGGAGTGCTGGGCACGCCCCTCGGCGGCCTGCACGGCGAGCACCTCGTGATTCGGGCAGACATTGAGGACGAGATCGGCTGGGATTTCCCCGACACCGTCATCGAGGATGCCTACTTTGCCATCCAGTTCGCACAGAAGTACCCGAAGCGGTCGACCACCCTCAACTCCTACTCTTATGGGGCGTCGCCGGCGTCGGCCCGTGACCTGCTGCGCCAGCGGCGGCGGTGGATTGAGGGACTCCTGCATCTGGCCTTCAACCGGAGGCTCCCCCTGCTACCGAAGCTTCCGCTCCTCTACTCCATCTTCACCTGGAGCCTGGCCCCACTGCAGTTCGTGGGCCTGGCCCTGCTCATCTCCTACGCCACGGGCCTGGACAACACCTCCCCGATCAGTCCACTGTTCCTCCCCCTGTGGAGCATCAGCCTGGCGGGCGTCTTCTGGTTCTACCTGGAAGGGCTCAAGATCAACCTGTCGGCATCGGACCGTCCCCGACCTCACTTGATGCTGTCCCTCATCATCGTGCCGGCCATCTACGCCATCACCATGATCGAAACGCTGGGTGTGATATTGGGTATGGTCCGGTTCATGGGATTCGGAAGCCAGAAGGTGTCCGAAGTGATCACCAAGCCGATCTGAGACACCGTCCGCCTGAGAGAGCATCGACGGGGTATGGACCAGGAAGGTCGGGCGGCGGCCGGGATTCGTCCCCGAAGTCCCGCCCCAGATTGACTGCCCTGTTCGTGGCGTTGGCTGCCGTGGCTGCCGGGTGTTCCACGTCCAACCCGACGGCGGCCGTCCCTAAGGTCGAAGCGGGGAGCACGGTCGGCCCAAGTGCCTTGGGGGTCAACGTGGCGGCGTGGGACAGCATCTACGGCGACGTCGATGTCACCAGCATCAACGGACTGTTGCAGGCAGCTGGCGTGCGACTCATGCGCTACTCGGGGGGCAGTTGGGCCGATGAGTACGACTGGAGTTCCAACACCGACACCTCCAAGTGTGCCGGGACGGTCACCACGGCCTGCGAGGCTAGCGACCCCTTGGGCTTCGACGAGTTTTCGGCCCACGCCCGGTCTGCGGGGGCCTCCACCTTCATCACGGTCAACTACGGCTCGGGCACCCCGAGCCAAGCCGCCGCCTGGATAACACATGCCTCGGCCTCGAAGGCCGATGCGGTGGCGCTGTGGGAGGTGGGAAACGAGACTTACAGCTGCTACGAGACCAATCACCACCTGGCTGGCAACCCCACCTTCGTCAAGGGATATCTCCCGGGCGGATCGGTCTGTCCGTCGACGGCGGTGATGGCCAGATCTTACGCCGTCAACGTCCTCCCCTACCTGGCAGCTATGAAAAAGGCCAGCCCCAGCGCCAAGATTGGCGTGCCGTGGGCGTTCAGCAGCAATCAGGCCCAAGGCGCAGGGGTCGATGACGCGCCCTTGTGGAACGCCAAGGTCCTTCACGCAGTGAAGGGGGAGGTTAGCTTTGTCGACGCCCACTGGTACCCCTTCGACACGGTGAGCGGGTTGACCGTGCAGGAGATCCTCCAGTCCACCGAAAGGATCCCGGCTGCGGCGGCCCAGATCCGTACGACCCTCCACCGTGAGTTACCTGGCGCTGCCTTCGTAGTCGGGGAGACCAACATCTCGGAACGGCCGACCGTCTTCGACTTCGAGCCGGTGTCAGCTCTGTTTGCCGCAGCCACTTCGCTCACCTGGCTGGCCCAGGGGGCTGAAAGCGTGGATTGGTGGGATCTCAACAACTTCGGCTCCCCCGCCAATGGCGACTACGGGCTGGTGTCGTCGGGCAGCCCAGAGACCGAGGCGGCCGGAGCACCGCTGCCGCCGTACTACGGCGAGCAGCTGGCTTCGATGCTGACGGCTAGCAGTAGCCACGTCGAGGCCGTCGACACTGGCTCACCGACGATGCTGGGCTTCGAGTCGGACCTCGGCCAGGTGCGACACGTCCTGTTGGTCAACACCGGGTCGACCGAGGCGGCTGTGGCGTCGGACCGATGGTTCGCCTCCGGTACTCAGCTCCGCCAGACGGCCTACAGCGCGGCGACGGCCGGCTCGACCAACCCGCTGGTCCGCTCGGCCGTAATGGCAGGGCGGTCGGAGGGGCTGGCGGGTGAGTCCATCGTCGTGCTGAGCGGGAACGCCAGGGCCTGATCTCGCGGCGCCGAGATCCGCCGGTGCATCACTCGATTAG
>PLHF01000029.1 GCA_003138855.1 Acidimicrobiaceae bacterium | reverse complement strand
TCGTTCTGGCGCGTCGTTCTGCAGTCGGTTGGAGACGCGAGATCGCCGATTCGGAGTGCGCCGGCATCGGTTGCCACTCTCAGTCCCTGAGGCCTCCGACGAACGTCAAGTGCGCCAGAGAAAGCCCACCCGGCATCCTTGCTGCTCGCGGAAGTTGCATGCGCCCGGAACGGCACGAGTGGGTCACCGGCAGTCTCGGGTTGCGTCGCGACACAACAACCGTACGCCGCGGTGGACAATCGCATGCCCAGTTCCTAAGGTAACCCTGTCTGTCGGTATTAGTCGGCGATAACCAAGGGGGTAATCATGAAAGCTCGTTCACTCTTCAGAAAGTCAAAGGTCATTGCTTCAGTTGGCCTGATAGTCGGTGTGTTGGTCGTGGGGACGGGACCCGCCTTCGCCGGCGGCGGTAGTGGCGGCGGTAGTGGTGGTGGTGGGTACCCTGGTGGCGCGAACACCAAGACTCTCTATGTTTCGAACTCGACCGCCAGCCGTCACGCCGACGGCTACGGCGCATGGGGATGCTTCGACACCCCCTATTCCACCATCAACTCGGCTGTAGCGGCCGCAAGTGCAGGTAACACCATCGTGGTATGCCCTGGCACCTACACCGAAGACGTCGTGATCAACAAGGCACTGACACTGAGGGGGCAGCGGGCCACCATCGACGCAGCAGGCCTGAACAATGCCGTGCAGGTGGTCTCGTCGGGCGTCACGGTCAGCGGCTTCACACTCACCAAGGCCATCGGCGAGGGCATTCTGGTGGGTGCTGACACCACGAGCGACCCCGCGTGGGGAACGTCGCTCACCAACGTGGGTGTATTCAACAACCGAGTGATCGACGACGACCAAGGCTTTGCCGGCGCAGGCGGGGCCGCCTCCACCTGCAACTACCTGCCTCTCCCGTCTGACTGCGGCGGGGGCATCCACTTCGTTGCGGTATCCCATTCGAACATGAGCGGCAATGTCGTAACCGGCAATGCCGACGGCATTCTGCTCACCGATGAATACGGGCCGACCGCGTACAACCTGGTAGCCAACAACTGGGTGTATGACAACGCCACCGAATGCGGGATCACTCTTCCGTCCCACAACGGCGGTGCCGTCTCCTACAACTCCACCACGTTTGCGGTGACAGGCACGAATCCGACAGTAGGCGGCGTGTTCGACAACAAGATCATCAACAACGTGTCGGTGAACAACGGAACGATCCCGGCAAATGGTTCGGGAAGTGGAGCTGGCGTTGGTATCTTCGCCCCATTCCCGGGTACCGGGGCCTACAACAACCTCGTCCAGGGCAACTATCTGGCCGGGAATGGCCTTGCCGGGGTCACCATCCACTCGCACGCCCCCGGCCAGGACGTGAACGGCAATGTCATCGTGGGCAACACCATCGGCCAGAACAACATCGACGGTGACGGTGACAATGGACCAGTGCCCGGTCCTCAGGATCTGGTCACGACCGGCATCTCCGTCTTTTCTGCCGCCTCTCCGATCCAGATGACCATCGCCGGAAATCACATCGCCAACAACGACGTCGGGATCTGGTACACCGCAGCGACGGTGACGGCCAACGGACTAGCGACCAACTCCTTCTTCAAGGTCACTATCCCGATCGAGGCGGCTTCGTAGTTCTGGTCACATCTGGGAGGGTGGAATGGTGGCCGATGGTAAAGCGGCCACCATTCCACCCCTCAGCCGAAGCGTGACGCATCACTGGGGGTGGCCACGCGAGGACCGTGGATCCTCCGTCATCCCAGCGAGTGCACAGCTCGTGCGGCGATTGGAGAGTTGCCGTCGAACGTGCGGGACCTTCGAAGCAGGCGAAAGGCAACACCTAGGCCGCCCTCTGAGTGACTCCTAACGCCAGTGGTTCGCGGCGTGGCCCAAGCCGCCCGGCGGAGGGCGTGCTTGCCGCCCGCGAGCGCACGCGTAGGTGCCGTTCTGCGCTGAGGTTCGGAAGGCGGCGCCCGTCGTTCTGCCGCTGCGTTCTGTGCCGCCCCGACGATGCAGTACGCCGATTCGGGGTGCGCTGACATCCGTCACCACTCCCAGTCCCTGCGGTCTCCGGCGAACGTTATGTGCGCCGGAGAAGCCCATCCCCCGACCGCCGGCACCGTGGATAAAGCACTGATCTCAGTGGTACGGAACGGCCACTGAGCCATGGGCCATGCTCCGCCGCCATCCCCACGGCCCGGAGGTTGCTGAAGATGCATCTACCTCATGTCTCGGGAGATTCCCTGAGCTTCTAGCTTCGGCCACCGGACCTTGGTTGCCCAGCCGAACTGCTCGAACCGGCGGATGAGCCACGCCGATGGGTCCACCATGCCCCGCCGGGCGCCGTGGCGAGCCCAGCTGGGGTGGGCGTGGTGGATGTTGTGCCAGTTGTCACCGAGTGACACGATGGCCAACGGCCAGAGGTTGGTGCTGTGGTCCGTGGTCCCGTCCGACCGCTGGCCGAAGGTATGGCACAGCGAGTTGACCGACCAAGTGACGTGGTGAAGGAGCGCCATCCGTACGAGGCCCGCCCAAAGGAGTGCAGTGAGGGCCCCGGTGAGGGTCCCCGCCAGCGAGTAGCCGATCCCGAAGGGAATGACCAGCGACGCCACGGCCAGGACCGGAAACAGGCGGTCGATCCGCTGCAGGTCGCGGTCTCGCAGCATGTCAGGTGCGTAGCGCTCCGCGCTCGAAGCGTCCGAAATGAATAGCCAACCAACGTGGGAGAAGGCAAGGCCCCAAAGCAGAGCTGCGCCGTGGCCGCCGTAGCGGTGGGGGGAGTGGGGGTCGCCGGAGTGGTCGCTAAACATATGGTGGCGGCGATGGGTGGCCACCCAGCTGGTCACCGAGCCCTCGACGGCCATTGAGCCCAAGACGGCGAGGGTGATCTTCAACACCCGGCGCGGCCTGAAGCCGCTATGGGTGAACAACCGGTGAAAGCCGATGGTGAGCCCGAAGCCGGTGACGACATAGAAGACGATTCCGATCACGATGTCGGACAGATTGACGGCGTGCCCCCATAGCCAGGGGATGACGATGGCAAGCGCGACAGCCGGGCCGGCCACGATGGCGGCGGTGACCAGCTTCTGGGTCGCGTGCACGACTGCCGGTGCCTGTTCTGGCATGTCGGCGGGGTCGGAGGCGCCCATTGGCTCGGGTGCAACGAGTAGGGAACCCACGGGACCTCCGGAAGCGCCGAGGCGCATGAGGCAAGGCCATACGGATGGCCCCACGGGGCCGGTCGACGAGCCTTGATCATTGACTCTACTGGGCATTTGCAGGGGTCAGGTGCCGGGGCGGGGTTGCAGTGGCGACCGGCCTGCGAGCTGCGCAACGGCTGGTCATTTCTGGTTGTGTCCCGGACTCCGATCAGGTCAAGCCGGTCCCTTGACCAGGGCCACCGTCACTCGCTGGCTACCTGTGCCCGGAACCCCAGCCCGCTGCACTGAGTCGCACTGGCACGTGCTCGGTGAGCCGACGGTTCGGATCTACGAGATGGTTCTCCGGATCATGAGAGTTCGTACGCCACTCGGTAGCCTGGCGGCTTGCCCTGAGCGGAACCGCCGAAACCGGGCGGGAAGCCGATTCGCATGAGTCTGCACGCGGGGAATCTTTTCCGATGGTGACCATCAGGTTGGCGACCGCCGACATGGGCCATCATTGCCAGCCACCAGCCCTGGGCGAAAGGCCTCGTGGTTGGTTTGGATGCTGTCTTCGGAACGCACACCCTCGCAACCTCCTTGCCTGAGCTCCGCTGTCTCCGCTGAGTCCTGTCATTGAACCGGCCTGGGTTTGACGGAGACCTTTGTGTTTGGGTCGACTGCTGTACTCACTCGCGGACTGAACTTCAGCGCCGAGCGCCGAGCGCCTACGTCGACCGAGAGCCTGTAACCACGCATAACGACGCTCCGGGCACCCGTGACCCCAAAGGTCGCCGCGCACGCAGAACCAGCATCGTTCTGCGTGGCAATCACGTTGGCAATGGAATTGAACCGAACCTTGCTACTGGGTTTGCTACTGAACTCCACGAATTCAGGGACTACGGAAGCTCGTGAGGCGGACGGGCACCCCTTCTGAATGGCACAGGAGCAGATCAGGCAAACTCACTGAACAGGCCTGATCGCCCTCTCAAGTCGGACGTCGCCTAGCTCGGAGAGATCGACGACAAGTCTGTTCGAGGAAGACTGAAGCCGACGGCCAACTGTCCCATTGCTGCCGCCGTTTCGCGATCGGCTACTTCCAGGAAGTGAGCATACGTTCGAAGAGTCAGATTTGGATTGGCGTGTCCAAGTCTGCCCGCAATGGTCCTGATGCCTACCCCTTGACCTGCGAGTGCAGTGGCAGAGAAGTGCCGTAGGCCATGAAACGTCACATTCGTGAGCCCGAGCCTGTCGCGGACACCTCTGAATGTTCCACTGACTCGCATTGGTCGATAGGGTTCGCTGGCATCCACCGACTGAGACCAGATGAATCCGGTGGACGCGACGGTGACGCCCGCAGCGTTGGCACGCTGGTTGACAGTCTCCCTATGCCCTCGAAGCACTTCGACCGTCATCGGATCGAGAGCCATGCGCCGAGCTGCATGGGTCTTGGTGTCCTTTACCACTACGTGGCCGGGCGTGTCCGAGATCGACCGAGCTACGACCATCGTGGCGTTCTCGAAGTCGATGTCCCCCACTGGAGCCCACAGAGTTCACCCCGCCTGCACCCTGTTGTGGCGGCCACGGTGAAGAGCCGGGCAAGATCAGGGTTGAAGCGTTCGCACTCGACGATCAGCTGACGTACCTCGTCGATGGTCGGGGGCACGATCTCACGCTGACGAGCCGGCGGCGGGGAGGAGCGCACAATCGGGTTTCGATCGATTAGGCCCCACTTCTCCGCCTGGTGCAGGGCCGCCGATAGGACGGCGTGACACTTCCGGACGGACAGGGGATGGAGCCCCTGCTTGAGGAGTGCACCGTAGAATGCGTCGAGATCGGCGGCTGTCAGCTCGGTCAGTTCAATAGAACCCAGCGCCGGCATTATCCGGACGTCGATGGCCGAGCGGTACCGGATCATGGTTGAGGGGGCTCGGTCCTGGGTCTCCAGGTGGAGCATCCATTTCTCGAGGAGATCGGCCATCGTCCCCCGGGCAGCCTGGTGCATGCCGTGCTGGACCTCGGTGGCCAACTCGTCAGCGGCCCGCTGGGCGACCCGCTTGCTCCCCTCGACCGTCTTGTGGACATACCGGTAGCGGCCAGTCCCCGGGTCGCGGCCGCCCGACACCCTGATCTGCCACCGATTGGGCCCCTTCTCGCGGATGCTCCCAGACACGAGATCAGCCCAACTCGGCTTCGGTGATTATGGCCAAGATTATGGCCAGCGGCGATGCTGGCTCAATGGGTCAGAACCAAAAACCGCCCCTGACCAGCGGAGGGAGTGGGATTCGAACCCACGGAGGCTTGCGCCTCACGGCTTTTCAAGAGCCGCGCATTTGTCCGCTCTGCCATCCCTCCCAGCGTCTGCCAGGGTAGCCGCCGTCAGGGGCTGGTCGGAGGTCTCGAGGAGATGCCGCCCGGTCCCACTTCGGCCCTCAGCCCGTCCACCCACTCGGCAGCCTTGCGGTTGGCAGAGTCGACCTCGCGGCGTATGGCCGGCCCGGCCGGCCCGGCCACGGGGTAGGAGCCCAGGAACTTCACTCCAGCCAGTTCGGCATGGAGATCGCGAAGGCAGTCGCTGACCACCGCATCGGCGATGTGGCCCTCGAAGTCGATGATGAAGCAGTAGTCGCCGAGCGCCTGTTTGGTCGGTCGCGATTCGAGTTTGCTCAGGTTGATGTTGCGGGCGGCGAACTGACCGAGGATGGCATAGAGGCTTCCGGGATGGTCGGTACTCTGGAAGCAGGCGATGCTGGTCCGGTCGTGTCCGGTCGGCGCCGGGATGCCCGACCTGGCCAGTGAGACGAAGCGGGTCTGGTTGTCTGGATGGTCCTCGATGTCCTCCGCCAGGATGTCGAGGCCGTAGAGCTTGGCTGCCAACCGCGGGGCGATGGCCGCAGTGGGCCGCGAGGTGAGCGCCGGGTCCCGCTCGCCCAGCAGCCGCGCCGCATCGGCGGTGGAGTTGGTGGCCAGGGTCTCCGCGGACGGGAGGCGCCCGGCCAGGAAGTGGCGGCACTGGGCGGTGGCCACCGGTATGGACGCCACCCGTTCGATGGCGCCCAGGTCGGTTCCGGGGAGTGCCATGAGGTGGAGGTGGATGTCCAGCACCACCTCCCGCTGGATGCGCAGGTCGAACTCGAAGACCAGGTTGTCGATGATGTCCCGCACCGTGCCTTCGATGGCGTTTTCGAGGGGGACGAACGCCAGGTCCACCTGTCCTTCCTGCACGGACTCGAGGACCTCGGTCAACGATCCGAGGGGAACGATCTCGCCGGAGGCGTAGTCAGCCTCGCTGAGGAGCGCCTCTTCGGTGAAGGTGCCCTCGGGGCCGAGGAACCCGATCCGGAGGGGGGACGCCGAGGGAGTGCCTGGGGATGCGTCGGCGGCCATACCCAGGCAGGATAGTGAACATCATGGACGAACTCATGCTGCAAGGACTGTTGGCCGACGTGCGCTCCGGGGCGTGCTCCGCCGATGAGGCCGTCCTGCGCCTGCGGCGGCTTCCCTTCGCCGAGCTGGGGTTTGCCAAGGTCGACCACCACCGGTGGCTACGCCAGGGGCTTCCGGAGGCGGTCTACGGGCAGGGGAAGACGCCAGAGCAGTGCGCGGCGATCGTGGGCGAACTTCTCGCCGAGGGGGTCCGGACCGACAGCGCCGGAGCCGGCGGCGGGAGCGGCCCGGTGATCCTCACCAGAGCCGACGGCGCCCAGGTGGCGTTGGTCATGGCCGAGCACCCCGGGGGAGCGCGCACGGTGACCGGGGCGGCCACCGGTGGCGACCAGGTCCGGGGGGAGCTCTCGGCAGTGGTCTGGCGACCGGCGCCTCCCCGGTCGGCGCGCACGCTGGTGGTGACCGCCGGAACCTCCGACCTTCCGGTGGCGCGCGAGTGCGAGGCGACGCTCACCGCCCTGGGGCTGCGCCCGACGGTGCTGGCCGACTGCGGCGTCGCCGGCGTGCACCGACTGCTGGCGTCGGCCGACGAGCTCGCCGACGCCGACGCAGTGGTGGTGGTGGCCGGGATGGAAGGGGCCCTGGCCAGCCTGATCGGGGGCATCACGCCGGCGCCGGTGGTCGCCGTCCCCACCAGCACCGGGTACGGCGCCGCTCTCGAGGGGGTCACTGCGCTGCTGGCCATGCATGCGACCTGTGCCGCCGGGGTCACCGTGGTCGGCATCGACAACGGGTTCGGAGCGGCCTGTGCCGTCGCACGGATGCTGCCGTGAGCGCCGCTGGAGCACCGGACGGTGCCCGACGCATCGCCTGGTTCCACTGCTTCGCCGGCATCGCCGGGGACATGGCGCTGGGGAGCCTGGTCGATGCGGGTGCCCACATCGACGAGGTACTGGCCCTGCTCGAGCGCCTTCCCATCGGTGGATGGGCACTCGATGTGGAGCCGGTGTTGCGGGGTGGCATCGCCGCGACCCGTGCCATCGTGACCGTGCGCGACCACGTGGTGGTGCGCACCTACGCGCACATCGTCGGGTTGGTCGAAGAGGCGCGGCTCCCCGAGCGGGTGGCCGGCCGGGCCCTCGCCACGTTCGCTGCCCTGGCGGAGGTGGAGGCCGGCCTGCACCGGCGCCCGGTGGACCAGGTCCACTTCCACGAGGTGGGGGGGCACGACACGATCATCGACGTGGTTGGCACGGCGGCCGCTCTGGAGGTGCTCGGCATCGACGAGGTGAGGGCCAGTCCCGTGGCCACCGGCCTCGGCATGGTCAGGGCGGCTCACGGCATGCTGCCCAATCCGGCACCCGCCGTGGTGGGGCTGTTGGAGGGCGTGCCGACCTGGGGACGGAACGTCTCGGTGGAACTGACCACTCCGACCGGGGCAGCGCTGCTCGCTGCCCTGTCGGCCGGCTACGGCCCGATGCCTCCGATGAGGGTCACCGGACAGGGGTTCGGTGCCGGCGCCCGCGAGCTCGAGGAGCTCCCCAACTGCACTCAGGTGGTCACCGGCGTGCAGGCTGACCTGCGCACGGGGTCGGTGGTTGGCGCCGGCTCGTTCGGCCCTCCCCATGTGGCCCACGCCGGCGGGCTACCCGGAACTGCTGTCACTGTCGCTGCGGGCACCGATGCCGATGCCGACGCAGACGTCGGACAGCCCGTAGCGCTCCTGGAGGTGACCGTGGACGACGCCACCGGCGAGCAACTGGCCGATGCCATCGGCGTGCTGCTGGATGCGGGCGCCCACGACGCGTGGCTCAACCCGGTGGTGATGAAGAAGGGCCGACCGGGCTTCGTCGTGCAGGTGCTGTGCGACCCGTCTCAGGCGACCCGACTCCGGGGCATCCTCCGGGAGTCGACCGGTTCCCTGGGTGTCCGGATGGTGGCCGGCGAGCGGTGGCCGGCAGCCCGCTCGATCGAGTCGGTGGTCGTCGACGGACAGCTGATCCGGGTCAAGGTCAGCGCGTCGCGGGTCAAGGCCGAGCACGACGACGTGGCCCTGGCTGCTCGGCGGACAGGGAAGCCGCTACGGGAAGTCGCCGCCCGTGCGGAGGTGCAGTGGCACACCGAGCAGGAAGCGGAGGGCGGTCGGCCCGGGGGAGGCCTGCACGAGTACGAACCGCCGGCCGGTGGCGGTTCCGGCCGGTCGACCTGACTCTCCCCTCGACCGCAGACCGACGGATCGATACTATCGGGCCCATGGCGACTCCTCGTTTGGGATCGATCGCACTGGACTGTGCCCACCCCGCTGCTCTGGCGGCATTCTGGGCTGCACTGCTCGGCGGCAAGGTGGCGTTCTCCAGCGACGACTTCGTAGCGGTGAAGCTTGAGGGGATGTGGCTGGCAACCACGCGGGTGCCGGACTACCGGGCGCCATCCTGGCCCGATGGGGATAGTCCCAAGCAAATGCACCTCGACGTGGCGGTGGACGATCTGGACGAGGCAGAAGCGGAGGCACTCCGACTCGGTGGCCGCCGTGCCGACCATCAGCCGGCTCCGGACCGGTGGAGGGTCCTGCTCGACCCGGCCGGGCACCCGTTCTGCGTGACGTCCCAGATTCCCAACTAGACAGGGGCGCGTTAGCGCGCCCGGCAGTCGGCAGGGCGGCCTATCCCGATGGCAGGGGTAGGCCAGCAGTGGTTTCGCCGGGACCGAGCCAGACCCAACCTTTCCCCGAGCGCTCCAGCCGGTGCCGTTGGTGCGTCTTGAGGTAGTGGTGCCAGTGACACAGTCGCACCAGGTTCCCCAGGCTGGTGGGTCCACCTTGGGCGAACGGCTCGACATGGTCGATCTCCAATCCCTCGCGGAGACCGCAGCCCGGCACCACGCACATCGGGTCGCGCTCGATGAGCGCGGTCCGGATCGAGGCCGGAATGGTCCGTCCCGCGTGAGTCACAGAGGTCACATCGACGCCGTCGGTGACCAGGACACTCAGGATCGAGTCGACGGCCAGGCGGCGGGCGACCTCCACCGGGATCGGTCCGATCCCCGGGATCTCGCAGACTTCACCGGCCTCGAGGTGCCCGCGTACCAACGCGTCGTGGTCGACCCGGACGTGGACCATGGTGGTCGGCCCACCGTGCGAAGGACCGGTCGACCTGCCGGTGCGACTGCCGTCCGTGGCCGCGGCTGAGCCCTTGCGGCCGGCCCGGCCGTTCCCGTCCTTCCCGTGGCCGGGATCCCTGCGCTCGTCCGCGTCGGTCGCCCGTGGATCGCCGGAAGCGCCGGAAGCGCCGGAAGCGTGGCCGCACGCCAGTTGGATCAGGGCGTCGGCGGCGAGTGCCCTCCGAGGCTCGTCCACTCCGGCACGTCTGGCTTCCCCGGCGAGTCGGTCGGTTTGCGCCCGGACTGCGGCCACCAGGCGGGCCCCCTCGTCTGGGGTCAACCGGGCATCGAATCTCACTGCGCCCTCACCATCGACCCAGTTGCGCAGGTATCGCTCCCGTCGGATCGCGTCGTAGGCGGCGCGCTGATCCCGACCGGCCGACTTCACGCGGCGGCAGCGCAGCTTCAACACGCTGAGTGGCTGGTTCCCTGCTGCGTCGACCAGCGCCTGCTCGGCCTCGGGCTGGATGATGGCGGCTCCGGCGATCTCCTTGACCTGAGCCTCCGAGAGGCGACCGCTACGCACCGCTTCGTCGGTGGCCGGGAGGGAACCGAGTTGGCGGGCGGCCTCCAGGGTGGTGATCGCCGGACCCAGCCCCGTACCGGTCGCCTGGGCGATGTGGGCGGCCGCCGATCGGTGGCCCGTGCGTCGCCAGACGTTGGAGGACTCCACCCGTCGAGCCGAGAGGAGCTTCCCTCCGGAGGCCAGCTTCTCGATCTCAGCGAAAATCTCGAGCAACCGTGCCGCGTCCGGTCCGCTGAGCCGCTCCGGTTCGAAGTCGGCGAGGGAGGAACGGAGGATTTCGGTCACCTGCAGCAGCCTGTCCGACAACATGGGCACATGGTCCCAGGTGGGTGTGTCAGCGGAGTGGGGAGTGGGGGCCCCGGAGGTGCGTCCCGGGAGTATGACGGCGGGGGAGGGACCCCGGGGAACCTCGGAGGACCCCGCCTTCCGCGCGGCTCCACCCGCGACTACCGTTTCCCCTGCACGAAAGGCCGCATGCTCTTCGGCCCCCTCGACTCTCGCCATCGGAAAGGAACGCAAAACATGTCCCGCCTCCGCAACTGGTCCTTGGTCGTGTTGGCGGCCTTCACACTCGGACTGGCCGGGTGCAGCAGCTCGTCGGCCAGCTCGTCGACCAGCTCGTCGACCAGCTCGTCGACCACCGCCGCCGCCGGTGCACCCTCCTCGACGTCGGCGGCCACCCCTCCTGTTCAGGACCCGTCACCGGCCGGGACCTTCGGCACGAAGCCGACGGTGGTCGTGCCCCCCGGGGCACCTCCCACCCAGCTCGAATCCAAGGACCTCATCGTCGGCACGGGGCCTGCGGCGAAGCCGGGCGACGAGGTCACCGTGCAGTACGTGGGGGTGGCCTACTCGTCCAAGCAGCAGTTCGACGCATCGTGGGACCGAGGCCAACCGCTCCAGTTCGTGCTGGGCGAAGGCCAGGTCATCAAGGGCTGGGACGAAGGGGTGGTCGGAATGCAGGTGGGTGGCCGGCGCGAGCTGATCATCCCGCCGAACCTGGCCTACGGGGCGAGCTCGCCGGGCGCAGGCATCGCACCCAACGACACCCTGATCTTCATCGTGGACCTGTTGAAGATCAACTGACGTGAAGATCAACTCACGGGGATCGGTCCGGGCGGTTGACCGCTGGGCTGCCCACTCCCTACGTTGAGAGTCATGCCCGTCTCCAAGGTCCAGCTGTTCTCGTTGCCGGTCTCCGACCAGGGCAGGTCCCGCGACTTCTACGTGGACAAGCTCGGGTTCGAGCTGGTGGCCGACACCGACATGGGTGCCACCCGGCGCTGGGTGCAGGTCAGGCCACGCGGCTCGGAGACGTCGATCACCCTGGTGACCTGGTTCGGGTCGATGGCACCGGGATCGAGCAAGGGCACCGTGCTGGAGTCGAGCGACCTCGATGCCGACATCGCCGTGTTCAAGGAGCGGGGGGTCGACATCGGTGGTGATGTCCAAGAGGCACCCTGGGGTCGGTTCGTGACGTTCGACGACCCCGACGGCAACGGCGTCGTCCTCCAGGAGGCGGCGGGCTCGGATGCCTGAGCGCACACCTGTAGCCGGCCCGGGGGACTGAGGCCGCGCCACTAGGCTCTCGCAGCGATGCCACGGAACGGCGATCGTCCCCCGACAGCTCCTCATTCATCCGGCAGACAGTCCGCAGCCTCGGGTTCGGGCGACGACGTACTCATCCTGGGGCGGTTCCTCCAGGGCATCGGGGGCGCCATCATCCTGCCGGCCACCCTGTCGAACGTCAACGCCGTGTCCGACGGCAAGGATCGGGCTACCGCATTCGCCATCTGGTGCGCGCCTCGGGCGACGCCGCCATCGGGTTGCTGCACTCACTGCCCGTCGGGACGCAGATCTTACCGGCGGCCTCGAATGCGGCAGTCGATGCCACCCACGCGGTCGCGTTCTCAGCCGCAGCATTCATCCTCATCGGCCTGTTCACCACCCAGACCCTGCCGCCCTCGCCCGCCGAGGACGCCACGGAGCCGAACAAGCTCGAGCTGTCCGGGTCGTAGGATGCGATCCACCTTGCGGGCCGGCACGAACGAGACGCCGTGATCGGCACGTCGCTCTCCTTGTTGGCCGACGTCGCGCTGCCCAACATCTCGAGCAATCTTGGAGCGACCGCCATCGCGTTCACGCCGAGTGTGCTCATCGGCGGAGCCACCGCCCTGTACCTCTGGGGAGCGTGGCGAGTCGGAAGGGCCGACCCGGAGAGCCCGTGGTCCGTCAAGCGCACGATCGCGTTTGTCGGTGCCATGGTGCTCGTGTTCGTCGCCATCGAGACGGTGATCGGCGTCTACGACGACACGCTCTTCTACGACCACATGATCCAGCACATCCTCCTGATCATGGGGGCCGCTCCCTTGATCGCGATGGGAGCCCCCGTCGAGCTGCTGGTCCGGTCGACGGTCGGTGGCACCCACCGCGTGGTGACCAGGGTGCTCGACTCGAGGGTGGCCGAAGTGGTCGGCCACCCGATCACCGGGTTCGTGCTCTACGCCGTGTTCATCCCGGTGGCCCACCTCACGAGTCTGTACAACGTCATGCTGACCAACGACCTGGTCCACGACAACGAGCACCTGGCGTTCCTCGTCATCGGCTACCTGTTCTGGCGGCCGGTGGTGGCCATCGAGCCGAGTCGCCACCCCCTCAGCCCCGCACTCAGGCTCATCTACCTGATGCTGGCGGTACCTGTGGACACGTTCTGCGGGCTGGTCCTGCTCTCCACCAACCACGAGATGTTCTCCGCCTACACCACCATGCACCGGACCTGGGGCCCGTCCCTCGTCGGCGACCTGCACACCGGTGGTGCCATCATGTGGGTGTTCGGAGACAGCCTGATGGCGCTGGCCATGATCCCCGTCGTCATCCAGTGGGTCCGGTCCGAGGAAGTGCTCACCCGGCAGATCGACGCCGAGCTCGATGCGCAAGAAGCCCTGCGCCAGGAGATGGACGGCCAGTCGACCGACCCGCATCTTCAACCCTGAACGGTCTGCGCGCCCGACTCCGAGCCCACCGACTCGGTACGGGGGCCACCGGGTACCAGGTCTCGGGCCGCCGGGTGTGAAATCCGGTGGACGTTGGTGGGGCGGTCCGCAGGAGACAGTACCCAGCCTCCCCGGGTGATCCGTGACCGCCTGGGGCAGAATGGCTCCGCCGGTTGCGGACAACCCCGATTGCATCGCCTGAGGAGGTTTCCCAACGATGAAGGTGTCGATTCTCGACGACTACTTCGACACGCTCCGGACGCTCGACTGCTTCAACAGACTGGCTGATCACGAGGTCACCGTATGGAACGACCACGTCCAGGAAGTGGAGGAGCTCACTGGTCGCCTTCAGGGCGCCGAGGCCCTGGTGCTCGTCCGTGAACGCACCCAGATACGGACGCCCTTGCTCGAACGTCTTCCCGAACTGAAGCTGATCAGCCAGCGAAGCGTGTATCCACACATCGACATCGACACGTGCACCCGGCTCGGCATCGTCGTGTCCTCCGACCTGCACCAGGGGTCTCCTTCCTATGCGACGGCAGAGCTGACCTGGGGACTGGTGATCGCCGGCATGCGCCGCATCCCCCAGCAGGTCGCCTCCATGAAGGCAGGTCACTGGCAGGACGGAGTTGGGCGCTCGCTGCTGTTCAGGACCCTCGGCATCTACGGCTACGGACGGATCGGCAAGGTGGTGGCCGAGTACGGGCGGGCCTTCGGCATGAACGTCGTCTTCTGGGCGAGTGAGGCGTCACGAGCACGAGCAGAAGCCGACGGCCTCGTGGTCGCCACGAGCAAAGAGGCGTTCTTCGAGCAGTGCGACGTCCTCTCCTTGCACATGCGCCTGGTCGAGGCCACACGGGGCATCGTGACTGCGGAAGACCTCGCCCGAATGAAGCCTTCGGCTCTGCTCGTCAACACCAGTCGGGCCGGGCTGATCGAGCCCGGTGCCCTGGTCGAAGCGTTGCTGTTCGGCAGGCCCGGCATGGCTGCCGTCGACGTCTACGAGACCGAGCCCCTGGTGGACACCGACGATCCTCTGTTCCACATGGACAACGTGGTGTGCACGCCTCACATCGGCTATGTGTCCCGTGATGAGTGGGAGATTCAGTTCAGCGACATCTTCGACCAGATCAATGCGTTCGCCGCCGGGTCGCCCATCAACGTGGTCAATCCCGTAGTCCTCGATCATCGACGCTGAGGGGAGCGTCAAGCGGGATGTGGGGAACCGAGTGAGCCAGATCCCCGCCCAAGACGGCTGAGGCCGGTCCCCGAAGTGATGCGATGAAGGAGTGCCTCTCCGAGCTGGCTGTTTGGGACATCGTCGGTCTCCAAGGGAGCGAGCATCCGCTCCAAGGATTGGCCGTCTACAACAAGCTCGCCGTAACCAGCAGAACGGCAGACGCGGTCATCAGAACCGGACAGATCTTGAACCAGATGACCGGCGTACGGGCACCAGTGAGGCTGGTCAGCACGGCAAGTGCGAGCAGTAGTCCGCCAGCCGCACGGTAGACCCACTGACTGGCACTTGCCCCCGCTCCAGCCACGATGGTCACGCTGACGACCACTGCAGCGATGCCCCACATCGTGAACGCCTCCGCCAACCACTCCTGGAGGACAACTCTGCGGTTGTGCGTCGTGATCGGCTCGAAGCCCGCGAGAACCTGGCGAGTGGGAATCGCATGTGCAGCCCCCCACAGGGCCACGATCGCTGCAGCGGCATAAGCCAGGAATCCCGCCATTCTTGTGATCATTACCTGCGGGCCCATGCAACCTCCAGGGCCATTGGTCACGAGGCTGCCGGTGCAGTGGACCGATTGGTCTACATCGAACGGTCGTGACTTCATCGACCGATGTTCGGTCCAGCTGTGGGCGGTTGCGGTTTCCGCGGTGTGATCAGGTGCCGATCGCAGCACGTAGCTCCGCGAGGCGCTGGCGATTGATCGAGTACCAGACCCATCTGCCACGCCTATCGCCCTGCACCAGGCCGGTTTCGCTCAAGATCTTCAGGTGGTGGGAGATGGTGGGCTGGCTCTTGCCGAGGGGTTCAACGAAGTCGCAGACACACACCTCGCCTGCGGGTGCAGCGGCAAGGAGACTCAGAACCCTGAGTCGGACCGGATCGGCCAAGGCGGAGCACCCTTTGGCCAACTCAGCGGACTCGGTCAGGTCAAGCGGTGCCGCCAGCACCGAGGGGCAACACTCCACTGCACCTGTGAGTTCGATACTGCCGGTTCGCTTCTCCATGGATCGGCGCTCCTATTGACACTCGTGAATGTATCGATCATAATCGATTCATTGACGTTCGTAAATGCTAGTGGAGGTATCCCGCATGTCCAGAGATCAACTCGCCCTCAACGTGGCCGACATCGAGGCTGCCGTCGGCTTCTACACGAAGCTCTCCGGCACAGAGCCAGCAAAGCGTCGCCCCGGATATGCCAACTTCGCCATCGTCACGCCCCCGCTGAAGTTGGTGCTGATAGAGACCGCTGAGTCACGCACGAGCGGAGTGCCGGGGCGCTCAATCACCTGGGCATCGAAGTCGACACTCCCGAACAAGTCCAGGAAGCCACTCGTCGGCTGGCGGCCGAGGGGCTCGCCCCCGATGTCCAGGAGTCGACCACCTGCTGCTATGCGGTGCAGGACAAGGCGTGGGTGAACGACCCTGATGGGGCACCGTGGGAGGTCTATACNNGGGGGACGCCCGACGAGACGGTCAGCGACTCGTGCTGCTGAACGGTCAGAATCCTCCCTCCGGCCGATGAGTGGAGTGGTGATCGAGCTCGCTCTTTGGCGTCGCCTGACCGCCGAACTGCTCGGTAGTGCCTTTCTGGCCGCCGTGGTCATCGGATCGGGCATCGCCGCGCCACAGTTCTCGCCTGGCAACGTCGGCCTGGAGCTGTTCGAGAATGCTGCAGCGACGGGAGCGGGGCTGTAGGCCATCATCTTGATGTTCGGCCCAGTATCGGGTGCCCACTTCAACCCGGTGGTGTCGTTCGTTGATGCCGCCTTCGGTGGAGTTAGTTGGCGGACCGCCGCCGCCTACCTCCCTGCTCAGGTGGCCGGGTGCATCGGTGGTGCGGTGGTTGCAAACCTCATGTTCTCAAAGGCCGCCGTCAGCATCTCGACCCGTGACCGTGCCTCTCCAGCCCACTTCCTCTCCGAGATCGTGGCCACCCTGGGGCTGATCCTGGTCATCTTCTCCCTCGCCCGCAGTGGGCGATCCCGCAGTGCACCTGCTGCCGTCGGTGCCTACATCGGGGCGGCCTACTTCTTCACCAGTTCGACCAGCTTCGCCAACCCGGCCATCACTGTTGGGCGAATGTTCTCCAACACGTTCGCTGGTATCGCCCCCTCCTCGGTCCCCAGCTTCGTTGTCGCACAGGTAGTGGGTGGAGTGGTCGCCGTCGGTGTCATCAAGATGCTCTACCCCGACATCACCTCCGCCGAGGCTGCCGACATCATCTTCCCTCACCACGTCGCTGACTCCGACGTGGAATCCCAGCCTGTGACCGTGACCTTGCCATCATCGGACCGCCCCGTCCCGCAGGACATGACGAAGGAGTCCCTGTGACCGACAAGCCGGTGGTGCTGTTCCTCTGCATACACAACTCCGGTCGGAGCCTCGCCGCCCGAGTACTACTTGATCACTATGCGCAGGGCCGCATCCAAGTCGAGTCCGCCGGGTCGGAACCGGGTGATCAGCTCAACCCTTCGGTAGTTGCGATCCTGCGGGAAAGGGGCCTTGATCCATCCCACGAGTTCCCGAAGCCCTTGTCCGACGAAACCGCCCGCTTGGCAGATGTCATCGTCACCATGGGCTGTGGGGCCACCTGTGCCGTCTATCCCGGAAAGCGGTACGTCGACTGGGAACTCGAAGACCCAGCGGGGAAGCCGGTCGAAGAGGTCCGACCGATCGTCGACGAGATCGACCGCAGAGTCCAGGCTCTCCTGGTCGAGCTGGTTCCCACCGTTGAGCGATCCCCCGTCCCCTAGACCTAGGTTGGGGGGCTGACGCAGATGGCTACCACGCTGGCAGCGGACGGAGTCTCACTCGCACCCAAAGGGTCACTGGCGGTGCCCGCTACCTGGAGGTTCTGGCGTCAGGCGGTACACGTTGGTCGTGCGCTCGTCGAAGCCCAGGCGCTGGTAGAGACGATTCGCCGCCTCTCGGCTGGGGCGTGAGGTGAGGTCGACCGACTTGGCCCCTTCGGCACATGCCCGGTCGACGGCGGCCATCACCAGCGCCCCACCCGCACCGGCACCCCGTGCCGTCTCGTCGACCACCACATCCTCGATCCAGGCCCTGACGCCGGTCGGCACCCTGAAGAGCGCCAGAGTCAGTGAGCCCACGATCGTACCGGCGCTGTCACGGGCCACGAAGAGCACCGACGCCTCGGAGGTCGCGATCTCGGCAAGTTCGATCCGGCTGGGCGGCGGGGAGGACGACGAGAGTTGGGGCATCAGACGGGTGAATGCCGTGACCAGCTCGGAGGTCACTTCGACGACCTCGCTCACCGTGACACCGGAGGCTGGTGGACCACCCGCCGCGCCGCCGGTGGCCGTCCCGGGTGCCGATTGCTCAGAGGTCACAGGTGGCGAGTGTAGCCAGCTCCGGCCTGGGCGATCCTCTCCGGGGTCAGCCGGCCGACGGAGGCGGGGTAAGAAGGTGCGAAAAGGAGCGAGAAGCCCGGGTCGTGGGGGTCACAGCGCCCGACGGGCTCAGGTCCGCTGGGGATCGCCACGCCAGACCGGCGACCGGACGGTGTCGTAGAGCACCTCGATGGGATCGCCGCGCAGGGCGGAGAAGACATGTTCGCCCCATCGCTCGGCGCCGGCCAACGGGAACGGCAGGTCGTCCATCGGAAACCACCCCACATCGGTGCACTCGAGGGGATGGGCCTTGAGCTCGCCGCCGATCGGCCGGCACTGGAAGACCAGGCTGTAGAGAGGGATGCGGCTCATACCGATCCGGAGGCCGTCGAGCACGGCGATCAGCCGGACCACCTCCACTTCNNCCGATGTCCGCCCAGCCGGTGGGGTAGAGCCAGACGCCGGAGTCGGCCCGCTGTATCAGGAGGATCTCGCCCTTGTCGTTGCCCACCGCGGCGCCCACCGCCACCTTCGGGGTCACGTAGCCCGGCACGCCCTTGCCGACCGACCCCAGCCACTCCTCGACCAGGCCCTCCACGTCCTGGTCCCCTTCGGCGCCCTCTTCCACCGCGGTCCGGATGTCGGCGGCGACACGCAGGATCTCTTCGAAGCGCTCCTGCTCGTAGAGGGACTCGGTAAATCCGAGGCCGGTCCGGGCGATGCCGGCCAGCGCCTCGCTCCACCGCAGGAGCTGTTTGGTGGAGGGTGCGGTGCCCACGGACCCGACGCTACCGCACCGCCACCGCGGACCGTCCGAGTTCGGGCACAATGGAGCGTGGCCGTTTTCGAGGATTGCCGTCATTACATCATGCAGACCACCGCTCACGAGGAGAAGCTCGAGCGGTGCCGGATGGGAGCCAACCAGCAGCTGCCCTTCGCCTGCCCGGACGGCTGTCTCTTCTACGAGCCCCGCAAGGTGTCCGGAGCGGGATGGACGATCCGGTCCTCCGAGGACCCGCCGGCCACCTGACGGCGTGGCGGGTCTCCACGCCTCAGGGTCGGCACGCTCCGAGGTTCAGGGCAACCGGGTGGCGACCAGGGTGAAGGTGAGCGGCATGCGGGGTCGGTCCTCCGGCGTCGTCCAGTGCCCGGGGGCCGATTTCGACGAGCCAGGGGAACCGCTGGTGCACCGTCCAGTCGTGCTCGGTCAGGACGTCGATGCGCAGACCGCGCTTGACGAGGGCGGTGACCACCTCGCCGGTGCCGTGGTTCCACTCGTAGGTGCACGTGCTGGCCAACGGTCGGTCAGCGTCGGTGCAGGTCTGTTCCGATTCGTCGACGAAGGGCTCGGGCTCCTCGAAGTAGGTGTAGGTGAGCAACGGCGCCTCATCGGCCAGTGACCAGGAGATGGGATGGCTGTCGTGGAGGTAGAGGCGACCGCCCGGTCGTGCGAGGGCGGCCACCTGGGCCGCCCACTGCTCGACGCTCGGCAGCCAGCAGAGGGCGCCGAGGCTCACGTAGACGATGTCGAACGTCCGGTGACCGAGTGTCCCGGCCGCGTCCTGGACGGCCGCGCAGTCGAACGACGCCCGTTCGGCAAGCCCGGCCCGGACGGCGAGGTCCCTCGCGGTCCGGACTGCCACCGGCGAGAAGTCGACGCCGACCACACGGGCACCGGCATCGGCCCAGGCCAACGTGTCGAGGCCGAAGTGACACTGGAGATGTACCAGGTCCAGCCCGGTCACGTCTTCCAGGGCGTCGACCTCACGGAGGCGCGGGCCGGGACGGCTCTCCATTCATCGGTCGACGTCGCAGAAGCGGGAGGCCAGGTGGACCGGCACCCGATCGTCCCAATTGCGGCGGTTGGCAGCCAGGTGCTCAAAGGTCGGATCATCCGCCACAGGTCACCCGCCGGTCACCCACAGGTCACCCGCCGATCATCCGCCACAGGTCACCCGCCGGTCACCCGCCACAGGTCACCCGCCGGTCCTCTGCCGACGCCCCTGCCCCTGCCGACGGCACGTCCCCCCGCTGGAACGGCGATCGGGGACGCCGTCAGCTTTCGACGACATCTCCGAGCAGGTCGACCTGGACTCCCTCGCTCCGAAGCCATTCGACCGCCTCGTCGATGGTGGCAGCGTCGCCATCGAGCTCGCAGATGATCCAGCCGTTGCGCTCACCGACATCGGCTCGTCGGATGTTCGGCACGATGTCGAACTCCTTGACCATGCGGGCGATGATCGGCTCCCGCACCAATTCCTCGGGGAAGATCAACTTCACTCTGACACCGATCATCGGCCTGCTCCTGACGCCGCCACGAGTGCGGCATTGAGGTTCCCCGAACGGAACCCGTCGAGGTCGAGGGTGACATACCGGTAGCCGGCCCGGTGCACGGTGCCGGCGACCTCGTCCCTGCGGGCCACCACCATGGCCAGGTCCTCCGCCGGGACCTCGATGCGGGCGGTGTCCCCGTAGTGGCGCACCCGCAGCTGACGGAAGCCGAGCGATCGGAGACCTGACTCGGCCTCGGCCACCGAGCGCAGCGTTCCCAGGGTGACCGGCGTGCCGTAGGGGACCCGGGAGGCCAGGCAGGCCGCAGCAGGCTTGTCCCACGTCCGGAGGCCGAGCTTTTTGGACCATGCCCGCACGTCCGCCTTGGTGAAACCGGCACTCACCAGGGGGAAGAGGGCCCCACGCTCCGACGCCGCCTGTTGCCCCGGCCGGTGGTCACCCAGGTCGTCGAGGTTCACACCGAGGACCACGGTCGAGCCCTGGCTGCCGTTCTCCTGCTCAGAGATCGGCACCAGCGCGTCCATCAGCGACACCTTGCAGTGGTAGCAGCGTGAACCGTCGTTGGCGGAGTAGGCAGGGTCGGCCAGCTCGCCAGTGTGCACCTCGGTGAATCGGAGCCCCCATTCCGCGGCGAGGGCCCGGCAGTCGCCCAACTCCTCGGGCGCCAGCGACGGGGAGACCGCGGTCACGCAGTGCACCTGGTCCGCGCCCAGGACCTCCGTGGCCACCCAGGCGACGAAGGAGGAGTCCGCCCCACCACTGAAGGCGACCACCAGCGGGCCAATGCCGGCGAGCTCTCGGCGCAGTGCGTCGAGATCGCCGCTCGCCGTGGTCCCACGCGCCGCCGTCACCCGTCGTGCTCACTCATCGGGAGCCACCTGTGCGAGAACAGTCTCGACGGGGGCGACGATCCCGGTCAGGAACGGGCCGAACTCGGCATACCGGGCCGAGCCTTCGTCGAAGCGCATGGTGTAGACACACTCTTTGAGGTCGTCGGGGTGCACGCCGAAGAGGGTCACGCCCCACTCCCAGTCGTCGATGCCGGTAGAGCCGGTGATCACCTGCACGATCCGGCCGGCGAACTTCCGGCCGGCGGCACCGTGCCCGTACATCAAGGTCTTGCGCTCCTCGAACGGCAGTGAGAACCAGTTGGACCCTTCGCCGTCCCCGCGTCGCTTGGACATCGGGTAGAAGCAGAACGCGGTCTTCCCCTCGGGGGGGAGTGAGGGGTAGAGACGGGTCTGCTTCATCTCGTCGGGGACGCCCTCGGCGTACTCGGAGACCTCGGTCAGGGAGACGTAGGAACCGACCACCTCCAGTCCTGCGGCCTGCAGGTCGGACTGGAGGCGGCGAAGGCGCCACAGGTCGGCACCGAGGGCCATGAAGCCGAGGTCGGCCTTGTGCCCCAGCATGGCGACCGTCACCACCTGGACGCCATCGGCCTCGGCTCCCTTGACCGCCTGGGTGACCGCCTGGGTGACCGCCTGGGCGTCGGAGCGTGCCCGGCCTGCCCGGGACGTGGCGTCCCCCACTTTGCAGAACAGGTGGAGTACGCCCCAGCCGATGGAGGGAACGAGGGGTTGGGTCACGGTGCACAGTCTAGGGAAAGAACGAAGGGCGCCCCACCCGGGCGCCCTTCGTCTCAACGCTGTGTCCCCAGCCGGCCTCTCGGTCGATCGGGGCGGTCCAGCCGACCGGGGGGCCGGGAGGATCCACTGCCGACCTAGAAGTCGTCCATGCCCCCGCCGGGCATGCCGCCGCCCGCTGAGTCCTCGGGCTTGTCCACGATGACGGCCTCTGTGGTCAGGAAGAGTGCGGCGATCGATGCGGCGTTCTGCAGCGCCGAACGGGTCACCTTCACCGCGTCGATCACACCGGCCTCGAACAGGTCGACGTACTCGCCGGTGGCGGCGTCGAGTCCCTCGGTGGGCTTCTTCAGGTTGCGCACCTTGTCGACGATGACCCCACCCTCGAGGCCGGCGTTGACGGCGATCTGCTTCAGCGGCTCCTCGACGGCCCGGGCCACGATGCGGGCACCGACGGCCTCGTCGCCTTCGAGCTTGTCCGCAGTCTCGAGCACCGCAACCTGGGCCCTCAGCAAGGCGACGCCACCGCCGGGCACCACGCCCTCCTCGATGGCAGCCTTGGTGGTGGAGACAGCGTCCTCGATGCGGTGCTTCTTCTCCTTGAGCTCCACCTCGGTGGCTGCCCCGACCTTGATCACCGCGACGCCCCCGGACAGCTTGGCCAGACGCTCCTGGAGCTTCTCGCGGTCGTAGTCGGAGTCGGTGTTCTCGATCTCGGCCTTGATCTGGCTGATGCGGCCCTTGATCTCGTCCTCGGAGCCACCGCCCTCGACCACCGTCGTCTCGTCCTTGGTCACCACGACCTTGCGGGCGGTGCCGAGCAGGTCGAGTCCCACATTCTCCAGCTTGAGACCGACTTCCTCGGTCACCACCTGGCCGCCGGTGAGGATGGCGATGTCCTGCAGCATGGCCTTGCGGCGCTCGCCGAATCCCGGGGCCTTGACCGCCACGCTCCGGAAGGTCCCACGGATCTTGTTCACCACGATGGTGGCCAGGGCCTCGCCCTCGAGGTCCTCGGCGATGATCACCAGCGGCTTGCCGGACTGCATGACTTTCTCCAACAGGGGCAGCAGGTCACGGACGGCGGTGATCTTCGATCCGACCAGCAGGACGTAGGTGTCCTCGAGGACAGCCTCCATCCGCTCCGGATCGGTGACGAAGTAGGGGGAGATGTAACCCTTGTCGAAGCGCATGCCCTCGACCAGGTCCATGTCCATGCCGAACGTCTGGGACTCCTCGACGGTGATCACACCGTCCTTGCCCACCTTGTCGATGGCCTCGGAGATCATCTCGCCGATCTCGGTGTCCGCAGCGGAGATGGACGCCACCTGGGCGATCTGGCTCTTGGAGTCCGTGTCCCGGGCGATGCCGCGCAGGGAGGTGACGGCGGATTCGACGCCGGCCTCGATGCCCTTTTTGAGCGACATGGGGTTGGCGCCGGCAGCGACGTTGCGCAGGCCCTCGTGGACCATGGCCCAGGCCAACACGGTGGCGGTGGTGGTTCCGTCACCAGCTACGTCGTCGGTCTTCTTGGCGACTTCCTTCACCAGTTCGGCGCCGATGCGCTCGAACGGGTCTTCGAGGTCGATTTCCTTGGCGATGGAGACGCCGTCGTTGGTGATGGTGGGCGCCCCCCACTTCTTGTCGAGGACGACGTTGCGGCCTTTGGGGCCGAGGGTGACGCGTACGGCGTCGGCGAGCTTGTTCATGCCGTTCTCAAGGGACCGACGGGCCTCCTCGTCGAACGTGATCAACTTGGCCATCTGGTGTTCCTCCGTGGTCGTTAGCACTCTGCAGTGTCGAGTGCTAACAGCAAACCACGTGGGCGGCTCTTGCGCAACCGCGGGGCCCGCACGCTGGGGTTTTGCGGCCGGACACCGGGTGGGGGCTCCCGGTCCCTGCTGGCCGGCGTGCGGGCCGGGTCCTCAGAGCGCGTACCCGGCCCGCTCCACGAAGTGGTCGAAGAGCAGGCGGGTCTGGTACTCGGGACCCCTCCCCTCGGCGTCGAACCCCGACAGGAGCGCCTCGGCATCCGCCGGGCCGAGTTGCTCGCCGTCGCGGGCTTCGTCGATCCAACGGTGGACGATGGCCTCGGTCACTTCGGGGTGGAACTGCACCCCGGTATGAACTCCCTGGATGAATGCGTGCAGGGACACCTCGGTGCATGCCAGTGGCTCGGACCCGGGTGGGGCGCTGAACTCGTCCTCGTGCCATACCATCCACGGGCCGCCAGGGATCCGGTCCGGGTCGACGGTGTCGATCCGGAGCCAACCGATCTCGGGTCGGGCGGCCCGCCGCACCTCTCCTCCGAGGACCTGGGCGAGGAGTTGGCCGCCGAAGCACACCCCGAGCACCGGGACACCAGCATCCACCGCCGAGCCGACCAGGCGTCGCTCGTGGTCGATCCACTCGATGGTCGTGTCGGTGGTCGACTGGTCCGAACCCATGATGACCAAGAGGTCGAAGGAATCGGTGTGCGGGAGCGCCGATGGACCGTGGTCGGCCCGGTAGGCGGAGGTGGCGAACCCGAGCTCGCGGGCCCGGTCGCCGAGCACGCCCGGGGTGTCCGAGGCGCTGTGGTCGAGGAATGCCACGTGGACGGTCATCGATGCCTCGCCGGGAACGCCGTCACGCCCCGCGCAGGGCGGTTGCCTCGACACCCCGCACCGGGTCGTCCAACGGCAGGACCATGCGCGGCGCCAGATTACGGTGCTGCCCGGCCACCAGGCGGATCACCGTGCCGTAGGCGGAGAAGCCGATGGCATGGTGGGCGAATTCCATCGGCCCCTCGGTCACTTTGACCTCCACCACTCCGGTGCCCTGCAAGGCCAGGGCTGAGCGCTGCATCCGCTCCATCGCCGATTCGCGTGCAGCGTACATGGCCTCGGTGAAGTTGGTCAGTTCGACATTCTGGGACGTCTGCTTCATGGCCGTGCCCATCGACCGGCGGGGGGCATAGACGAAACTGGCCCCGGCGGCCAGGCCCAACGGCATCCATCCGGACCCTTGCAGAAGGGTGAAGTCACGGCCGGACAGATCCGAGACGAACACCGAATCGGCTGAGGGAAGCTTCTTCGCACCCACCGGTCGCACCGCGGTGCCGGTCAGGGCGATACCGATGTGATGCCTGTCGACGTTCCGCTCGACGTGCACTCCGACCACGCCGTGACCGCCCGATCTGGCGCATTCGTGATGGATCCGATCGGTGGCCGCTGCGAACGAGCGGGCGAAGGCGCTCGACGCATGGGTGATCTCCCCTTGGCCCCAGTTCCAGACGCCCATCGGGATCGAGTGCAGGGATACCCCGTAGACCAGCTCGATCGGCTCCCAGCCGATGGAGTGCAGCGTGAGCTCTTCGTCGATCGAGAGATCCGAGGTCATCGCAGCTGCAGGAGATGGCGCTGATCGGTCGAGCGACTGCGCGGCGGCGAGCATCTCCTTCCTGATGTCGCCACTGGTGGCGTCGCCGGCACTGCCGTCCGGCCGGTCGGCGGCGAGCGGGGCGGGCCCGGTCACGACAGCCTCACCGTCGGTCGGGGAGCCGGCATGGGGTCGAACTCCTTGAAGCGGCGGACACGGTTGCCCCTGAGGATGCACTCGAGGTCGGCGTCCCCTTCGCCGAGCTCCCGCTCCCTGGTGCCCATGGATGCCCCGTGTAAGGAGTCACCCCCCAGCTGGGCCCGGACGCGCTCGCGGGCAATCCGGCGCACCGCCATCTGGGCTCTGGCCGTCTGCTCGATCTCGGCTCCGACGGCCTGACTCGTCCAGCCGGGATTGGTGCCTTCGGTCAGGTAGGCGGTGATGCAAGAGGCCCAGACCCGAACCGAGGCGACGGTGGCGGCAATCGACACCGGCATGTATCCGGCCTCGATGAGCTTGGCCAGACGCTGGCCGGCCAGATAGGTGGTCCACGGCCGGCCGTCGGCGGGCGGAGGCCCGTCCTTCACCTTCACGGCCGTTCCCTGCACTCGGAATTCGAGCACGCCGAGGTCACCCAGCGGTGCCGACGTGTCCACCAGACCGACGATGCCGTGGGCACCGAGCGCCGAGGCCTCCTCGATCAGCCGCTCGTATGCCGAGGTGAACCCGTTGGCCCAGGCGTCCTCGACCCAGGGCTGCTCGTAGTTCTGTCCCCACACCCGGTGCTCGGCGGAGACGAATCCGTGGGGGCACTGCCAACTCTCCGAGTACCCCCCGTGGGTGCCGGCGACGTTGGGGCCGTAGCCGCCGTACGGCCCAGCCCCCGGGTAGAACTGCCAGCTTCCCCACTTCATGACGCAGAAGCCCTGGACGTAGCCGGCCGGCTCCAGGCCCATCTGCAGGCAGGCGGCGAAGTCGGGCACGGTCAGCCCCGAGGTGAACGCCCCTTCGGAGAACCGGCGGGCGGCCGCCTCGGGCAGGTCGCCCGGGACGTCGTCCATCAGTTGTCCAACGAGATGATGGTGGTGGGTGCCGGCAACGTCACCTCGCCCGATGTCTTCACCACTGCGGTCCCGAGGGAGAGGAACTCGATGGTGTGGCTGCCCCACTGGTGGGACTTCTCCTCGAGCCGCACGCCGACGATGCCCGAGGCATCGAGCTGGTTGGCCTCGTCCTGCATCCGGGTCATGGCGAGCTCGCGGGCCTCGTACAGCGCCTGGGTGAAGTTGGGGAGCTCCACGTTCTGCCCGGCCGAACCGAGCGTCTGCCCGATTCCCCGATGGGCGATGTGGTAGACGCAGGTCCCCATGACCAGGCCCTGGGGGATGTGACCGGTCTGCATCAGCGTCCAGAAGTCCTGGCCCGAGAGGTCGGACGTGAAGGGCTTGCCCAGTTTGTTGCGATAGGAGACGCCGTTCTCCGCCTTGACGGCGGTGCCGACGGCGATGAACTCGGCGGCATCCTTTCCCCATTCGTAGTAATTGACGTCGAGCCGCACGCCGACGACGCCGTCGGCACCGAGCTCGGCGGCCTCTTCCTCCATGCGGGTCATGGCCAGCTCACGCGCGTTGTACATGGCCTCGGTCAGCTTGGTGAGCTCCTGGCTCTGCCCCCACTTCCGGGTCTGGATGCCGGTGTGGTAGATCGAGGAGCCCATCACGAACCCGAGTGGGTGGAATCCCACCTCCTTGATCAGCAGGAACTCGTTGACCGACAGGTCCGAGGTGAACAGGCCGTGCTCGAGCTCGGCGAGCCGCTTGCTCGCCCCTTCCGGAAGGTCCTGCGGGGTGTCGGTCATGAGCTACCTCCGATGACGATGTTCTCGAGTGCCTGGCGGACCGCCTGGCTGTTGGCAGCCTCGGCCTTGAGGGCGGCGAGCAGCCGTTCCAGCCACTCGTCCGTGCCCACCTTCTCACTGCGGATCCGGATGCCGCCCGACGAGTGGCCGATGGTGCACCGGAGGGTCGTGCCGTCGACTTCGGCGTCGAACTGGTCGTCCTCCAGGGTGATCCTGATCGAGCGGACCTCGTCCGACTTCTTGAAGAGCCCGCCGGACCGCTGCACGACGAGACGCGAGCCGAGCGCATCTCCAAGCTGGTCGGCCAGGACTTTGACCAGGATGCGTACGTCCGCCTGGTCGGCCCGGAGCGACGCGGCGGCCAATTCGAGATCGAAGGAGTCGTCCGTGCCGCTCACCTCGTGAACCCTACTGCCCCGGGTTCGAGCGTTCTATGCGCCGCCTGGCACAGCAGGTGCCGTGCGGGAACATGGTCGGAGGCGGCTGCAGCCCGCCGGCTCGCGTCGGTCCGCCGGGCAGCGCCTGCCGACGGGTGGGTAGGGCGAGGATCCGGCAGGGTATCCAGCTCTGGATCGCCCTGCCCGAGGAGACCCGGGACCGTGAGGCCGCCTTCGAGCACCATGCCTCGCTGCCCGAGGTCGAACTCGACGGCGGCGCCGCTACCCTGCTCATTGGAAGCCTCGGTGGTCATACGAGCCCCGCCCGATACGACACCCCGCTGGTCGGCATCGACCTCGCGCTGGAGTCCGCGACATCGCTGGCGCTCGAGCAGGGATTCGAGCACGCCCTCGTGGTTTTCCGAGGAGAGGTCCGCGTTGACGGAGAGGCGTTCCGGCCCGGCCACCTCGGCTACCTCGGGACCGGGCGCGACGAGCTGACCATCGAGGCCCCTGGGACCGTTCGGGCCATGCTCCTGGGCGGCGCGCCCTTCGAGGAGCCGATCCAGATGTGGTGGAATTTCGTCGGCCGCGCTCGCGGGGAGTTCATCGACGCCTACCGGTCCTGGACCGAGGACGACGGCCGGTTCGGCACCGTCGCCAGCCGGCTCCCCCGCATCGAGACGACACCGCCGCGCCCCAAGGGTGACGAGCACCTCACCGAGGTCTTCGGGGGCCACGAGGGCCAGGGCCTCGCCCGCGTCCTCGTCGATGAGGTCCTCTCCGACGTGCGTCGTCGGGGCCTCGGTGTGCTGCCCGAATGCCCGTATGCCCGTATGTCCGCAAGGTCATCGCCGAGCACCCTGAGGAGTATCTCGACCTGGTGCCAAGCGACGCACGGGCCGAGTTCGACCTGCCGCTGTAGCCCTGGTGGCACTGCCCCCGGTGGTCAGTCCTCGGGCGGGCCCTCCGGACGCTTCTGGCTCCGCTGGCCGCGGGCGGGATTCACCACGGTCGGGCGGGCCACGGTGAACGAGGGTGCGCCACCGGGGCGGCGCTGGGGCGGCCGTCGGGGCTCGACGACACCGGTCCGCAGATGGCGCCGCGGTCCCGACCACGGGGCGGGCGGGGCGGTCAGGCGATCGGCCAGACGGTACGCCACGTCCTCGTAGTTGACCCGCCACCCCCGGAAGTCCGGCCACGCCTCCTCGGCGGTTCGCTCCATGGGGAAACCACAGCTGTCCAGCATGGCAACGGCCTCGGCGAACTCCTCGTAGGTGAGCTGGATCGGCCCCTCCGGGCTGGGGTCGGGATCGACGGTCCAGCCCGACGAGGTGGCGATCCGGTTCATCAACGTGAACCCCATCCTGAGGCACAAGCGCGCCTGAGAGGGAGCGGCGCTCGGGGCGAGGGACAGGTGCATCGCCCCCGCGTCGAGTACCGCCAGCAGGCCGACCATCCAGGACAGCCACGGCTCGGGCGACCGGAAGAGGAGCAGGATCGGGTAGGTGGTGTGGCTCTCGGCGACGTCCGCCGCCCACTCCTCCCACGCCGCGTAGAGGCCCGGCAGGGTGTCGGTGATTCCTACCAGCTGATGGCGGATCAGGAGCTCCGGGCCCCAGGCCGGCTCGCCGGCCCGGCTCTCGAGCAGCGAGACCAGCCCCTCTCGGCGGTTGAACGAACTGTAGAGCGCCGGCAGATAGGCGATCTGGAGTGCGACGATGACCACCCAGATGGCACCGACGGCGATGTCGATCCCGGTATCCGGTCGTCCCCCGATGTGGACCGCCCCGACGGTGAAGAGCGCAGTGAGCGCCTGGAGCAGGCCATCGGGCAACGAGTGGAGCGTGGCGGTCAACATCAGCCCGAAGCCGAGGACCAGGGTCATCGCCCAGAAGAGGAGCTGGGCGAGCAGGGCAACCGGCGCGGTGGGGGCCAGGATCGCGTCCTTGCGTTCGTAGGTCTTCCCCATCCGGGAGAGTGCAACGAACACCAGCCGGATGGTCCGGTTCACGACGAGCGTCATCCGCTCGACCCCCATCGGTTGGCGCGGCAGGACCAGGGTGAACAGCACGCTGACCACCGTGAGGAGGACGATCGCCAGGCCGAGCGCGAACAGGAGCTGGTTCATCGCATCCGAATCGGGTGAGCGAGGGCTGCGGCCGCGTCGGCCGGCGGGCGGACCTCGGGTGAGTCGGACACTGCTCGTACCTCCGTCGTGGGCTGATGCAGTATCGCAGGCGAGCCTGGCGGGACGCCGGTGTGGTGCCGGCCGACGCTCCCAGTGAACTCAGCCCCCGAGGATCGCCAGGTCGGGTGCGGCAGTGGAGCGGTCGATCTCGCGGCGCACGACCGGGAGGACCTCGGTGGCCAGGAGTTCGAAGGAACCGGCAGTCGCCTCGAACGGGAGACCGCCGAGCCCGATCTGGGCGAGATAGCGATCGTGGCCGAGCAGCTCGTGCTCCCAGAGGATCCTCTCGATGACCTCTTGGGGGCTTGCGGCGAACAGGGCACCTCGGGGGCCGGCCCACGCGTCGAATGCCTCACGTGGGAGAGGCCGGCCATGCGTCCCGGGCATGTTGTTCCCGATGTACCGGGAGTACTACTGATAGAAGGTGTCCCGAGCGCCTTGGGAGGTCTTCTCCACGTAGAAGTGACTCGTCACGCCGATGCGCAGCTGGCCGAGCCGACCGGCCCGCACCACGCTCGCCGGGTTGCCGCCGACTGCGATCCACACCGGGAGCACCCTGGCCTGTGGGGCGTACACCGGTGAGTCGAGCCACGGCGCCACTTGTCAACTCGTACTGTCCGAAAACTCAAAC
>PLHF01000077.1 GCA_003138855.1 Acidimicrobiaceae bacterium | reverse complement strand
CCACAAATCTCGACCGCTCGAACCGCTTGGTCGCTGGCCGGCCGTTCAGACCGCGACGACATCGACGAGCCCCAGGAGACTTTGGAAGTCTTCCGGGTTGCGCGTATAGATCGGGAGTCCTGCGGAACAGGCCGTTGCCGCAATCAGGAGATCCAGTGCACGAGCGCCACGAGCCTTGCGTCCGCTGGCGATCTCGGCAGCGTAGATCCGTCCGTAGGCGCGAGCCGCCTCCCCATCGAAGGGAAGGGGATCGAACGCCGCTTCTGCTCGTTGCAGACGGTCCTGCAGGCGAGCCCGCTCGTCGGCGTCGACCGTCGCATGAGGCCCGGCGGCGAGCTCTGCCATGGTGATCGCGCTGACGGCTAGCTCGATGGGGAGTTGGCTTGCCTCAAGGCTTTCGAGGTCAATGACTACCGAGGTGTCGATGACCCCCCGCTGGGCGCGTGGCAGCTTAGGCACGAGGGCCCAGGTCCTGTGATGCGACGCTGTCGAGGTCGGTGCGAAGCCGGGCCAGGTCGACACTCGGAGCGCCCCGGAACATCGCGATGGCAGTGTCGGCACTCACGAACCGGTGGCGCCGAAGTGGGGTCAGCTCCCCGACGGGTACGCCATGCCGGGTGACGACGAAGGTCTCACCTCTGTCCAATCCCCGCATGATCTCGCCGCTGTCGTTCCTGAGCTGACGCTGGGTGATGTCTCGAGCCATGAAGATAATCGTAGCACAGGGTGCTACGGGACGGTCTTTGGGCCATGGAGGCCTGTCCGGCTGCCCTGGGCTCGCACCAGACCCGGAGGCTGCCTCAGGCTGATCCGCGGGCCGACGATCGTGGGGGAGCGGTTCGTGTTGTGTTCCTTCACCTCCACAAAATCGACTTGCGCAAACCATCCCTGAAGCCCTGCGGGAGTTCACGGGCTGAGTGAGCGGNNTTGGCGACGCCCACCTCACCAGGAGGCACCTGATATGCGAGCTGCAATCGGGGACAAGATCGAGGCGAGATGCCATCGGGTCGGAGAGTTCGACCGCGAGGCGGTCATTCTCGCCGAGGAGCCCGACGGGGGCCTGCCGTACCGGGTGCGTTGGGAGGACGACGGGCATGAAGGCGTGTTCTTCCCGGGGCGAATGCGGTCGTTGAGCACTACCCGGTCGGATGACCGAGACACGGAGCGAGTTCCGTGCCCGTTTCACTGCGGAAGTGGTCAAGAGTGGCTTCGCCGTCTCTGTCCTCCTCGCCCGTCCGATGGCCCTAAGGCAAGGTCTCGATCGAGGGAGCTGAGGTGACCGAACAGATCGCGGAGCTCGTCTCCCATCATCCCCTCCTCGCCGGGCTGCCCGGCGACGTCGGCAACCTCGTGGCCGGGTGCGCCCGGAACGTGGCCTTCCACGCCGGCGACCTCCTCATGTCGGAGGGCGAGCCGGCCGACACGCTCTTCCTGCTGCGCCGAGGGAATGTGGCCATCGAGATCCACTCGGCTGGTCGCGGTGTCGTTGTTGTGGAGACCATCGGGCCAGGCGACCCCGTCGGCTTTTCCTGGCTCTTTCCTCCCTACCGCTGTTGCTTCGACGTCCGGGCCACGGAGCCGGTGGGAGCCATCGCCGTCGACGCAGCCTGTCTGCGCCAGAAGGCAGAGGCCGACCCCGCGTTCGGCTACGAGCTCACCAAGCGGGTTTCCGCGGTGATCCTCGACCGCCTCCAGGCCACCCGGCTGCGGCTCCTCGACCTCTACGGCACGCCAGGCCCCTGAGGGTTCGGAACCCGTAGCGTCCGAAAATGTGAACGTGCCCGNNCAACTGTGGGCTTTCGCCTAGTTCGGTATCCGGAGCCTGAATGGGTTCGCGATCCGGTCGTTCCGTTCCGAGCGTTCCAACGAGATCGAGCTGCTGGCATTGCGTCACGAAGTGGCTGTGCTTCGGCGCCAGATTGGACGTCCCAACTACCGGCCAGCCGATCGTGCGCTGCTAGCCGCGCTCAGCCGCCTACTACCTCGCTCGCGTTGGGACAGTTTCGGCGTGACGCCTGGCACCTTGCTCGCCTGGCATCGCCCACTCGTGGCAAGACGCTGGACGTACCCCCGCCGCTCGCCAGGTCGACCGCCTATCGACGACCAGCCATCCGCTCTCATTGTGCGCCTGGCAAAGGAGGACCCGAGATGGGGCTACTGACGAATCCAGGGTGAGCTGGCCAAGCTCGGAGTACGGCTAGCCGCGAGCACCATTGCTCGGGTCATGAAAGACCACGGCCTCGGTCCCGCTCCTCGAAGACAGGGCCCCACCCGGCGTCAGTTCCTGCGTACGCAGGTCTCGGGCGTCGTAGCGACGGACTTCTTCCATGTCGACACCGTGCTGCTCAAACGGCTCTCTGTACTGTTCTTCATCGAGCTCNNAGGGAACCAAGATCCTGAGAACGCCCTTTCGGACCCCGAATGCCAACGCTTTTGCCGAGCGGTTCGTGCGCACCGTCAGATCAGAGTGCCTTGACCACCTCTTGGTCGTGAACGAACGGTATCTCGAACGGATCCTCCGAAGCTATGCCTGTCACTACAACTGCTACCGCCCCCACCAAGGGCTGTCCCAAGAGATCCCGGAACCCGAGAGAGCCGGCCGTCCGCTCGCAATCGAGGACGCTTCGGACTCCAGCTATCGGCAGGTTGGAGACCATCGGGTTCGGATACGTCGCAACGACCGTCTGGGCGGGCTGGTCCACGAGTACGAACGTGCTGCCTGAGGAGCGGGTCGAGTTTTCGGGCACTACGCCACAGGCGGAGAGGCTTGCCGCAGGCATCGGACCTGGTCAAGCTGGCGTTCGGGTATTTGCACCCCATACGCTCGACGCGGCCCAACCGGGTCCCACCACCTGAAGCGCCATCGTGCTCGTCGGCGGCGCGACAGGCGCGTCGGGATGGCGAAGCTATGGCCAGCCGAAGGAGGTCGCCCGCACCCCCCTGCCGCCGCGCCGACCACGCACGCCACACCGCTCGTGGCAGTCCGCAGTGCGGTCGGACTCATCTGGAGGCCGGGCTCTGCGCGGTCCGGGCTCTACGCAGTCCGGGCAGAGGCTGCGTCCTCGAGACCGAGCTCCTCGACCGCGATCTCGCGCATCTTGTACTTCTGGACCTTGCCGGTGATCGTCATCGGGAACTCGTCGACAAACTTGACGTGCTGAGGGACCTTGAAATGTGCCATCCGCTCCCGGCACCACGCACGGAGCGCCTCGCCCTCGAGCGTGGCTCCCGGCCTGAGGCGCACCCAGGCCATCACCACCTCGCCGTAGCGGCTGTCGGGGACACCCACCACCTGGACGTCCTCGACCTCCTCATGCACGTACAAGAGCTCTTCGACCTCTCGGGGGTAGATGTTCTCGCCACCTCGGATGATCATGTCCTTGCTCCGGCCCACGATGTTCACGTACCCGTCTCCGTCCATGGTCGCGAGGTCGCCGGTGTGCATCCAGCCGGCAGCGTCGACCGCCTCCGCCGTGCGGGCGGGGTCGTCCCAGTAGCCGAGCATCACCGAGTACCCCCGGGTGCACAGCTCGCCGGCCTCGCCTCGATCGATCATCAGCCCCGAGTCGGGGTCGATGACCTTCACCTCCACGTGCGGGTGGACGTGGCCTACCGTCTCCGTCCGGTGCTCGATCGAGTCGTCCGGCGACGTCTGGGTGGAGACCGGCGAGGTCTCGGTCATGCCGTAGCAGATGGTCATCTCGGCGCAGTGCATTCGCGTGACGACCTGCTTCATGACCTCGACTGGGCACGGTGACCCCGCCATGATGCCCGTCCGCAGGCTCGAGAGGTCGAAGTGGTCGAAATCGGGCTGGGCCAGCTCGGCGATGAACATCGTGGGCACCCCATAGAGGGCCGTGCAGCGCTCCGCCGCAACCGCTTCGAGTACGGCCTTCGGTTCGAAGGCGGCGCTCGGCAGGACGATGCAGGACCCGTGGGAGGTCGCAGCCAGGTTCCCCATCACCATGCCGAAGCAGTGGTAGTAGGGCACCGGGACACAGATCCGGTCGCTTTCGGTGATCCGGCACCCCTCCCCGACGAAGTAGCCGTTGTTCAAGATGTTCAGGTGGGTGAGGTTCGCCCCCTTCGGAAACCCGGTCGTGCCCGACGTGTACTGGAGGCTGATCGGCTGGTCGGGGTCGAGGAGTCTCCCGAGCTCGGCGACACGGCCGGCAGGCACGCCGTCGGCGTCCGAGCGCAGACCGTCCCACCCGGGCCCGTCGAACAGCACGACGTCTGTCAGGCCCGGAAGGTCCCGCTTCACCTCGTCGATCATGGCCGCGTAGTTCGCGCCCTTGAAGGAAGGAGCCGCAACCACCATGGTGCTCGCCGACTGGCCGAGCACGTAGGCGAGCTCGCTCGTCCGGTAGGCGGGGTTGACGGTCACGAGGATGGCCCCGATGGAGGCAGTCGCGTACTGGAGCACCATCCACTCGACCCGGTTGGGGCTCCAGATGGCGACACGGTCGCCGCGAGCGATACCTCTCGCCACGAGGCCTCGGGCGACCAGGTCGACCTCGGCGAAGAGTTCCGCGTAGGTGAGCCGCACCCCCTGCTCACGGCTGACGATGGCTTCAGCGTCGGGGAGACGCTCGACGGTCGCCGCGAAGTTGTCGCCGATGGTCTCGATGAGGAGCGGCTTCGCCGTCGTCCCTTGTGCATACGAGCGGGCGGACTTACCGGTGGACGGTGTCACGGTAGATGGTGTCGGTTCGATGGTGTCATGGTCGATGGTGTCATGGTCGCTGGGGAGACGCCGGCAAGGTGCTCTCCCCGTCTCCCCCTCCGGTCTCTTCGGCCTTCGGCCCGTCCACGCACTCACGCTTCGGTTGCGACGGCCTCGCCTGCTGGCTTCCCTGCCTTTGTACACCCAGAGAGGCCGCATGGGCACGTCCGTTGGCTCCGCCTCCCGCTTCGGCAGCCCGGTGCCACGAGCCGACCATCCCCACACGGCCGCCCGCTGGCCTCCGATGCGGCCGCCGAAGGAGGACGGGCCGGGCCTTCCCGAGGTCGAACGCCGGGGGCGTCGGCAGTTCTGAGCGAAAGGCCTGGTCGTCCAAGGTGGCCGTCTTCGGACAAGACCGCGCGAGGTGGGCTGCAGGTTGTGGGTGCCGAAGACCCAATCCAGGTCGTCCACCACTGGTCGGGACTCAACCTTCCGGAAGGAGAAGGTTGCGACCGATGATGGCCAACCTCGCTGCGAAATGCCGCTTCTGCCGCCTGATCGAGATATTGGTGCCCTTCACCTCACCGGGAGCGGTCCTCCGTGGTGGGACACCTGGCGGTTCTCTACCGGCTTCCCTGAAGACGTCCAATCAACCGGCATTCAACTCAGCAACGGATTCGGTCGATATGGAAGTAGGGCGTAATCGAGGTGGCACATTGGGGTTGAGATCGACAGTATGGAAATGCGTCCTCATCGGCGGCATGTGCGTCATCGCTGTCTATTTCGCGCTCCCCAACGAGACCAGTCAGGATATTGTCTACTCAGCCCTCGGGACAGCATCGGTGGTGTGCATCCTGGTCGGCATCCGCCTGCAACGTCCCAAGGACCGCCTCAGCTGGTACTTCCTGGCTCTGGCCGGCACCTGCTTCACCCTAGGTGACGATGCGAGCTCCTTCTACAACCTCGTTCTCCACGTCAGCGTCCCGTTTCCCTCGTTCGCAGATGCTCTCTACCTGGCCGGATACCCCTTCCTCTTCGCCGGGGTACTGAGACTCACCCGCAACCCGAACCGTTCCTTCCGGCGGGAGAACTATGCCGATGCCGCCATCGTCTCGATGGGGGCCTTGGCCATCTCCTGGCATTTCTTGATGAACTCGTATGTCCACGATTCGACGTTGACCACCTTCGGGATGCTGGTCACCCTGGCCTATCCGATCATGGACATTGCCCTGCTCTTTGTCCTGTTCCGCGCGCTGCTGTTCGGGGAGTCGAGGCGCACATTCCACAAGTTCCTGGCAGCGGCCATGATCGTGATGTTCATGGGCGACTTCATCTACGACCTGCTGGTACTGCACAACAGTTACGACACCGGCAACCCGAGCGACGCCCTCTTCCTCATCGAGTACCTGCTGATCGGCGTGGCAGCACTCCATCCATCGGTCTCCGGCGGAACCTCCGAAGCTNNGTCATGGCAGGACTCTGCATCGCCGTGTTCGCGGTTATCTGTTTGCGGATGATCTGGTTGATCGGCCGGATCAGCCGTCAGTCTCTCGAACTCAAGGAGAACGACGCCAATCTGCGGTACATGGCCTTCCACGACGAGTTGACCGGCCTTGCCAATCGGGAACTCCTGCACGACCGGGTGGAGCAAGCTTTGGCCTCGATTACGCGTTCTGGCAGGCTGATAGCACTGTGCATGGGGGATCTCGACGGCTTCAAGACCATCAATGACACCCTCGGTCATCACGTCGGGGACACGATGCTGGTTAAGGTCGGCGCCCTGCTGGAGTCGATTGTGCGACCGGGGGACACGGTGGCCCGGCTCGGTGGCGACGAATTTGCGATCCTGATGGTCGATGTCGAGAACCCAACTGCTGCGGTGGAGTTCGCTGGTCGGATCGTCTCGGTCCTCCACGACGCGGTCGAGTTCGAAGGCAACCAGGCGGGCATCTCGATCAGCGTGGGCGTGGCCTTCGCCGACTCCGCCACGCCGGTCGAGCAGGTGATCAGCGAGGCGGACGCGGCCATGTACGAGGCCAAGGCAAACGGCAAGAACCGCGTCGACGTGTTTCAATCATCGATGCGCGCCCGCCTGTTCAAACGCCTCGAACTGACCAGCGGATTCCGTGGGTCGTTGGAACGCTCAGAGTTCTTCCTCAGCTTCCAACCGATCTTCTCGCTCGGCGACCGCCGCCTGCGGGGCTTCGAAGCACTGGTCCGGTGGCACCATCCCACCATTGGCCTAGTCGCCCCCCTCGATTTCATCCCCATCGCCGAGGAGACGGGTTTCATCGTTCCCTTGGGTCGCTGGATACTGCTCGCGGCCTGTGAGCAACTGGCAGCGTGGACCGCGCTCAGTAACGAGCCTCTCACCGTTGCCGTGAACCTCTCGAGGCGCCAATTGGCATCCCCCCTCCTGGTCGACAACATCCGCACTGCATTGGCCCTCACCGCGGTCCACCCCCTACAGCTCGTCCTCGAGGTCACCGAGAGCGTCCTGATGGAGAACCCGGAGCAGGCCGCTTCGGCACTCACCGAGCTCCGAGCCCTTGGCATCCGGATCGCCGTGGATGACTTCGGCACCGGCTTCTCCTCGCTGAGCTATCTGCAACGATTTCCGGTCGACGTGCTCAAGATCGACAAGTCGTTCGTCGACCCGCTGAACGAGTCCGAACCCGCCAGCTCGGCCCTGGTGACCTCAATCATCGGGCTGGCCCACAGTTTGAGCCTCGAGGTCGTGGCCGAAGGAATTGAGCGTGAAGACCAGTTCGAGCGCTTGATCGAGCTCGGCTGCGACTACGGCCAGGGCTACCTGATGGCCCGTCCCCTCGATCGGGAGAAGTCAGAGGCCCTCGTCGAGTCCTACCAGGGCAGTTCCGCTGTCCCCTGAGTAGGCCCCGCTCCGGAGCGACCTCCACTTGGTCGGTGCAGGTCCAGCGTGTGCCTCAGGGGAAGGCTCCGATGGCCACCATGAAGACCGGGCTCACCCAATCGGAGCNNCTGCCACGGCGGCCTCGGCGAAAGGGGTGACCGTGTTTCCCCCGCTCGAATGACCGCTGGTCGGCAATCGACGCCCGGGCGCTGAAGTGGGTCTCCCAATTCGGCACGCCGATCCTCGAGGACCCGCTCGACAATTGACCCGAGGACTTTCGGAACGTCGAATAGTCGGGATTCCTCATCCGCCCCCCGAACCAAGCAAGCCCACTATCAGAGCCGTCGCCCCGATTCAGTCACACTCCCTCAGCAGCACTTCCCAAACCCGCAAAGCCCCTTCCGCCCCGCCACTCGCGCCCCGCCGCCATTCGCGCCCCGCTCATCGCCATCCGGGTGGGGACATGCCCTGAGCAGTGGCCCGGGACTAC
>PLHF01000126.1 GCA_003138855.1 Acidimicrobiaceae bacterium | reverse complement strand
CACGGATACGTCAGGAGAGCCAGATGTGCTCAGTTCGACCAGCTGGGCACATGATGCATCACGAGCCTCCGCAGTCGACGCCGAAGGCGAGGTCGCTGGCCATGTGGAATAGGCCCGGTCGGGCAGGACGACGCTCTGGCTGCTTCTCGACCTGATCCACCCCACGGCGACCGGGGCGAGATCTCCGGCGTCGGCAGCTGGCACGGTTCCGTCGCAGCCCGCCGGTACCTGACCTCCGTGACGGACGCGGCAAGTGGTTGACCGGTGCCGACCGCTACACGAAACCGCAGGCTGACCGGCACTGGACGGAGCGAACACCAGGCACCCTGCCTTCAATCGGACGGTCCTCTCGGCCTTGTGTCGAGTAACCTCTTTCGAGCAGCTACTCCCTGAACCGACATTGAGCAGCAGAGGGCGGTCCCGAAATGCTCGACCAGTCTCAGCGCATGTCGCGAAGAAGCCCGTGGTGGTGCGCGAGCACGAGGAGTGCCCCGGGGCCCATCGGTTCAGTGCGTGCCGGGAGGACGAGAGCGGTCACGGCTCGACCGGCGCCGGTGGTATCCCATCCCCGGGCCCACGTTGTGAGCGAGCATCGTTTCGTGCTCACCGCCCACCACAGCTCTGCTCGGCGACCGGACCACGCAGTTCCAAAGCCGACATGAGCGCCCGCAGCCGGACCGACCAGGACGAACACGCTTCACACACCCCCACCCGCAGCAGCCTCTCCGCGCTGCCACTTGGATTGGACCGGCGGTTCGAGGCCATCGTCCTATGGAGTGCCACCGCGTCCATCTCTGCACGCACTGAGCAGGACCTGCTGGCCCTGTGTGAAGCCGGCATGCCTGTCGCCTGGCTGGCCCCGGCCCCGGTCGACAGGTTGTCCGAACGACTGAGGAAACCCTCCACCGGTGCACCTGCGCTCATTGTCGCCGACAGCGGTGGCACTGGTACCGCCGCCGTCGATCACTCGGGCGTCCACCGCTTGGACCCGCCGCAGCCCGACCTGAACCTCGTCGTCCTCGACCAGGCCGGGGAGGCGTTTGCCGAGAGGCTGGCTGGGCTGGGAATTGAAGCCTCGTCGCTCCCTCGCACAGTCGGGTCCCCCAGGATCAGCGTCGAACTGATACGGGACCCGGGTTTACCACTGACATGGTCGAGACTCAAACAGTTCCTGTTGGCCCATGGGATCCCCGGTGTGACCCACCTCGCAGACCTCGCCGTGGAGGCGGCTCGGCAGGTCGGGCTCGAGGACCCTCGGGTGGTGGTCGAAGGCAGCACAGTGGAGATCGCCCTCGAGGACGCCGGGGATGTAGCGCTCGTCGTGCTCCAAGAGCTGTGGCGGCGGGGAGTCGACCCGCAGGCGGTGCTGACGGTGGTCGATGGGTTGTCGGGGATCCCCCATCGTCCCGCGCCCGTCATCGTCCCCGACGTCCGGGCGGCGACCGTCGTCCTGGTCAATGGCGGCCGGGGTTCACCCCGGTCTGGGATGCTGGCACTCACTGGCGGCGCGGCGCGTGTGCACCAGCTGCTCGCTGACCAGTTTCGCCGGCGTCGCCGGCGGGCCCTCCCCGGGGCCACCGCTTGGGCAGGCTGGACCCTTGACATCGAGGGCTTCGACATCGAAACCGAGCGCGTCCACGAGGCACTACTCACCCTGGCTGACGGCCACGTCGGCATGAGCGGTGCGCCTCTCACCAGCCATCCCAGCCGGCACCCTTGGGTGATCGCCACGGGCGTCTACGAAGGGGACGGCGCCGATACCCACCTGCTCACCGGCCCCGTCGCCTTCGAGTTGGGCAAGTGGGCAGTAGGGGCTCCGCTACGGCGGGTCCTTGACTTGAGGACAGGGGTCCTGCACGAGAGCGCCGGCGCCGAGGGCGACGCCGTGGAGAGCGTACGGTTCGTCTCACTCGCCCGGCCGACGACCGCCGTCCTACGTAGCCAGTTTCAGCATACCTTCCGCCTCGGCCGGCCACTGCTGCCCCCGGCGGACGACCCAGCCTACGATCACGGCCGCGTCGGCGACACCACCTGGATTCGGGTCGCTGCTTCCACCGGCGGGATCGTGGCGGCGGCCAATCAGACCCGGTCCGCCAGACCACGCCCGGTGGATGGAGCCGAGGCCGGCAGCAGGGTCCTCGACCGCGTGGCCGTCTACCGTGCCGATGCAGACGCCCTCCCCGACCCCTCCCCTGCCGTCGATGCGGTCGGCCAGACCGCCGCCATCGGCTTCGACCGATTACTGACCGAGCACCGCCAGGCCTGGGCGCGCCGGTGGGAGGATGCCGACGTGGTCATCGAGGGAGACGACGAGTTGCAACTGGGCATCCGCTTCGCGCTCTTCCACCTGATGGCATCGGTCGCTGACAGCGGGGAGGCGCCCGTCGGCGCCCGTGGCCTGACCGGGACGGGTTACAGCGGCCATGTGTTCTGGGACGCGGACACCTTCGTCCTCCCCTTCTTGGCCGCTACTCATCCGGCGGCAGCACGGTCCATGCTCGAGTACCGCCTCCGACGGCTCCCCGCCGCCCTCGAGGCGGCGCGCGCCGCTGGCCGCGCCGGAGCTCGCTTTCCGTGGGAGTCCGCCCGCACCGGACACGATGTCACACCGACGAGTGCCCGGGACAGATCAGGGCAGATCGTACCCATCCGCACCGGCCAACTCGAGGAGCACATCGTCGCCGAGGTGCCGTGGGCGGCGTGCTGCTATGTGGATTGGTCGGGCGACGACGAGTTCGCCCGTGGGCCATGCCGCCGAATCCTTGTGGAGACGGCTCGTTACTGGGCATCGCGGATCCGGGTTGAACCGGACGGTAGTGCTCATATCTTTGGAGTCGTCGGGCCAGACGAATACCACGAGCCCGTGGACGATAACGCCTTCACCAACGCGATGGCGCGCTGGAACATGCGCCGTGCTGCAGAGGTCGTTGAAGCAGCCGACGATGGCGACGATGGCGATCCCCGCGAACGGCGGCGCTGGCTCGAGCTCGCCGACGCCTTGTACGACGGCTATGACGCCGACACTGGTATCTACGAACAATTCGCCGGCTTCGGCCGGCTCGAGCCGTTGGTCATCGCTGAGCTTGCCCCTCGTCGTCCGATCGCTGCCGATCTGCTGCTCGGGGCCGAGCGCACCCGGGGCGCACAGGTGATCAAGCAGGCAGACGCCCTCATGATCCACCACCTCCTCCCCGACGAGGCGGTCGCCGGAAGCCTCGAGCCGAACCTCCGCTTCTACGAACCCCGCACCGCTCACGGCAGTTCGTTGTCCCCGGCGATCCACGCCTCGTTGCATGCCCGGGCGCGCGACTTCGACCGTGCGCTCGAGGCGCTGCACATCGCCGCGCGCATCGACCTCGACGACCTGACGGGCTCCACCGCCCAGGGCCTGCATCTCGCCACGATGGGCGGCACGTGGCAGGCACTCGCCTTCGGATTCATGGGGCTCCGCCCGCGCGGCGGCATGCTCCATGTCGACCCCGTCCTACCTCCGTCGTGGTCGGCCATCGAGATCCGCGTGCGGTTCCGCGGCAGCAGGGTCCGCGTCCGCAAGGAACGATCTCACCTCTCCATCTGGACCGACAAGCGCATTTCCGTCGTCGTCGGCAGCACACCGTTTGCCACCGGACCAGGCAACCTGGCGTTTCGTCGTCGCGGACCAAGATGGGAGCCCATTTCATGAAGAAGGTCATCGCCGCCATCGACAATTCTGCCGCCGCGCGCCCCGTGCTGGCCATGGCCCAAGCCGTGGCCTCGGCCCTCGCCGGAGCGCTGGATGCCCTCCACGTCATCGAGGACGGCGAGGAGACGGCACGTGCTTCGGCGGAGACCGCGGGCGCGGATCTGCGCACACTCTCCGGTGATCCAGTTGAGCAGCTCTCCCTGGCCGTGGCCGAAGAGGACGTTGTGGCCCTCGTGCTCGGGACCCGTGGCGCCCTCGGTGGTCCCCGGCCGGCTGGGCACCTCGCGCTGGCGCTCGCCGGTCGAACCGACAAGCCGGTGGTCGTGGTGCCACCCAACGCCCAACCGCCAAAGCAACTGCGCAGAGTCCTCGTGGCCATGGAGGGGAGCCCCGGAAAGGCCCACGCCCTCCAGCGGACCATCGAACTGTCGGGAGACGGTGGCCTCGAGATCGTGGTGGTACACGTGGACGAGGAGATTCCCAGCTTCACCGACCAGGTCCAACACGAAACCGAGGCCTATACGCAGGAGTTCTTTGCCCGCCATGTACTCGGCGCACCTCAGGCCCGGCTCGAACTGCGGATCGGCGCTCCCGCTGCACAGGTACTCGACGCCGTCGAATCACTCCACCCCGACCTCGTTGCCGTTGGATGGCCTCACACGGCCGATCCCGGCCGCGCCTCTGTTGCACGCGAGATCCTCGATCGGAGCCCCGTCCCCGTCCTTCTCGTCGCAGTCAACTGACCAGGTACCCTGGCCCGGCCAGCAAGACGGGGCACCTACGGGACGCGCCTTCGGTGATACTTACTCCGACGAGGGTGGAAATGCCCCGAACCGCTCAGTGCCGCCCGTGCTCGCTGCTCACAATGGTGGCGTCAGGCCCCGCGGAGAACGTGTCCAGCTTGCCAGTATCGTCCCAACGGACGACATAGCGGGAATCACCGCTTGCGTTTACGACGTCCAGCACCTTGCATGCACGGTCACGCCGCCCCGTCCGGCACCCACTGACGACGATCTGATCACCGACCTGAGCAAACATCGCTGCTCCTTTCGCCGGCCCCTCTCCGTAACGCCATGGTCAACCTGCCGTCGCCCGTTTTCAAGAGCCGAAGGTCCCATTTCGTCCGGGTTTGCGTGAATCTGCCCGATATTGCATGAATCCCCAATCCGACTGTCTCCCTCACTGCGAGAGAAGGAGCCGCGGAATCGGGACGTCGCTGCCTCCAGCGCAGATGTTCTGAGCTTCGAGGCCCGAGCCCATGTTCGGCATTACGGACGCCGAAGAAGCACTTGAGGGAGAATCGTCCGCCGCGTCCTATCCTTGCCCCATGTGTCGAAACATCACCACGCTCAGGGGGTTGGAGCCGGCAGCGACCGCTGAGGAGATTGAATCTGCAGCTCGTCAGTACGTTCGGAAGGTCAGTGGGGTGCAATCCACCTCGGCCGCCACCGAGCTTGCCTTCGAAGCGGCCGTTCGCAGAATTGCCGAGGCCACGACCGACCTGTTGGCCCAACTGCCACCACGCCGTGTGCCTCCTCCGACTCTTCCACCCTTGCGACGCAAGGCAATCGCCTGAGTTCGATCGGAGCAACCTTGGCGAGCCACCACTTGTGGCCCCGCCCTGCCGGCGATCAGGAGCAGGCTCGGAGGCGGACGAGCTCTCACTTCCCCCAACCGCGTCGGCCGTCTGCATGACCGTCGAATGCGATGCGGAGCACGGGGTGGTGCTCAATGATCCGCTCGAGCTCCGCCAGTGACGGGTCCGCGCTCACACCGAAGAAAGAGCGGGCCTCTTTGGCCGCCGCCCTCGAACCGACGCGCATGCCCCACCGAAAGAGACAGGCACGAATGACGCCCGCCCGCTGCCGTTGCGGCACCCAGGCAGCTCCCGTCGACATGGTCCACCTTCTGCTCGATCGTGCGCCTGGGCCGTCAATCCGCCCGGTGGATGGAGTAGCGCGCCACCTCCGCGGAGACGGGCTCTTCGAGCTTCTGCTCAGCGAGAGCACTGCGCCGCTCCGGATGGCGTCGACCGGCTCGGAATCGGCCTACTCGAGGACGTCGACTACCGGCACGGGCTCCTCCCACCGTTGAGCTCCACGGGGAACACGGCTCCATTGAACCCGAGGGCGTTGTCTGCCGGGCAGAACACCGACGTGGCCAGGTCATACTCGGCGTTGAACACCGCCTTTTGGCCCTCGTAGGCGCTCAGCGCCCCACAGGTGCCGTATTGGTTGCACTGCTCGGTGATGATGGCATCGGCGACCGGCTCCATGAGCGTGGCGAACGAGTCACCCGTGTCGTCCAAGTTCTTGGCGATCCAGCCCATGCCCAGGGAGTGCATGTAGTCCGCCAGCGTCGTCATGTAGGTCTGCTCGGCCTGCTGGCTGATGATGAAGCCGGTCGCGCCGTCCGAGCCCGAGTACGTCTCGTCCAGGTCCGTCTCGACGGCGTCGAAGCCCTTAGCGGCGCACTGCTGTTGGATCATCGACTCGATGATTCCTACCGTGGTGGAGCTGGTGATGTTCAAGAAGTACTCGGGGTAGCCGTTCAGCTGGTCGCCGAGCTCACCTGCAGCCTGGAGCTGGTCGTAGTACGTGGTGCTGATGCCCTCCTCGCCGGCGCTGTAGTAGTTGCCGGCCGTGCCCACCTCGATGTAGCAGATTGCGTGGTCTTCCTTGGCATGGAGCGCGGCCACTGTGCTGGCCGGATTGAGGATCCCGTCAATGTCGTACACGACCGGGTCCGGCGCGGGCTGGCCGTCCGGCAGGGTGGCACCGGTGCCCATGTCCGCGGCACTGGTGAGGTCCAGCGGATGGTCGATCTCCCACTGCCATGGCACGTTGCCGGTCGGCGGCCGCCACCACGAAGGCGTGGTACCCCCGGCCGGGGACGTGGTGGTGGTGGGGGCGGTCGAGGACGTGGTGGAGGTGGGGGCGGTCGAGGACGTGGTGGAGGTGTCGGTCGAGGACGTGGTGGTGGTGGTGTCGGTCGAGGACGTGTTGGGGGTGGGATCGGTCGAGGACCTGTTGGGGGTGGGATCGGTGTTCCGATCGCGTCCGGTGGCACACCGCAGGTCCAGCGACGTCTTGTCCCTGTTGGTCACGGAGAGCCAACTCCCGGCGCACGCGACGTGATCGGTTTCGCCCGCCTGCATGACCAGGCCGGGCCCGACGACTCCCGCGGCGACTCCGACACTGACCGCCACCATGACGACACAGCTCGTGATCAACACTGCCGGCTTTCGCCAGAACACATTCGTACCTCGCGCTCTGTTCATTCTCATCGCCTCACTTCTGGGCTCGGTGAGTGGATTCCAACGCGCTCTTGTGCTGCGCAGCCGAACCAGGACTGGTGCCCGTGCCTCGGCCCTCGCCTATCGGCACGGCCGCTCGCAGGACCGATGGCCACTGCTCGGGACGCAAGAGGGCCGGTGCCGGCCTGCGCACCCGACAGTATGGACCATTCGAGGGCCCTGCAGAGCGCGGCGGCTGCGATCTCACGGGGCACGGCCGCTCTCACATCGCTGAGTGAAGTGGTCACCACCTACCTATCCTTTCGGGGAGTTCGGTTGGACCTGCTCAATTGCAGGAAGCGAGTACTGGCTGCTGGCTGCTGGCTGTCCCGTTCGGCCTCAACGATCGTGGGACCAGTGCAACCGGTTCGCTGACACTCCGCCAGCTGGGACGGCATACGGCCACTCGATTTGGTCGGTCGGCCTCGCCAGTCATCTAATTCCCCGGCACGCACGGGCGCAAGGGGGTCCCGGGAATCCGAGGATGAAATCTTCGTGACGCTTTCCGCAGACGTTGCCGGCGAACGTCCCTGACACGGACGGCGGTCGTCCGAAACGTGCGCTCTCCGTGATGGAGGCGAAGATGCGGAGAGACTCGAGTGCTCCGCTGCGTGAGCTGAGGCCCACTCTCGGCGTTCAGGGGACGTGCACCGGTTGAGGCTCGGGTCCCCGTCCCGATGCTCCGTTCCCGGGCCGCGCCAGACGGTCGCCGATTGCCAGGTCGTGCCAAGGGTTGATGCACGTGATCTCCGGGGGCGGCTGCCGTAGGGAAGGGTGGTCACGCACAGGCTCGGCCCATACTCTGCGAAGCGGGGTGCGTACGCACGCCCGGCGACCAGCTTCGGAAGCAACGCAATGGATACGACCCGTCTTCGGCGGTCCGCACTCAACGCGAGCCGTGAAGAACACTCCGTTACCGGCCGCCTCTCTTCCCATGCACCCCACTCAACCGGCGGTCTCGGGCACCCGGTAGTTGCGGCGAACTGGTGACAGGGAACTTGCCTCGATGCCACGGACCTGGGGGTGCCAACTCACCGACTTGCGATCATCCGTCTCTCTCCGCCCGGTAGGCCTCGACCCATTCGGACGGGACCGTGTCAGGAATCTCCACAAGAACACCCGCCGGGAGAGGTCCAATGAACTCGCTGTATTCAGCTTTGGTCTCGGCCGCCCATAGGACGACCCGTGCGGCCAGCCAGCACAATCCGCCGAGAAAGACCGCCATTCCGAAAACGAACAAGTTGGCCACAGCAGCGCCTCCGATCTGCTCCGACCGATTCGACAGGACAAGCTCAGCCCGAGCTTCGTCACCCTTCGAGGACATCGTCACCCCCTGGCCGCACCAACTACAAGGGTCGTTGGTCACATCATCGGAAGGTCACGCAAGGGCATCCGGCCAAAGCTGGTCTCCACGTAGACGTGACACCCGGCAGCAACCTCGTCGGTGATCTCCGCTCCTCGCTTGGACGTGCCGGGACCTGCCTCTCGGTGTGCGACTCCGAAGTCCATGCGCCACACTTGACAGGGTGCATGCCGAAACCGTCGCCTACTTCTCCATGGAAGTCGCCCTGGACGATGAGGTCCCCACGTTCAGTGGTGGCCTCGGCGTGCTCGCCGGGGACTTCCTCCGCGCCGCTTCCGACATGGGAGTGCCGGCCGTAGGGGTCACCCTCCTGTATCACCAGGGTTTCTTCCGGCAGGAGCTCGACGCCGCCGGCCGTCAGATCGAACATCCCGTCCGCTGGATACCCGCCGACCGCCTCGAGCGACTGGACACAAGGGTCAAGGTGGTCATCGGAGGCCGGCCCGTGGTCGTCGGCGTTTGGCGACGTGTCCTGACCGGTGTCGGAGGGTCCACTGTTGCCGTCTACTTCCTTGACACCCAGCTTTCCGAGAACAGCTCCACCGATCAGGCCATCACCGATCGGCTCTACGCGGGACCCCCCGTCGAGCGGCTCTCCCAGGAGGCCGTCCTCGGCCTGGCCGGCCCAGCCATGCTCCGGGAGCTCGGCCACGGGGAGATCGCCACCTACCATCTCAACGAGGGCCATGCCTCCCTGGTGCCGGTGGCCCTCCTCTCTGACCGGCTCGGCGGGATGGTGGCCGACGCATCATCGGCTGACATCGAGTCGGTCCGGGCACGCTGTGCCTTCACCACCCACACCCCGGTACCGGCGGGCCACGACCGCTTCGATCCCCAGGTGATGGTCGAGGTCCTCGGGCCCGAGCTTGCTGTCGGATTGACGCGGATCGGCTGCCTCGAGCATGGAACCCTCAACATGACCGTCCTCGGGATGTTCTTCTCCGGCTTCGTCAATGGGGTGGCACAGCGCCACGGGGAGGTCTCCCGGGCGATGTTCCCCCGGTACCGGATCGACGCCATCACCAACGGCGTACACGTCTCCACCTGGGTTGCCCCCAGCACCGCTCGGCTCTTCGACCGGCACTTGCCCCGCTGGCGCGAGCACAACACCATGCTGCGCTACGCCGGCGGGATCCCCCTCGAAGAGATTCGAACCGCCCATGCCGAGGCCAAGCAGGTGCTCCTCGGCGAAGTGGCACGCCGCCTGGGTGTCTCCCTCGACCCCGAAGTCCTGACCATCGGGGTGGCCCGACGGGCCACCCCGTACAAGCGCAACGATCTCCTCCTCTCCCGGCCCGACGCGCTTCGGGCGCTCGTCGAACGGGTCGGGCCTCTCCAGGTTGTCTACGCCGGCAAGGCTCATCCTTCCGACAGGCCCGGCAAGGCCCTCATCGAGCACGTCAACGCCGCCGCGAAGGAGCTGGCCGGCGATGTCACCGTCGTCTACCTCGAGGACTACGGGATGAGCCTGGCCGCCCTCCTGGTAGCCGGTGTCGATGTCTGGCTGAACAATCCGGTGGCTCCCCACGAGGCCTCGGGGACGAGTGGCATGAAAGCTGCCCTCAACGGCGTCCCCAGCCTCAGCGTCCTCGACGGTTGGTGGGTGGAGGGACATATCGAAGGCGTCACCGGCTGGGCCATCGGTGCCGACCTGGGGGCCGCGGTCACCCTCCCCATCGGTGACGCCGTGGTCGACGCAGCCGACGGGGCCGAGCTCGACCGGGTCCTGGCCGAGGTGGTGGCCCCCCTCTACTACGGGCGACCGGATGACTTCACCGCCGTCTGCCGCTTCGCCATTGCGTTGAACGGCTCCTTCTTCACCGCCCAACGCATGGTGGGTGAGTACGTGGACCGTGCGTACAGGCGAAGCGGCGGTTCCGATGGCTGAGCCGGCTGCTGCCCTCCCCGAGGCCTTCGGCCGAGCCAGGCCCGTCATCACCGGGGTGAGGCCCACCGTCGACGGCGGCCGCTACCCGGCCAAAGGGTCCCTCGGTGAAACCGTCGTCGTGGAGGCCGACATCTTCGCCGACGGCCACGACGAACTCCTTGCCGAAATACGCTTCCGTCGCGAGACGAAGTCCAGGTGGCGCTCCGCCCCCCTGACACCCCTCGGCAACGACCGCTGGCGGGGGGAGTTCCCGGTGCGGCGGGTCGGTCGCTACCAGTTTGCCGTTTGGGCCACCGTCGATCATTTCGGCAGCTGGCGCAGGGCGCTCGAGGCCCGGGCCGGGGCCGGCCAACCCCTCGCCGTCGAGCTCCTCGTCGGGGCCGACCTGGTCCGCCGGGCTGCGAGGCGGGCCAAGGGCCCCGACCGGCAGCGGCTCAGCCTCCTCGCCGACAGCCTCGAGGAGGTCGCGTCGGCCCGAGGGGCCGACGGCATCGAGCCGGCCACCAGCCCGGAGCTGGGAGAGCTCATGTCCCGCTACCCCGACCCGGGGCCGGCCACCGTCTCCGAGGCCTACCCGGTCGAGGTGGAGCGGGCCCGGGCCCGCTTCAGCAGCTGGTACGAGATCTTCCCCCGCTCCGCCTCCCCCGACCCCGCCCGCCCCGGCACCCTGGCCGACGTGGAGGCCCTGCTGCCCTACGTGTCCCGGCTCGGCTTCGACGTCCTCTACCTTCCGCCCATCCATCCCATCGGGACCACCGCCCGGAAGGGGCCCAACGGTGCCGGCGAAGCGGGGCCGGGCGATCCGGGCAGCCCCTGGGCCATCGGCGGCGCCGCCGGGGGCCACACCGCCGTGAACCCGGAGCTCGGCACCCTGGCCGACTTCGATCGGCTGGTGACCGCGGCGGCCGCCGAGGGCATCGAGGTCGCCCTCGACCTGACCTTCCAGTGCTCCCCCGACCACCCCTGGGTCACCGAGCACCCCGACTGGTTCCGGCGTCTCCCCGATGGGAGCATCCGGACAGCCGAGAACCCCCCCAAGCGCTACGAGGACGTCTGGCCTCTGGATTTCGAGACGGCCGACTGGCGCCAGTTGTGGGATGCCCTCCACGGCGTGCTCGAATTCTGGATCGGCCACGGCGTCCGGATCTTCCGGGTGGACAACCCCCACACCAAGCCACTGCAGTTCTGGGAATGGCTCCTTGCCGCCGTCCGAGCCGACCACCCCGAGGTCATCATGCTGGCTGAGGCATTCACCCGGCCTCGGATCATGGAACACCTGGCCAAGGTGGGCTTCTCCCAGTCGTACACCTACTTCACCTGGCGGAACACCGCCTGGGAGTTAGAGGAGTACCTGACCGAGCTGACCCGCACCCCGCTGGCCGACTATTTCCGTCCCAATTTCTGGCCCAACACCCCCGACATTCTCCACGAGGTCCTCCAGCACGGGGGCCGACCGGCCTTCGAGGCCCGGCTCGTCCTGGCCGCCACCCTGGCCGCGAACTACGGGATCTACGGGCCCGCCTTCGAGCTTCTCGAACACCAGCCCCGCACCCCCGGATCGGAGGAGTACCTCAACTCCGACAAGTTCGAGGTCCGTCACCGGAACCTCGACCAGCCCGACAGCCTTGCCGACCTGGTGGCCCGGGTCAACGCCATCCGACTCGGCCATCCGGCCCTCCAACAGAATCGCACCCTGCGGTTCCACGGCGTCGACAACGACCGCCTGCTCGTCTACTCGAAGACGGCCGGCTGCAGCCCCGGTGTGCCCGGATGGGACGACGCCGTCCTGATTGCCGTCAACCTCGACCCCCTCGCGACCCAGGGGGGCACGGTCCATCTCGACCTGGCAGCTTTGCAACTGGACCCGGTCGAGGCCTTCGCCGTTCACGATCTCCTCACCGACGCCCGCTACCTCTGGACCGGCGCCGACAACTACATCCAGCTCGACCCCGCGGTCGTCTCGGCCCACATCTTCCATCTCGAGCGACCGGGAAGCTGACCGCCGTGCTACCGGCAGCCGCCCCCCGGCGGCGGGAAGCGGCGCCCACGCCCGACCTTCCGGGCACCACCCTGTGACGGCGGGCGGACCGGCCCGACCTCCGGGCCGTGGTGCCCTCCGCGCCCTGGCCGGCCGGTACGGCGTGCAGTCCGCCTACGTGACCGAGGACCGCCGCCGGGTCCAGGTCGGCAACGAGTCCCTGGTCGGGGTCCTTGCTGCTCTGGGCGTCCCGATCAGCCATCCCGACCAGGCTCCCGAACTGCTGGCCGCTGCCGAGGCCGGCTACCGGGTGATCGAGCCCGTCCTGATCCGCCGGTCAGGCGCCCAGACCGTCCACAACCTCATCCTCCCCACCGCCGTCGACCCGGGCCGGGTCCGGCTGACCATCCGACACGAGGACGGCTCCGTCGACTGTCGACCCCTCGGGTCGCTTCTCTTCGCCCAGGCCCAGGCCGGGCCGATCGACGGCACGGGTGTGACCCGGTACCGATTCCGGCTCACCGGCTCCCTCGCGTCCACCCCCGGCTATCACCACCTCGACGTGGAAGGCCCCGGCCTGACCGCCTCGGCCCTGGTCATCTCCGCTCCCCGGCGTGGTCCCGATCCGGACCGGGGCTGGGGGGTCTTCGCCCCCCTCCATGCGGTGCGGACCGAGACCGACTGGGGGGTGGGCACCTACCGGGAGCTGGCCGAGCTCGGAGAGTGGACGAGCGGGCTCGGAGGGAGCTTCGTCGGGACCCTGCCCCTCTTGGCCGGCTTCCTCGACGGACCGGTGGTGGAGCCCAGTCCCTACCGACCGGCCAGCCGGCTGGCGTGGAACGAGCTCTACGTCGACGTCGAGCGGCTCCCCGAGCTCGAGATCGCCCCCGAGGCCCGCCGCCTGCTCGCCTCGACCGGCTTCCGGCGCCACCTGGCCCGGCTTCGCACGCTCCCACGGTCCGACCTCTCCGCCACCTTGGCGGCCAAGCGCCAGATCCTCGAGCTGCTGGCCGACGCTCTGGCCTCATCGTCCTCCGCCCGCCGCACCGCCCTGGATGCCTTCCTGGGCGATCGGCCCGAGGTGGAGGCGTATGCCCGCTTCCGTGCTGCCACCGAGACCCTGGGTGGACCCTGGACGCAATGGATCGGGTCCCGGCCGGGCCGGATCCCGACCGGAGCGGACGACGAGCACCGGGTCCGCTACCACCGGTACGCCCAATGGGTCGCCCACGAGCAGCTGACCGAGGTCGCCGCCCGGGGCGGGCTCTACCTGGACCTACCGGTCGGCACCCACCCCGATGGCTTCGACCCCTGGCTCCATCCCTCCGCGTTCGCCACTGGCGCCACCGTCGGAGCGCCGCCCGACAGCTTCCAGCCCGCCGGGCAGGACTGGGGCGTCAATCCCCTCCACCCGGAGCAGATCCGCCAGGACAGCTACCGCTACCCGATCGCCGTCCTCCGCCACACCCTCCGCCTCGCCAGCGTGGTGCGGATCGACCACGTGATGGGCCTGCACCGGCTGTGGTGGACTCCCGAGGGCATGGCCCCCGCCGATGGCGCCTATGTCAGCTACCGGTCCGAGGAGCTCCGGGCTGTCACCGTCCTGGAGGCCACCCGGGCCGGCGTGGCCGTGGTGGGCGAGGACCTGGGTACGGTGGCACCCGCCGTCAGGGCCGCCATGCGCCGCGACGGGATGCTCCGGTCCCACGTCCATGAGTTCGCGGCCAAAGCCGACGACCCCTTCCCCGACCCCCCACCGGACTCCCTGGCGTCGATCGCCACGCACGACCTCCCCCTGTTCGCCTCCTGGTGGGCCGGCCTCGACATCGGCGACCGGGTCCGGCGGGGTGCGCTCGACCCCGAGGCCGCCACGGTCGAACGCGCCGAACGGGCCGCCCTCCGGTCCGCAGTGGCCGCTGCCCTGGGCCGGCCGGCGTCGCCCGGTCGGGCCCTGCGGGCTTTGCTCCTCCACCTTGCGGCCGGCCCGGCCCGGCTGGTCCTGGTCGACCTCGAGGATCTCTGGTTGGAGCGCGAGCCCCAGAACAGGCCCGGAACCGGCCCGGCAGAAGGCAACTTCCGGCGACGGTGGACCCGGCGCTGGCCCGAAGACCTCCGGGCCCGGAACCGGGCGCCGGCAGCCATCCTCCGGCTGGTCAACGGCGCCCGCCAGGGTGGCCAGGGTGGCGAAGGTGCGGAACAGGTCGATCCCGGGGGAGAATGATGGGTCCATAGAAGGAGAACGGCTGATGACCGCCACGCAGCGTCAACCCGGACCGCAACCGGCCACCGTCGCGCCCTGGGAGCTCTCCGACGCCGACATCCACCTCTTCAACGAGGGGACCCACCGGGGGCTGGCCGAAAAGCTCGGCGCCCACCCTCTGGGCCCGGCCGGGACAGCCTTCGCCGTGTGGGCCCCCAGCGCCCGGGCGGTCAGCGTCATCGGAGACTTCAACGGGTGGAACCCCGCCGCCCACCCCCTTGACCCTCGGGCCTCCTCGGGGATCTGGGGCGGCGTCGTCCCGACCGCGGCTCCCGGACACGTCTACAAGTTCGCCATCGTCACCGCCGGAGGGGACGTCCTCGAGAAGGCGGACCCCTACGCCCTCGCCACAGAGTGCCCGCCGCGAACCGGCTCGGTGGTCTGGGATCTCAGCTACGACTGGGGCGACGGGGAGTGGATGGCCAGCAGGGCCGGACGTGGCGCCCTGGACGCTCCCGTCTCCATCTACGAAGTCCACCTCGGCTCGTGGGCACGCTCCCCGGAGGACCCGGGGAAGTTGCTCGGCTACGAGGAGCTCGCTCCTCTCCTCGTCCGCCACCTGGTCGAGACCGGCTTCACCCATGTGGAGTTCCTCCCCATCATGGAGCATCCCTTCTACGGCAGCTGGGGCTACCAGACCACCGGCTACTTCGCACCCACTGCGCGTTACGGCGCGCCTCAAGGTCTCATGGCGCTGATCGACCAGCTCCACCAAGCCGGCATCGGGGTACTCCTCGACTGGGTGCCCTCGCACTTCCCCACCGACGGCTTCGCCCTGGGGGACTTCGACGGCACCCACCTCTACGAGCACGCCGACCCCCGCCAGGGCTTCCACCCCGACTGGAAGAGCTACATCTTCAACTACGGCCGCAACGAGGTCCGGAGCTTTCTGCTCTCGTCGGCCGAGCACTGGCTGTCGACCTACCACGCCGACGGCCTCCGGGTCGACGCCGTGGCCTCCATGCTCTACCTCGACTACTCCCGGCAGGAAGGGGAGTGGGTCCCGAACCGCTTCGGGGGCCGTGAGAACCTCGAGGCCATCGAGTTCCTCCGTCAGCTCAACATCGGGGTCTACGGCGCCCATCCCGACGTCCAGACCATGGCCGAGGAGTCGACGGCCTTTCCCGGGGTGTCCCGGCCCACCGAGTTCGGCGGCCTCGGGTTCGGCTACAAGTGGGACATGGGCTGGATGCACGACACCCTGGCCTACTTCCGGCGGGACCCCGTCCACCGGAGCCACCACCACGGCGAATTGACGTTCCGCGGGCTCTACGCCTTCACGGAGAACTACGTCCTGCCCCTCTCCCACGACGAGGTGGTCCACGGCAAAGGGTCGCTGCTGGGCGCCATGCCCGGGGACGACTGGCAGAAGCACGCCAACCTCCGGCTCCTCTACGGCTACCAGTTCGCCCAGCCCGGCAAGAAACTCCTGTTCATGGGCGACGAGCTGGGCCAGTGGCGCGAGTGGAGCCACGAGCGCTCCCTCGACTGGCACCTCCTCGACCACGCCCCCCATGCCGGGCTCCTCCGCTTCGTCTCCGACCTCAACCGGATCTACCGGGAGGAGCCCGCCCTCCACGAGCTCGACGCCGACCCGTCCGGCTTCGAATGGGTCCACGCCGACGACGCCACGGGCTCCACCCTGAGCTTCCTCCGGCGGTCCAAGGCTGGGGGCGCGGTGCTGGCGGTCTGCAACTTCACGCCGGTGCCCCGCCACGACCTGCTCCTCGGCGTGCCCGCAGCAGGCATCTGGCGGGAGATCCTCAACAGTGACGCCGCCATCTACGGAGGCAGCGGCACGGGGAACCTGGGCGAGGTCGAGGCCCGGCCCGTCCCATGGGGCGGCCAGACCCACTCGGTGAGCATCTCCGCTCCGCCCCTGGCCGTGGTGCTGCTCCGACACGAAGACGGGGCCCAGCCGTGAACATGCGGGTCTGGCCGGGGACGCCCCACCCGCTGGGAGCCACCTGGGACGGGGAGGGCGTCAACTTCGCACTCTTCTCCGAGCATGCCACCGCAGTCCAGCTCTGCATCTTCGAGCATGCCGACGACGCCGTGCCGCTGCAGAGCATCACCATGCCGATCGCCACCGACCGGGTGTCGCACTGTTACCTGCCCGACGCCCGACCGGGCTGCCTCTACGGCTACCGGGTCGACGGACCATGGGACCCCGAACAGGGGTACCGCTTCAACAGGGCCAAGCTCCTCATCGACCCCTACGCCAAAGCGGTCAGCGGACCCATTCGCTGGAGCGACGAGCTCTTCGGCCACGACTTGGCGACTCCCGAAAACGACCTCGTCCTCGACCACCGGGACTCGGCCGCGGGGATGCCCAAGTCGGTGGTCGTGAACCAGGCCTTCGCCTGGGGCGACGACACCAAACCCCGAACCCCCTGGAATCGCACCGTCATCTACGAGTGCCACGTCCGGGGCATGACAATGGCCCACCCCGGGGTCCCCGAGCACCTCCGGGGCACCTACCTCGGCCTCTCCTCCAACCCGGTGGTCGACCACCTCCTCTCCCTCGGGGTGACCGCCGTCGAGCTGATGCCGGTCCACCAGTTCGTCGCCGACAAGCATCTCGTAGACCAGGGCCTGACCAACTACTGGGGCTACAACAGCTTGGCCTTCTTCGCCCCCCACGTCGGGTACGCCAGTGGCGGAAACGGCCAGCAGGTCGACGAGTTCAAATCGATGGTGAAGACTCTCCACCGGGCCGGGCTCGAGGTCATCCTCGATGTCGTCTACAACCACACCGCCGAGGGCAGCCACCTCGGCCCCACCCTCTCGTTGCGCGGCATCGACAACTCCGTCTACTACCGGCTCCGACCCGACAACAAGCGGTTCAACGTGGACTTCACCGGGACAGGCAACAGCCTCAACATCGTCCACCCCCGGACCATCGCTCTCATCATGGACAGTCTCCGGTACTGGGTGACCGACATGCATGTCGACGGGTTCCGCTTCGACCTGGCCCCGGTCCTCATCCGGGGCCTCGAAGACGGCCGACGCAGCGCCTTCTTCGAGGTCATCCAGCAGGACCCGGTGCTCTCCCAGGTCAAGCTCATCGCCGAGCCCTGGGACGTGGGCCCCGACGGCTACCAGCTGGGCCGGTTCCCGGCCGGCTGGGCCGAGTGGAACGGGGCCTTCCGGGACTCGATCCGCCGGTTCTGGCGGGGCGACACCGGAATGGTCCCCGAGCTGGCCTCGCGGCTCACCGGCTCCAGTGACATCTACAGCCCGAGCGGCCGGCGGACCTATGCCAGCGTGAACTTCATCACCTGCCACGACGGCTTCACCCTGACCGACCTCGTCAGCTTCGAGGAGCGCCACAACGAGGCCAACGGCGAGGGGGGCCGGGACGGGACCCACGAGAACTACAGCAGGAATTGGGGCGTCGAAGGGGAGACCGGCTCGCACCGGATCATCCACCGCCGGGACCGGATCAAGCGCAACATGCTGGCCACCCTCTTCGTCTCCCAAGGGGTCCGGATGCTGCTCGGTGGCGACGAATTCGGCCGGAGCCAACAGGGGAACAACAACGCCTACTGCCAGGACAACGAGATCAGCTGGATGGACTGGGGGCTCGACGAGGCTGCTCGTGACCTCCTGGCCTACACCCGGGAGCTGATCCGGATCGTCAACGACAACCCCATCCTGCGCCGCCGGGACTTCTTCAACGGCCGGCCCTTCACCCCGGGGGGCACGAAGGACGTCACCTGGATCCGGCCCGGCGGCGACGAGATGACCGAGGCCGAATGGTCCGACAGCGAGCTCCGCTCCATCGGCATGCTCCTCTCGGGCCGGGCCAGCGACGAGATCGACCAGCGGGGCCGGCCCACCTACGGGGACACGATCCTCTTCCTCCTGAACGGAGGGAACCGGTCACGCTCCTATAGCCTGCCCCGGATCGCATGGCCGGGGATCTGGGAGGAGCTCCTCAACACCGCCCGGCCCCCCGGGAGACGCCGCGTCCAGGGGCCCACGGTCAACCTCACCGCCCACTCGGTGATCCTCCTCCAACACAACGAGCACCTCCAACATTGAGGCGCGCCTCAGGCGACCCTGTGACCTTGGTCTCTTGTGACCCCGCCCGCCGCCACCCATACTCTGAACCATGACCGGAGTTGAACTGCCGTGAGAGTCGCCCTTTTGAGCCGCGAATATCCGCCCGAGGTCTACGGCGGCGCGGGAGTGCACGTCGAGCACCTGGCCGCCGAGATGGCCCGCCTCACCGACCTCGAGGTTCACTGCTTCGGAGCGGATCGTCCGGAGCCGGCCGACCGCAAGGTCATCGCGTATCAGCCCTGGGACCGTCTCCGGGGTGAGGATCGCCACCTCGAGGTGCTCCGCACGATGTCCATCGACCTGGCCATGGCGGCTGGGTTGAGCGGAGCGGACGTCGTCCACAGCCACACCTGGTACACGAGCCTGGCCGGACACCTGGCCAAGCTGCTCCACGACGTCCCGCACGTGATGACCATCCACAGCCTCGAGCCCAAACGTCCGTGGAAGGCAGACCAGCTCGGAACTGGCTACCGCCTGTCGACCTTCTGCGAGCGGGTGGGAATCGAATCGGCCGATGCGATCATCGCGGTGTCGAGCGCCAGCGCCGAGGACATCACCGCCTGCTATCCCGCTGTCGACCCCGACCGGATCACGGTGATCCACAACGCCATCGACCTCGACACGTGGAGGACCGACCCGAGCACCGACGTCCTCGAGTCCTACCGCATCGATCCCGACCGACCGATCGTGGTGTACTTCGGGCGCATCACACATCAGAAGGGGATCACCCATCTGCTCGCCGCTGCCCGCCACCTCGACCCATCGGCCCAGTTGATCCTGCGAGCGGGTCCCGCCGACACGCCAGAGCTGGCGCGCCAGGTGGCCGTCCAGATCAGTGCGCTGGCAGCGCAACGGGACGGGGTCCGCTGGATCGAGGAGCCCCTCGACCTTCGCCAGCTCAACCAACTGCTGAGCCACGCAACCGTCAGCTGCTGCCCGTCCGTCTACGAGCCATTCGGACTGGTCAACCTGGAGGCCATGGCGTGTGAGGCAGCAGTGGTCGCGTCCGCTGTCGGTGGCATCCCGGAGATCGTCGAAGACGGAGTCACGGGCACACTGGTGCCCTTCGAGCCGGTGAGCCCAACGGACAGCGATCCAGCGCACCCGGAACGGTTCTCTCACGACCTGGCCGAAGCAATCAACAAGCTCGTTGCCGACCCTCATCTTGCCCGGAAGATGGGGGAGGCCGGCCGACGTCGAGTGATCCGGAACTTCAGCTGGCCCGAATCGGCGCGCCAGATCGTCGAGATCTACCGAGAGTTGACGGGTCGCACGGGGCCTGGACCGATGGCACGGTGACCGAAGGGGGTGGAGATCCCCTGACGGCTCACCGGTTGACTCCGCACCTTGCTGGTCCGGCCCATGCGGTTGGGGGACTGATGTGCTCAGCTCCACAGGAAGCGTGCCGGGGCCACCCTCGAGGACGTGCGGCGCATCCGAGGTGGGGTGGCGACGGATGGACGGTGAATCGTCGGGTGGGTCGACTCCAGATCCCGTCGAGTCGATCGAACACCAGCTGACTCGCAAAGAGGTCGTTCCGGTCTTCTACTGGCAGGTCCTCCGTGGACGGCAGAGCTACATCCTTCCTGTTGCGGGCATTTGCCTGGTGATTGTCGGGGTCGTTGTCCTCGAAACTGATCCCGGAAACAACGTCGCCTGGACGGTACTGCCAAGTCTGGGCATCGTTGCTCTGCTGATCTTCTACGTCATCGTTCCCCTTGCGCCGGGAAGGATCTGGAAGGGGGTCGGATCGCAGTTCGAGATGCGAACGCTGGAGGTCTCCGAGTAGGGGATCCACTGGGTCACTGCTCTCACCGACGCATTGATCCGATGGCCCACGTTTTCGGAGACGGTTCAACGAGGTGATCTGTACCTCTCGAGAATTGGACACGGGCCAGGAGTGTTCCTGATTCCGGAACGAGCGTCGAACTGCCCCTCCGACCCGGCGTACCGAGCTGTGACGCGGCCCTGGACCCTTTGCGCGCACTGGTGTGGTGCAGCGATCAGACTGGGGACATCGCCCTCACGCGTCGATGCGCACGGCGCTGCCAAAGATCATCGGCCGAACAGTGGGAGATGACCTGGGCTGCGATCCGTGCTCGAGCTGCTCCACACGCAAGGCTGAACGCCTGAGCACCGTTTCTGTCCGCCGGTTCGGATAGCAGCCTGCCGCGACGTAGCGGTGAGGCACCTCGACCAAGTCCTGGAAGCGACCCAGGCGTGATCCCTCTGGAGCACGCACGTGCTCCAGGAACAAAAGGCGCCCCCCGGGTCGCAAGACACGAGCGATCTCGGCCAGGGCGGTCGCCGGGTCCGGGATCGTGCATTGCACGAATGCCGCCGTGACGGTGTCAAAGCAGCCGTCCTCGAAGGGAAGTACCTCTGCACCGGTCTGAACCAACTGCCATGCGCCGACCGCCAGCCGATCGGAGCCCAGCCGCAGACGCAGGTGCGCGAGCATGTGGGAGTTCGGTTCGGTCACCACCAGTTCACTGACCGCAGGCGTGTAGTGCGGCAGGTTGAGCCCAGTGCCCGCACCGATCTCCAGCGTCCGACCCTCGGCGCGACAGAAGAGCGTCCGACGGATCTCACGTAACCCTGCCCTCTCTGCCAGACCAACCACGAAGGGGTAGTACCAGGCGAACATGCGTTCGTTCAGCCCCACCGAGTCCCGCATGGGTGCACGGTACCAGCGGCTCCCGGCCCCGCCATCCGCCCATCGGTCACATCCGCGGAGCTCCGCATCCCCGGAGCTCGGGGCACCCCACTTGGCACAGTGACGACCATGAAGGCGGAGATCGATGACCATGCATCGGAGGAGTGACTCCGTTCGATGCATCCTCGAGTCGCACCCGACGACGAGGTGGCGATCGTGCACGGGGCTCGTCCCACAACACCGAACTGCCCCGATGACCCGGCAGTCCGGGCTGCCCCGGCGCCAGCAGGAGGGCGCGAATATGGCGGCGCCCTGTGGGAGGGACAAGCTGGGCCCGAGGACAGGGCACCGACGTGGGGCGAGTTCTCCCGTCCTGACACCAGTCTGTGCACGCCGGTCGAATCCAGTGGTGTCCGCCGGTCGAGCCCGGCATGGCCCTGTGACCTTCGTTCTCTTGGCCAGGCCTCCCGGGTAGCGTTGGGCCGATGACGGTCGAGCGGGCGACACGATCGAGCTCGATCTCGGTCCGGATCGAAATCGTCCGCCAGCGCGGGTCGACCCCGGTGAGAGGCTCAGCGAGCGTGTGATCGAAGCCTCGATCCCCACGTTCGTCCTGATCGCCGCCATCGCCGTCATCTCACCGCTGTTGGCCGAGCGGCTCCGGCGTTTCAATGTCCCCGACGTCGTCCTCGAGCTGGCCTTTGGCATCATCGTCGGCCCCTACGTGCTCAAGTTGGCCCATACCAATGACGTGGTGAACGGGCTGTCGGATATCGGGCTGGCATTCCTCATGTTCCTGGCCGGCTACGAGCTCGATCTGCAACGGATCCGAGGCCGGCCGTTGCGCCTGGCCTCACTCGGGTGGCTCCTGTCACTCGGGATGGCCTTCGCCTTCGCCTTCGCCCTCGTCTCGACTGGTCTGGCCGTGGACACGCTCGTCGTCGGTTTGGCCCTGACGACGACGGCGCTCGGGACGCTGTTGCCGATGTTGCGGGACGCCGGGCTGCTCGAGACACGCTTCGGCGCGTACATCGTCGCCATAGGCACGGCCGGTGAGTTCGGGCCGATCGTTGCCGTTGCCGTGCTGCTCACCCGTAAAGACCCGTTCGTCACAAGCGCACTGCTGGTGTTCTTCGTCGCCATCGCTGTCGCCTGTGCACTGCTTGCGAGCCGGACCCGGCCGCCGCGCGTGGTGGCCCTGATGCGTCGGCACCTTCACTCGAGCGCCCAGCTCCCGGTCCGGGTGTCGGTGCTACTCGTCTTCGTTCTCGTCTACCTGGCCTTCGAGCTGGGCCTCGATGTGCTCCTCGGGGCGTTCGCCGCCGGCGTGGTGGTCAAGCTCTTCACTGTGGGTGAGGACAGCGAGGTGATCAAGGGCAAACTCGAGGCCATCGGCTTCGGCTTCCTGATCCCCATCTTCTTCATCGTGAGCGGCATCCACTTCGACCTGCACGTGTTCCTCACCAGGCCGACCGCCCTCCTCCGGATCCCCCTGTTCCTTGCCCTGTTCCTCGTCATTCGCGGCCTCCCCGCACTGCTCCTCTACCGCACCGCCCTGCCTCGGGACGAGCGAGTCCCCCTTGCCCTCTTCTCTGCCACCGGGCTCCCACTCATCGTCGTCATCACCAGCCTCGGCGTCTCACAAGGACGGATGCTCCCCGAGAATGCCGCCGCGCTTGTCGGTGCCGGCATGCTCTCCGTACTCCTCCTCCCCATGCTTGGCCTCAACCGGCTGCGCCGGTCCGGCGGGGTCGATCCGGACGCCTCCCATGACAGTCACAGCGCCTTCGGCAGAGGGGAGGAACCCCTGTGACGACGGTGAGGGGTCGGGTACCCCAGCCGGGCAGTTCCCGCCGGGCCCACCTGCGCGAGTGGCGTCGGGAGTCGTTGTGGCTGTGGCCGGCTTGGCCTTCGTTCTCGTCCTTGTCAGTGTGTTCGTCTTCGTCGTCTTCGTCCATGCCACGGTGCGCTCGATGCGGGTCACCTCTGTCATCGAGACAATCCACCACGAGACACTCCGGTCGATCGATGCCGTCTTCCCTCCCCGTGACCACGACTGCGTGCTCCGTCCACTGGTCGAGGTCGGGACGTACCTGGCGACCGGGACGGTGTTCCTCGAAGTGCACGGTGGATCTGTCCCAGCCACCCGAGAGATCCTGGGATGCCTTGACCTCGCCGCCGTGCGCACCCTCTACCAGGACGCCCGGTAAGGGATCCGCACAGGCTGCGGTGGTGCACGACCACCGGAAACGGCTGGTCCGCGAGGTGACGAGTGCGACTCCCGATGTTGATGCGCGGGCGTGGGCACTCGCGCCGGACCGGCTCGGGGCGGGCTGAGGCACGGCCCTTCCGGAGGCCGGTTTGCACGGCCCCCCATCCAGTTCGCACAGGGAAACCCGGCGCCCCTCCCTGCAGCCGTTTCTCCAATCCCCACCGAGGCTTAGCACGGAAGCGCCTCCAGTACGTCTCTCGAGTGGGTAACCGGCAGCCTGTTGCCTTCCAGCTCGATGCGTGAGCCGCTGACACCATCGACCAGCTCCAACACCCGCACGTTGACCCTCTGATGCACCGCGGTCTCGAGGCCCGCCCGGGGGAGCTGAAACGCCTGAGCCGTGGGTGCGTCATGTCGGGTCGGTGCAGCAAAGCCGTATACCGCGGTGGCAGTGACCCCGACCAGCACCTTCGCTGGCAGTCCAGAGCTGCTGTCCGCGGCGCGCATCCCCGCAAGCGATCCCGCCGGCATTGATCCGATCGAGTGCTGCTCCACCCCGGACGGAGGCCGGTACGCTGCGGTGGCGGGTTGGGCTCCCTTGGGATGTGACCCGCCGAAAACCAGGTCCTGGCGCCGGGGCGGTGCACCGTATGGACTCGCGGCAGGCCGACCTAGGGTTTCTCCATGGAACCTCGCAGCCTCGGTCGAACCGGTATCAGAATCAGCCCGCTCTGTCTCGGAGCCATGATGTTCGGAGAGTGGGGCAACCCCGATCACGAGGACTCGATCCGGATCATCCACCGTGCACTCGATGCCGGCATCAACTTCATCGACACCGCCGACGTGTACTCGGCGGGAGAGTCCGAGGTCATCGTGGGCAAGGCTCTCTCCACCCAAGACCGGTCGCGAGTGGTGCTCGCGACCAAGGTCCACGCACCGATGGGCGACGACCCGAACGCACAGGGCAATTCGCGGCGGTGGATCATCGCCGAATGCGAGAACAGCCTCCGCCGCCTCGGTACGGACTACCTCGATCTCTACCAGATCCACCGACCCGACGACTCTGTCGACGTCGACCAGACCCTCGGTGCTCTCAGTGATCTCGTCCACGCCGGCAAGATCCGGTCGTTCGGGAGCTCCACATTCCCCGCCGAGCAGATCGTCGAGGCCCAGTGGGTGGCGGAGCGCCGGGGACGGGAACGTTTCATGACCGAGCAACCGCCCTATTCCATATTGGTGCGCGGCATCGAGCGGGATGTCCTACCTGTTGCCCAGTCCTACGGGATGGGCGTGCTCTGTTGGAGCCCTCTTGCCGGTGGCTGGCTGTCCGGGCGCTTCGGGGAAGGCAAGGAGAATACCAGTCGAAGGTCCGGGCGAATTCCCGATCGATACGACCTAGACATCCCGGCCAACAAACGCAAGCTGGAGATCGTCACCGAACTGTCCGACGTGGCCGACGAGGCCGGGCTGAGCATCATCGAACTGGCACTGGCCTTCGTGCTCGAGCACCCCGCAGTCAGTGCCGCCATCATCGGGCCCCGCACGATGGAGCAACTCGACTCGCAATTGTCGGCATCGACGATCCGACTCGAGGCCGGGGTGTTGGACCGCATCGATGAGATCGTCACCCCCGGCACCAACGTCAACCCCGAGGACGCCGGTTGGAAGCCGCCGGCCCTGGTCCACGCCCGGCTCCGTCGCCGAGCTCGCCGACCTGCATGACACTTCATCCTCGGAAGAGGCCCGTCCATTGAGCTCCGGGTTCGCATCTGCAACGCCACCCAATGGTCGTGGGCGGAGGTGTCCAAGTCGTCGTAGCTGAAAGCGCCCAGCCGCGGTCGATCCCTATTCGACCGTGCCCAGCCGCTGGGGAGCCCTCGTGCCGCGTGTTCCCCGAGCACGTGAAACCGACAGGAGCGCCGCCACCACCATCAGCAATGTCGAGGAATAGAAGGCGGAATGGATGCCGTCGGTGAATGCTGCTGCTGTCGAGCGAGAGAGGCTGTGGGTGCCGACGAAGATTGCGAATGCCTCACTCTTGGAGATGGTCTCCGAGGCGACCAGGATGGCGAGGGCAAAGGAGAAGACCATTCCGACATTGGCGAACGTGCGCAGCAGACCGGAGGTGATGCCGAATTTCTCTGCGGGCGCGACCTTCATGATGGCAGCGTTGTTCGACGGAAAGAAGCAACCGGCACCGACGGCACCGACCATGTAGGCGACCACCACGATCCACAGCGGGGTACGAAGCCCGAGTTGGGCGTAGGCGACCAGCGCCAGCACCTGGATCCCGAGGCCGACCGTGGCCGGCAGGACGGCACCCCGGCGGTCGGCGAATCGACCGGCGAAGGGCCCGACGACTCCGCCCACCACATAGCCGGGGACAAGGAGCAACGAGGCGTGGATCGGGCTGAGCTGGCGAACGCCCTGCAGGTACATCAGAAGCAGGAACAGGACGGCGAAGTTGGCCAGGCTCTGGAACATGGCAGCCAGTAGGGACGGCGTCATGGTGGGAATCCTGAAGAGATCCAAGTCGAGCATCGGATCGGGAGTGGAGCGTTCGATCAGCCAGAACACGACGAGCAGGGCGAGACCTCCGACGAAGAAGCCCACGATCGCCGGGTCGAGTGGCTCGGAGGTGAGCTTCACCATGGCCCAAAGGGGCCCGAAGAGCCCAAGGCCCAAGGTGACCATGCCCCACCAGTCGAGTCGCCGCTGTTGCCGCTCTCCCCGGTCGAACAGGACACGGTTTGCGACGAAGACTGCGGCGATGCCGATGGGAACGTTGATCCAGAAGATCCATCTCCACGAGACGAAGGTGACGATGATGCCGCCGAGGATGACACCGAGCACAGCGCCCGTGTTGAAGCCGATCGCGTTGAAGCCGTAGGCCCGTCCCCGTTGCTCCTTGGGGAACGTGTCGGCGATCACCGCTCCCGAATTGGCAGTGATGAGCGCCCCGCCCACTCCTTGGACGAGCCGGAAGACGATCAGCGCCAGTTGGTCCCATGCCAGGGCGCATGCCAACGACCCGACGATGAACACCACGAAGCCCGCCTCGTACATGCGCACCCGGCCGAACATGTCCCCGAGCCGCCCCACCTGTGTCGAGACAAGGGTGATGACCAGGAGGTACCCGATGATGACCCAGATGACCGAGGTCAATCCGATGTGCAGGGTGCGCTGGATCTCGGGCAGGGCGAGCACGACGATCGTGGTGTCGATGGCAGTGATCAGAACACCGACGACCACGACCGACAGTGCCAGGTTCGGGTGCTCTATCGGTGCGCCCGGCCGGCCTTGATGGGCCGAGCCGACTTCCCTGACCCAGGACAACATCAGCGGGAGGTCAGGGTCCGACGGGCCGCCGCCTTCGACACGGCACCGCCCGCCGCGCTGTCGATTCTCCGGCCCGACCCGGGCAAGCCGTGCTCGCAGGACATGCGTCCATCCTGCCGCGGCCTGGCCGCGACCGGGTAGGGCCGATGGTCCTGAGGGAGTGGACCGTCCCCGGCCCCGGGCCCGACCGGTCGCCGGCACCGCGAGCCGGCCGTTGGAACAGGGCGTCCCGGGCCGGCTGACGGCTGACGGCTGACGGTAGGGTCGGCGTAACATCGACACCCAGGAACGAACGAGCACGGCCGGCCGTGGCGCGGTGAGGTCCGTACCGTGCAGGTCACGCGCTTCGGCTTACAGATCCCGAACTTCACGTTCCCCGGCGTCGGGAGTGGGGATCTCTTCGAGCGGATCGCCCAGATCGCGGTGGCCGCCGAGGAGTCGGAGTTCGACTCGGTGTGGGTGATGGACCACCTCAAAGAAGCCCTGCAGATCCGCCGGGCCGTGTTCACCGAAGAAGCCCCCACCTTCGCCGGCCTCGACGGGATGGTCTTCAATATGCACGACGCGCAGGACCTCGATCCGGTCTGCATCGCCGGCAGGACGCTCAGCGCCGCCTTCGGCTGACGGCGTGGGGCGGCCTGACGCTCCGGCGCACGCGCCGAGGGCCCTGGGGGCGGATATATTGTCAGTTGTACTGCCATCACTGGAGAGGATGCCATGTGCCCGACCTCGACACCTGCTCAGAACTCCGACCTGCCGTTGACCCTTGACGCGCCCGTCAAGGATGGGCTTCGTAACGCCCGCTACGGCGAGGTACTGCTCCTCCGCTCCGACAACGGAGCGTTCAGTGCCGAGGTCTGGAACACGCTCGGCATGAACGACTGCCCCCAGCGGGAGTGGGATGCGCTCGATGCCGCCGCCATCGCCAGCGAGCGGGGTGCCCTGCTCGCGATCCTGAACGGCCCCCGCTACTGGGTGTTGGACTTCATCAAGTCGAACATCCGCGAGCAGGCTCCGGAGACCACCTTCGGCACGCTCGGCATGTTCCGGGCCGCGGTGATCGCTTTCGGGGCGGAACCTCCCGTCCAGGTGCCCTACACCGAGCGCTCGATCGTCCGAGAAACGGTGTTCGGCTTCGCCAAGGGCTCCGAGATCTATGAGCTCGTGACGCCCGACGGCACCCGCTACGTGATGCAGGCGTACTCGCAGATCATCGACAAGTCGCTCACCATCGGCGATCTTCCCGGCCTCGGTACCAGGATCGACAAGCCCGAGGGGTGGGCCTTCCGCGTGCGGACGCTCCGGGAGGACCTCGAGATGCTGAGCACGGACGGCGTTGCCACCGTGATCCAGGACGAACTCCAGAACACCTATCAGCGCGTCGACAGGGGTTGAGCCGAACTCATCCAGTGAGCCGCAGCCTCTGGGCAATGGCTCCGACGTCGAGCGATGTGGCGGCGACCTCCCACACCAGATCGAACGCCTCGCTATCTGTCACGTTCGGAATCCTTCCGTTGAGGTCGAGGAAGACGACGGCGGCCGACCAGGCCAACCGTTTGCTTCCGTCGACCAGCGCGTGGTTGTTGGCCAGAGAATGCAGCAGTGCTGCAGCCTTGAGCGCCAGGGTCGGGTAGGCATCGTCGCCGAAAGCGCTCGAGCGGGCACGCACCACGGCCGAATCGAGCGACCCCACATCACGCACGGGCCCGACCTTCAGCGCTCGGACCAGGCTGAGGGCGTCTTCTAGGTCAAGGTACTCGACGTCCCTCATTCGCTTCCGAGTTGATCGAGCACATCACCCCAGCGGTCGATCATGCGGAGTGCAGCATCCTCGACCCGACTGGCATGGCCGGCGCGTTGGTGCCGTTCGAGCACGGCGCGGCGGATGATCTCCTGGCGCGACGCACCCTCAGCTTCTGTGAGGGCAGAGAGGGCGTCCTCGAGTTCCTTGTCCGTTCTGACCGTCAGTGCCAGACCACTGTGATACCACTTTCCGCACGGAGTTCGAGGTAGGCCTCAGTGCCGGTGGGACCGCCAGACATCCGAGCGGAACGCGACATCGACGGTGACCTCGCCGTCGACACCGAGGAACTCCCGGAGGAGTCGGCGGGCTTCGGCGATCACCCGCGAGCGCGTCTCCTCCGGCATGGTGATGATCCAGCTCAAGGTACCCAACAGACCGATCAGCTCGTCGGCGTTGAGTGCGACATCCCAGGTGAACACCGCGTGCTCGGGCTGGTCGAAGGGGACCCCAGGAGGAATCTCCAGGCTTGAGGCGGGGCGACGCACGTCGCCCATGACGAGGCCCGCCAATCCGGTACCGCCTGACTCGCCGGCGCCGTCACCGGCAACTGCGTCAGCACCGTCCAGCGGCCGCTCGGCGAGCACGGCATTGGCCTGCACCATGAACGAGCCCTCCGGATCGGGCCCGGACCACAGGGCGCCGAGGATCCCACCCGACCTGAGGATTCGGCCCACCTCCCGAAAGGTCGGAACCGGTTCCATCCAGTGCCATGACGAGGAGGCCAGTACCGCGTCGACGCATCCGTCCGCGATGGGCACCGACTCACCCCGGCCCGGCACGGCCCGGACGCCAGGGACTTCCTCGGTGAGCACGGCGCGCATGCGGTCGTCGGGCTCCACGGCGATCACTTCTTCGGCCCTGTCGATCAGGAGCCTGGTCAACGCGCCCGTGCCGGCTCCGAGGTCGACGACCGTGTCCACATGCTTCGGAAGGACCCAGTCCACCGCCCGGAGCGACGGTCCGGGTCGATAGCGCTCGTAGTGCGCGGCCACCGCACCGAAGCTTTCTGCTCGCACCGCCTTCTCCTGCGACTCGAGGCGGGAGAGCGGAACGTCGGGACTCATCGGCTCGGGATCTGCCACGATCCGACCCTACTGGGCCCGCGGCGCGACCTCCCTGCCTGAGCTGAACGAACGCCGCTCGCCGAAGAGCCCGGCGGGCCCCCGGGTGAGCCGGGCACCTGACTGGACCGCGTCGGTGGGTCAGTCCCCCTCGTTGTCCATGGGGGCGTTCAGATCGAGGTTGGCCACGTTGCCAGGTTGGCGGCGTCGCCGTCGCGGAGCGAGCCACTGTTGGTCTCGGCCGGCCAGTATCCGTCGTTGGTCTGGGTAGGGGCCAGGCCGACCACCCCGCATCCGAGTGAACCGTGAACTCCTGTGGTCGATGTGGCATCCGGCGTCAGTGCCACACGAGAGCCGGAGCTCCTGATTCAGTCCTTGCCGTGCTTCGTCCGGCCGCCCTTGCGGTACGCGACGTAGTTCTTCGAGGTGACGGTTGCCTCCCCGTTCCACCGATAGGCGACCAGCGGCCCGCCCTTGACGGCGCTGAAGTCGACACAGGCCGTGTTGGTCGTCCAGTCCTTTCGCTTGTCGGGCTTCCACCTGCGCCAGTAGTGGCCGTAGAAGACCGGCTTGACGCCGTGGTAGTCGTAGGCGGCCTCATCGCCGCACTCCTTGTCGGGGAGCCGGGGGTAGGTGACCCCTTCGGGGGTCCTGGCGTTCTCGGGGACCTCGGCCAACTCCCGAAGGGTGATTGCCTCGGAATCCCACCATCGGAGACGTGCCCGGCGTCGGACATGGCCGTCCTTGTCCTTGAAGCCTTTCTGCCCGTACTTCTCGAGGCTGATCTCCGGGCCCTTCAGTAGGACCTCGATCGCTTCGTACTCGGGACGCCCCTTCTGGTTCGCCTTGACCACGAAGTCCGTGGGCATCGAAGTGCCGGGCGCCACCCACCGATCCACCTCCCGGATCGCGTCATCGCTCCAGCATGCGTGGACGATCCGGATCCCGTCGAGATCGAGCCAGAGCGGCAGGGTCTTGAACCACTCGATGCTCCGGGCGTAGAGACCGGGTTGCACCTGGACCTGGTCCAAGAAGGCCTTGTGCTGCTTCAAGTTCTTGTCCGTGTGGCGCCGCATGAACTCACCAGGGATCTCCGGGTTCGGAGTTGCGTAGGAGATGGCGTTGAACTCGCGATTCCCCATCACGATCCGGGCGCTACCGACTTCGACCATGGCCCGAACGAGCTCAAGGGTCTTGATCTGCTGGGTGCCCCGGTCGATGAGGTCGCCGACGAAGACGGCTTGACGCTCCTCATCGGACGTCGAGTACCGGTAGGCGCCGTCCCGCTCCTCGTAGCCGAGCATCCGGAGGAGACCTGCGAGCTTGTCGGCACAGCCGTGAACATCCCCGATGATGTCGTAACCGCCCATGGGCAGAAGTGTCCCATGAGGAAGCGACAACGCGCCCTCAGAGTCCCGGAAACACCGGTCGGAGCTCGTCGAGGGCACCGGCGCCGGCGCCGGCGCCGGGAATCGGTGGCGTGTGGGCCGGGTCGAGACGGTGAAGTCGCGCTCCGGATCCACGGTGTGCACGCTCACGGTGCGGACCTCGCCGGAGGGCTTCCCTGCGAATCGGGTGATCATTTCGAGGTTGTCCACCACTGCGCCCGCTGCATCGGCGGGGAGACTGGCCGTAGGGTCGAGCGCGACCTCGACATCCCATGTGTGAAGTGCGTGTTCGTTGAGCCGGAGTCCGACGAAGCCCGTGAAGTCGAGGTTCATCGGGCCCATCGAGAACCGGAACTGTCGGCGACTGCTGTCGTCGAGTGCTTCAAGGCCATGAAGCAGCTCGGCATCCGCGACCAAGGCATCGGCGGCCCGTGCGACGGGCGACTTGGCATTCCACTCGTCCCAGACCGACTGGTTGAAGTCGGAATCGGTCTCCCGGCCGTTGTTGATGTCGTCGAATCGGCGTCGAAGGATGACCGCTCCGGAACCGATATGGGACAGGACGTCGGCGATGGACCACTCGACCGGGTAGGCCGGGAGCTCGAGCTGCTGCGGATCGAGACCCTCGACGATGTCGCGCAAGCGCTCCACCGAGGAATGCAGTGCCGTCAGTCGATCACTCATCTGTGTATTCCTTCGTTCTCATGACGCAGGAGCTGCGTCTGGGAGGTTCTGCGAGGCCCATGCGCTGAGCTCGTGCATCGCTGGAATGAGGGCTGCCCCGGCCCCGGACAGGACATAGGAGACCGAGACCGGTGGCCCGGGCTCCACCGACCGGATCACCAGTCCGGTGGCCTGGAGCTCGGCCAATCGCTCGGACAGGACGGAGTCACTGATTCCGTCGACGCGTCGTTTCAGTTCGGCGAACCCGGCCGGCCCGTTGGTCAGCGTTCCGAGGATCACACCGCTCCACCGCTTGCCGAGGAACGTGAAAGCCCGAGCCAGCGCCGCGTCGCAGGCTCCTGATGATGCTTCGCCTGGCCCGGGCCCGGCGGCGTCGCGCCTGGCTGACTGCCTCGGGGTCGCCTGAACGCTTTCCACGCTCCAAACGATAGCAGTTACTTCACGGAAGGGAGTTACTCTTTGTTTCCAAGTTGCCTCTGTTCTCGAACACACGATCTCCTCATCCCGAGGAGCCACCGATGTCCCTGTTCCGCCTCGACGCCGGTATTCGCCCCGTGGGCTCCGTGAGCCGAGGTGCTCCCCGGGCACCGGTCCATGCGGTGTTGATTCGCCGAGCACCCGCCCCTACCCTGAGGAGCGCCGGGTCAGTGAGGGCATGTCGGCACCGATTTCATTCGGCAGCTGACCCTCGAGCGGAAGGGAGCCGACATGACACTGAAGGGCAAGGTGGCCGTGGTCACCGGCGGCAACTCCGGAATCGGCAAGGCGGTGGTGCTGGCCCTGGCCGAGCAGGGCGCCAGCATCGTCATCGACTACATCGCCGACGAGCGGGCCACCGAGGACCTCGAACAACAGGTGCGCGACCTCGGCGACCAGGTCATCGGGGTCGAAGCCGACGTCAGCAAGGTCGAGGACCTCGAGAGGTTGGTCGCCAAGGCGGTCGACGCCTTCGGGCGCCTGGACGTCATGGTCAACAATGCCGGGGTCGAGACCCGCACCTCGGTTCTCGACACCACCGAGGAGCAGTACGCCAAGGTGCTCGACATCAATCTGAAGAGCGCGTTCTTCGGCACCCAGCTGGCCGCCAAGCAGATGATCGCCCAGGGCGGCGGCGGCCGGATCATCAACATGACCTCGGTGCACGAGGACTGGCCCATGCCGGGCAACACCGCCTACTGCCTGTCCAAGGGCGGCATGCGCATGCTCACCCGCACCGCCGGGGTCGAGCTGGCACCGCACGACATCCTGGTGGTGGGGGTCGGGCCCGGTGCAGTGGATACCCCGATCAACAAGGCCACCGTTGCCGACCCGGCACAGCTCAGCAAGCTCGACGCCGCCATCCCCATCGGCCGGCTGGCCCAGCCCGAGGAGATCGCCAGTGTCGTGGCCTTCCTCGCCGGCGCCGGTGCCAGCTACCTCACCGCCACCACCATCTTCGCCGACGGGGGCCTGATGCACTCCAGCCCCGGCCTCTGACGCCCCGGGGGAAGCACACGGCGGGTTCGGCCAGGCCCAGATCCGGAGGAGTATCGATGGCAACACGGAAGCGCAGGCCCGCGGCAGCCAATGCACCAAGCCGCGCATTCTTCGAGGAGCTCCATGCGAAAGGACACCAGCCGATGCTGGAGAAGGCCTCGGGAACCCTGCGCTTCGATCTGGTCGGGGGACCCCAGGTCGAGCACTGGTACCTCACCATCGCCCATGGCAACGTCGTCGTGTCTCAACGGAAGAGCCGCGCCGACGTGGTGGTGACGGTGGACGGGCGTCTCCTCGACCGGATCGTCACGGGCACCGCCAACGCAATGGCCGCCTTCCTCCGGGGGGCGATGAGGGTCGAGGGCGACTTCGCGCTCCTCATTGCGTTCCAGCGTCTCTTCGGCGGACCGCCCGAGACCTGCGCCACCCGCACGACCGACGAGGCCGACCACTCGGAGAGGACACCGAGATGAGCAGTGATCTCGTCCAGATCCTCGAAGGCAACACGTTCGTCGTGAGCGATCGCACCGGGGACATCGAGGCCTCGCTGACCGACCCGACCGGCCTGTTCTCCTTCGATACCCGTTTCCTTTCGAAGTGGGTGCTCACCGTGGACGGCGAGCGCCTCAACCCATTGTCGGTCGACGACCTCCAGTACTTCGAGACCCGCTTCTTCCTGGTGCCGGGAACAGGTACCGTCTACGTCGATTCCGATCTCTCCGTGATACGCCATCGCACCGTCGGGTCCGGCTTCCGCGAGTCGATCCGCCTGCTGAACCACAAGCAGGAGCCAGTCAGCCTCACGCTGCGCCTCGATGCCGGCAGCGACTTCGCGGACCTCTTCGAGGTCAAGGACGCACTGCGCAAGTGCGGCGAGTACCACACCCGTGTCGACGACGGGCGCTTGGTCCTCGGGTACCGGCGCGAGACGTTCGAACGCGAGACCTGGATCTCCTCGTCAGCTCCATCGACCACCGACGAGCACGGCCTCACCTGTGCCGTCAAGATACCGGCGCACGGCACCTGGGAGACGTCGATCGACGTGGTGGCGCGGATCCCCTACCTGACCGAGCCGAGCGGGCCCGCGGGGAGGCGGTCGGGGCGGTCCACCCGACCCGACATGGCCCGTGGTCTCGACAAGTGGCTGTCCAGGGCCCCTCGGCTCGAGTGCGGGAGCAGGTCCCTCACGACCACCTATCAGCGGAGCCTGGTCGACCTGGCCGCTCTGCGCTTTGCGCCGATGACCTCGCCCCAGCACGCGCTCCCCGCCGCCGGCCTTCCCTGGTTCATGACGATGTTCGGCCGTGACAGCATTCTGACCAGCCTCCAGTCGATCGCCTTCACACCCGAGCTGGCGGCCACCACCCTCCGCACGCTCGGCGAGCGCCAAGGCACCCGCATCGACGACTTCCGGGACGAGGACCCCGGGCGCATCCTTCACGAGATGCGCTTCGGCGAGCTCACCGCCTTCGAGGAGCGGCCACACTCGCCGTACTACGGCTCTGCCGACGCCACGCCCCTGTACGTCGTGCTCCTGGACGAGTACGAGCGCTGGACCGGCGACACCAAACTGGTCCGCGACCTCGAGGTCGAGGCCCGGGCGGCGCTGAATTGGATCGACACCTACGCCGACCTGCAGGGCAACGGGTACATCTCCTATCAGAGGCGCAACGAGGAGACGGGCCTCGAGAATCAATGCTGGAAGGACTCGTGGGACTCGATCTCCTTCCGTGACGGGCGCCTCCCGGGCTTTCCACGTGCGACCTGCGAACTCCAGGGGTATGCCTACGACGCCAAGATGCGAGGTGCCCGACTTGCCCGCCGGGTGTGGCGTGACGAGGCCTTCGCCGACAAGCTCGAGAAGGAGGCGGCCGACCTGAAGCGTCGGTTCAATCGTGACTTCTGGGTCGTGGACGGGGAGTACTTCGCGGTTGCCATCGACGCCGACGGGCGCCAGGTCGACTCACTCACCTCGAACATCGGGCATCTCCTGTGGAGCGGCATCGTCGACAAGTCGAAGGCGCGACGCGTGGTCGAACACCTCATGGGGGACCGGCTCTTCTCCGGGTGGGGTGTCCGCACCCTGGCCGAGGGCGAGGGGCGGTTCAACCCCATCGGCTACCACGTGGGCACCGTGTGGCCGTTCGACAACTCCTTCATCGCCTGGGGACTGCGACGCTACGGCTTCAAGGAGGAGGCCGCCCGGATCGCCGAGGGCATCCTGGATGCCGCCGCCTACTTCGACGGACGGCTACCGGAGGCCTTCGGGGGATACCCGCGGTCGGACACGAAGTACCCGGTGCAGTACCCGACCGCCTGCAGCCCGCAGGCGTGGTCCACGGGCGCTCCGCTCCTGCTGCTGCGGACCATGCTCGGACTCGAGCCAGTCGATGGGCAACTTGTCGTCGATCCAGCCCTTCCGGTCGCCATCGAACACCTCGAGTTGCTCGACATCCCCGGACGCTGGGGCCGCAGGGACGCCTTCGGACGAGGGCAGATCACGACCTCACCGAGGACGCGGCGTCGACGCCCGAACCACCGGTGACAGGTCGGCCCCGCCCCGGATCCGACGTCGAGGGGTCTTCAATGGTCCACTCCCCCCGGTGGCCCCGGTCCCCGCACCACGGGGGGCGATCCCGCACGGGACGCGCCGCACGACGCTGCGCACCCCGACGGGACGGGGGCCTGAGCAGGCACCGGGGGCTGCCGATCGCGGCCCGCCCGGCTGCTGTCACGGCCCGCCCAGCTCGGCCAGTCTCGGGACGACCTCTTCTCCGAGCCGGGTGACCCATGCCACAGGATCGGGGCCGGTCGGCATCACCTCCACCAGGTCGATCCCCATCTCGGCGTACTCGTCCATCCTCGCAATGAACGCATCGACGTCGTCGAGTGGATTGCCGAAAGCCAGAATGGTCTTCTCGATGGTGCCCGGGTCGCGTCCTTCGGCATCACAGTGGCGAGCCAGCACCTCGAGCTTGTGGGCCACCACTGCCGGATCGGGGGCGAACAGGTTGCAGGCGTCGGCATACCGGGCCACCAGCCGCAGGGTCTTCCGCTCGCCGCTCCCGCCGACGAGGATCCTGGGCCTCGGCTGCCGGATCGGGCGCGGCGAGCAGATCGTCTCGGCCAGTCGGTAGTGCCGCCCCTCGTAGGGACCGTCATCGTCACTCCACATCTGATGGCAGATCTGGAGTGTCTCCTCCAGGCGCTCGAACCGCTCGCCGACCGGCGGGAACGGCACACCGAGGCCCAGGTGCTCCCGCTCGTACCACGCTGCCCCGATGCCCAGCTGGGCCCGGCCACCCGACAGGATGTCCAGTGTGGTGACGATCTTGGCCAGCAGCCCGGGGTGGCGGTAGGTGACCCCGGTGACCAGCAGTCCGAGCGTGATGCGACCCGTTCGACCGGCCAGGTAGCCGAGCGACGTGTACCCCTCGAGCATCGGATCCTGAGCGGTGGCGAACTGCTCCATCTGGAACCAATGGTCCATCAGGGTGAAGGTCGTACACCCACCCTCCTCTGCAGCCCGCGCCGTGGCGCCCAGTGTCGGCGCCAGTGACGCAGGCCCCCCTGGCAGGGTGAAGTTGGCGAAGTGGATGCCTAGTTTCACGGGTGTCCTCCCAGTGGTCGGCGACAGGCATCCACAGTATGCCGGGCACGAGCCCGTCACCGGGGTCCCCCGGCTCTCCCCCTCAGCCGCCTACCCTGGTCCCATTGCCGTCGCGCCAGAACAAGTTGCAGTAGACGGTGACGTTACGGGACTTTCGGCCCTGGTCGCCCATGCCGGGCACCCGTAACCTCCATCAACAGGAGGTCATGCACCATGCAGACATTGTCAGCCGTGATGGTTCACGTGCTCGGGAGCCTCATCAATCTGGACCACCCAGGTCACTACATCAACTGGGGATTCATCCAGATCTCGGTGGCGAACCTGACCGTGATCATCCTGATGGTCATCGTCTTCATCTTGGCGATACTCATCCCGTTCCACCGTCCCGGGGGAGGTGGTGACCGATGACCATCGATACCGAAACGCCGGTGAACCCGTCGGCGGACCTGCCCGAGGATGCCCACCAGCTGACGGCCAAGCTGCGGCACGCCGCAGTGGAGGCACTGCCGCCCCAGAAGCTGATGCCCGACCGGCAGCCCGCCTATGTGGCCTCGTGGATCTACGTGTTCGGGATCCTTACCGTCTCCGCCCTGGCCGTGGTCATCCTCACCGGCATCGTGCTGGCCATCTTCGGTCCGAACTGGTGGCACGTCTCGACCGTCGGGCTCTTCTTCAACTCGCTCCATCTGTGGAGCGTCGAGGTGTTCTTCTTCTGTATGGTCGTCCACCTGTGGGGCAAGTTCTTCATGGCCGCCTGGCGCGGTCGGCGTCGGGCCACCTGGGTCACCGGAGTGATCGCCTTCGTCATCTCGGTGGCCACCGCGTTCACCGGCTACCTGTCCCAGCAGAACTTCGACTCCCAGTGGATCAGCACCCAGGCCAAGGACGGGATCAACTCGACCGGGGCCGGGGCGATCATGAACGTCACCAACTTCGGTCAGATGATCATGTGGCACATCGTCCTCCTGCCCCTGGTGGTGGGGATCCTGGTCGGCGGCCACATCCTCCTGGTGCGACTGCGGGGCGTGGTGCCCCCGTTCGCCCCACCCGAACAGCCGGCGATCGAGGTCAAGCAGGGCGTCCCGGCCGACACGGCAGCCACGACCGCCACGGCGGCCAGTGAGGTGCAGGCATGAGCGCCGCCACCCACTCCGCCACCACCGACCGCAATCGCCGCTTCAGGCCTGATCGCGACGTCGAGGAGTGGCACGGCAAGTACTACCCCTACGACCTCATCAAAGAGGGCATCATCGCCTTCATCGTGGTGCTGATCGTGGTGGTGGGCCTGGCTGTGATCTTCTCCTCCCCCGACGACAAGCCGGTCACCGTCAAGTCGTGGTCGACGGCCAACCCGGTCGACTTCGCCCAGACGGCGATCACCGAGCTCGACGGCACCAGCGCCACCGCCACCTACGGACCTCCCTACAACAGCACCACCGGGTCCTCCCAGTCGATCGGGCCCATATCGCCCGAGAGCTGGTTCGGCGTGCATCACCCGATCGACACGGCCAACGACTACGTGATCGATCCGCTGCAGACACTGCCCAATACGCCCCAGGTGCAGGCGGCGGTGACCGAGTACAAGTCGGCCTCCGCGGACCAGCAGGCGAGTTGGACGGCGGCCTACGAGAAGGCCGTTGCCAACGCCACCTACTCCAACGGGGTCCTGACGGTACCCAAGGGTGACTACGGGCCAGTCGGCACCATCATCGCCGGCCTGACCTCGATGGCCCGCAGCGGTGCCCTGGACGGAGCGCTGCTCAGCTCACGCCAGTTCTACGGCACCGACTACACCAAGCCGCTCCTGTTCATCGCCGACGGCCAGTACCTGGCCAACCTCGGCGCAGCCGACCATCTCGGCGGCGACCAGTGGGGCATGATGAACGAGACGGGCAGCTGGCCCGGGCAGGCCTGGCTTTGGCTCTACACCATGTGGTACCAGGTCCCCCCGTTCAAGACCTCGNNTCTACCGGCTCATCTGGCGCCAGCACTACAAGGACCTGGCCGCATCGGGGCCGCTCGGCAAGGGCGCCAAGTCCGACAGGGGGCCCTGAGCCTGCCCACCGGTTCGAGATCCGCCCGGGCCTTCGCAGCTACGCCGATGCTGCGAAGGCCCGGGCGTCTTGCTGTCCGACAGCTCGTCTGTGGCGATGCGCTCAGGCCGTCGAGGCCCCGGCGTCGGCCAGCAGCTTGTCGTCATCGGCCAGAAGCGCCGCAGCCAGGCGGTGGATCAGGTCCATCACCTCGGGGTGCTCCTCCGGATTCCATCCCTCCAACAACTCGGCCATCGCCTGGCGCCTCACCGCCGTGAGCTGCACGATGGCCGAGCGCCCCGCGTCGGTGAGAGCCAGTGTGCACCCGTCGGCCGTGTCCACCTTCTCGATCATGCCGGCCGACTCGAGCGACTCGATTCCGGCCTCGATGCGCGCGGGCTCGACCCCCAGACGTTCGCCCATGCTCTCGAGGGTGCAGTCGGGGAGGTCAGCGAGTCGGTACAGGGTCCAGCACGCCCGTGGGTCGAGGACGATCCCGGCACGATCCGCCAGCGTCTCGTAGAGCTCCCGCCGATTCTCGCGGCTGGCGGCCCGCTCGAGGATCCGCTGCACCTCCCCGAGCGACGACCGCGGCTCGGGAAGTCCGAGCTGCTCGCCGGGCTCCGAGCCCCGGATCGACTTGCGCAGCTCTCTCTCCGGCAATGTCCAACTCAGGAGGAAGGCGACGAAGGCGATGGGCACCCCGATGAGGAACATGGTCTGGATGGTGTGGGCCAGGCCGTCGATCACCCCGGCCTGCACGACAGGCGGGAGGTGGTGGATGGCCGACGGGTTGTCGGCACTGAAGCTGAACCCGGGCGGCGCCTTGGTGAGGTGCAGGGCACGGAGGATGTTGCCCACCACCATGTTGGAGTAGAGCGCTCCGAACACCGCCGTCCCGAAGGAACCGCCGATCATGCGGAAGAAGGTCGTCCCCGAGGTGGCCGTGCCCAGCTCCTCGTAGGGCACCGCGTTCTGGACGGCCACTACCAGTACCTGCATCACCAGTCCCAGCCCGAACCCGAAGACGGCCATGTAGCCGGCCATCATCCACGCACCGGTGCTCACCCCGATCAGCGACATCAGGTAGAGCCCGACGGTCATCAGTGCGGTGCCCACCACCGGGAAGATCTTGTACCGACCCCATCGGCTCACCAGCAGTCCCGATCCGATCGACGCCACCAGGAGGCCGCCCATCATCGGGAAGAGGCGCACACCCGAGGCGATCGCGCTCACGCCCTTGACCTCCTGTAGGAACACGGGCAGGAACGTGAGGGCGCCGAACATGGCGAACCCCACCACGAAACCGATGGCGCTGGCCGCGCTGAACACCGGGTTGGCGAAGAGTCGGAGCGGGATGACCGGCTCGACGGCCCGGCGCTCCGCCAGCAGGAACGCCACCGTGAAGACGACGCCGGCGACAGCCAGGCCGATGATGAACGGTGACGTCCAGGGGTAGGAAACGCCGCCCAGGCTGGTGAACAGCACGAGCGCCGTGGCAGCCAGCGCCAGGAACGCGCTTCCGAGATAGTCGATCACCCGGTGCACCCGGCCCAGGGCACCGGGGAGAGCGACCGCGGTCACTACCAGGGCCACCCCACCGATGGGGATGTTGATGTAGAAGATCCACCGCCAGCTGAGGTACTCCACGAAGACCCCTCCGATGAGCGGCCCGATGACCGTGGTCACGCCGAACATGGCCATGAACAGCCCCATGTAGCGCCCGCGCTCCCGAGGCGACACCACGTCGCCGACGATCGTCTGGGCACCCACCATGAGGCCGCCGCCGCCGAGGCCCTGGAGCGCCCGGAATGCGATCAGCTCGAGCATCGAGTGGCTCAGCCCGGAGAGTGCCGAGCCGACGAGGAAGAGGACGATCGCCGCCTGGAAGAAGAACTTCCGGCCGAACTGGTCCCCGAGCTTGCCCCACAGGGGCGTCGACACCGTCGAGGCCAGGAGGTATGCGGTGATCACCCAGGTGAGGTGGGAGGCACCGTGCAGGTCACCCACGATGGTGGGCAGCGCGGTGGAGACGACCGTCTGGTCGAGGGCGGCGAGGAACATGCCCATCATCAGGGCGCCGATGACGACCAGGACCCGCCGGTGCGACAGCTGGGCCGGCGGGTCGGTTCGTCCGGCAGTCATCGCTTCGGTCACGGCTCGGCTCCCCCGTTCGTGCGGCGACCCCGCCGCCGCGCGATATCCGTCGCCCGGTCAGAGGGGTCCCCGGCACGGAGTCTAGGGACAAGCGCCCACGACCGGGAAGCGGCGGCCACGATGTGCCGGAACGACCGGAGCGGCGCGAGACTCTGGCTCGGTCAACACTCAGCTGGAGGTACGCGTGGAGTCGAGCACCATGCCGGCGGCATTCCTGGGTCACGGCGATCCGAGGAACGCCCTTTCCGACAACCGATATACGCGGGCCTGGCGGGAGTTCGGTGCCTCGATCCCCAAACCCCGGGCGGTCGTGGTCGTCTCCGCTCACTGGTACGTGGCGTCGACCCTGGTGACCGCCATGCCCACGCCCCGGACGATCCACGACTTCTACGGGTTCCCCCAGGCCCTGTTCGATGTCCGGTACCCGGCGCCGGGTTCGCCGGAGGTCGCCGAGGAGGTCGCCGAGGTGGTCAAGCCCCGCTGGGTCGGACTCGATCACGATGGTTGGGGCCTGGACCACGGCACCTGGTCCCTGCTCGTCCATGTCTTCCCTGACGCGGACGTGCCGGTCATCCAGCTGTCGGTCAACGCGCTCGAGGGCTACGACGAGCATTTCGACCTCGGCGTGCGGCTGGCCCCTCTGCGCGAGCGAGGCGTGCTGGTGCTGGGCAGCGGCAATGTGGTCCACAACCTGGGCCTCCTCGACTGGGGAGGAGGAGGGGTCGGCTCCGACTGGGCCGTGCGCTTCAACGAGCAGTGCAGGGATTTGATGCTCAAGGACCCGGCGCGGGTGAGGGACCTCGTCCACCACCCTGACTACCACCTGGCCGTCCCGACCCCTGAGCACTTCCTCCCCCTGGCCACCATCGCCGGCCTGGCGGAGGCAACGCAGTCGCCGGCCTCGACCCTGGTCGACGGCTACGTCGGTGGCTCCCTGTCGATGGCTGCATTCAAAGTGGGGTGAGCCCGCCACCACGGCCCCTCCCCGGACGGCGCGGCTGATGAGGCCCATCAATGAGTCGCCCGGGTGACGGCCACGTGGCACACTTGACCCTCGTTCACCAGATCGACACCGGAGGTTGGATCGTGCACACCATGCAACGGGGATACCGGAAGGCCATGGTGGCGACGGCCATCGGAGCGGTGGCAGTGCTGGCTGCCGCCTGCAGCACCAACTCGAGCAGCTCGACGACGACCACCGCAGCGGCACCGACGACCACCGTAGGCCTGCCGACGACCACCATCCCCACGCAATCGACCAATGCAGCCATCGCCACCACGGTGCCCGCCTCCGTCAAGTCCAAGGGCACCCTCGACATCGCCCTCGACGCCACCTACGCCCCGGATGAGTTCATCGCACCCAACGGCTCGACCATCGTGGGCATGGACGCCGACCTGGCCACCGCCATCAGCCAGACCCTCGGTCTCACGCCCAAGCTGATCAACGCCACCTTCGACACCATCATCCCGGGCATCCAGAGCGGCAAGTACGACATGGGCGCCTCCTCCTTCACCGACACCATCGCCCGCCAGAAGGTGGTCGACTTCGTCGACTACTTCACCGCCGGTGAGGGCTTCTACGTGAAGAGCGGCAGCCCGCTGGCCTTCAACGGCCTCACCTCGCTGTGCGGGCACTCGGTGGCCGTCGAGGACGGGACCACCGAGCAGACCGACGCCCAGACCACGGCCAAGGCGTGCACCAAAGCTGGCAAGGCCACGGTGACCGTGCTCTCCTACGGCAACCAGAGCCAGGCCAACCTGGCCGTCTCCAGTGGCCGGGCCGACGTCGGGTTCGCCGACTCCCAGGTGGCCGGCTACATAGTGGCCACCTCCAACGGCGTGTTCCAGAACAGTGGCACCGCCTTCGAGGTCGCTCCCTACGGACTGGCACTCCCCAAGGGGAACGGCATGGCCGCCCCGGTGCAGGCCGCGGTCAATGCGCTCATCGCCAACGGCGTCTACAACCAGATCCTCACCAAGTGGGGCATCCAGTCCGGGGCGGTCACCTCCTCGGTGATCAACGGCGCCACCAGCTGAGCGGCGCGGCGGTCGACAGCAGTACCCTCCGATGACTGATCCCACGGTGCGTCCCTCCCCCGGTGGCGGGGAGGGCGACGGGGGTCGGTCCAACATGAAGATCGTGCCGGTCCGGCACCCGGGCCGCTGGGTGGCCAGCGCGGTGATCCTGGTGCTGGCCGCCATGCTGATCAACACCATGTTCTTCTCCCACGTGACACGTGGGGGGGTGCGGGAGGGCCGGTACCAGTGGGGCGTGGTCGGCAAGTACCTCTTCGCCGCCCCCATCTTCCGGGGCATCGTGGTCACCCTGGAGCTGACCGTGATCGCCATGGTGGTCGGCATCGTGTTCGGCATCGTGCTGGCCGTCATGCGGTTGTCGCCCAACTGGCTGCTGTCCGGCTCGGCGTGGATCTACATCTGGTTCTTCCGGGGCACCCCCGTGCTGGTCCAGATCATCTTCTGGTATGAGGGGATCAGCTACCTCTACCCGCACCTGGGCTTCGGCATCCCCTTCGCCACCCCGTTCGTCAACGTCAACGCCAACGTACTGGTGACCTCCTTCACAGCCGGAGCCCTCGGGCTCAGCTTCAACGAGGGTGCCTACATGGCCGAGATCGTGCGGGCCGGCATCATCTCGGTCGACGAGGGCCAGACCGAGGCGGCCCAGTCGCTGGGCATGGCCAAATTCCAGACCATGCGCCGCATCGTGCTGCCCCAGGCCATGCGGGTCATCATCCCTCCGACGGGCAACGAGACCATCTCCATGCTCAAGACGACCTCGCTGGTCTACGCCATCGCGTTGGCCGACCTGTTCACCGCGGCCACGAACATCTCCAACACCAACTACGAGGTCGTCCCGCTCCTGCTGGTGGCGAGCCTGTGGTACCTCTTCTTCACCTCGCTGCTCACCGTCGGGCAGTACTACGTCGAGCGCTACTACGCGCGGGGGTCGACTCGGGCCCTTCCCCCGACCCCCATCCAGCGGATCCGCCAGTCCTTCTTCCACGTCCGGATCAAGCCGGTTCCGGCCATGGCCGACGCTCCTTGGTTGGCCCCCCATGAGTGAGCCGATGGTCCGGGCCACCCAGGTCCACAAGTCGTTCGGACGCCTCGACGTGCTGCGCGGGATCGATCTGGTCGTCAATCCGGGGGAGGTCCTCTGCCTCATCGGACCCTCGGGGTCCGGCAAGAGCACCTTCCTGCGCTGCATCAACCATCTGGAGAAGATCGACGGGGGCGAGCTGGCCGTGGACGGGGAGCTGGTTGGCTACCGGCGCAGCGGAGACCGCCTCTACGAGCTGAAGGACCGAGAGGTGTGCGGCAAGCGGGCGGAGATCGGCATGGTGTTCCAACGCTTCAACCTCTTCCCCCACATGAGCGTGCTGGACAACGTGATGGCGGGGCCGGTGCGGGTGAAGCGGGAGTCGTCCTCGACGGCCCGTGACCGGGCCGTGCGCCTCCTCGAACGAGTGGGCCTGGCCGACAAGGTCAAGAGCTATCCCAACCAGCTCTCCGGTGGCCAGCAGCAGCGGGTGGCCATCGCACGGGCCCTGGCCATGGAGCCCAAGCTGATGCTCTTCGACGAGCCCACGTCGGCACTCGACCCCGAGCTGGTGGGCGACGTGCTCGACGTGATGCGCGGCCTGGCCGAGGAGGGCATGACCATGATCGTCGTCACCCACGAGATGGGGTTCGCCCGCGAGGTCGGCGACACCCTGGTCTTCATGGACGGCGGGGTGGTGGTGGAGAGCGGCGATCCCCGGGCGGTCCTGACCGCACCGCAGCACGAGCGGACCAAGTCCTTCCTGTCGAAGGTGCTCTGACCGGCGGAACCGGCCTGCCCGCAGAGGTCAGCCGTCGCTCAGTCGGCCCCCGGGGTCTGACCGGACCAGAGCCACCAGCAAGGAAAGGTCCGACCGGTCGATCCGCTCGGTGGCCCGCAGCGAGGCGCGGCCGAGGCTGGTGCCGAAGGGCAGCGCGTCGACGATCCCGTGCCCGACCCAATTGCGCACCAACCGCAGCTCGGTGGAGCGGTGGAGGGACCGCTCGTCGATCACCTTCCCTTTGGAAACCAGGGCGGCATTGGTGAGGCGGCGCACCTCGCTGCGATCCACGGCGATCCCCAGCCCGTGGAGCTGTCGCACCAGGTACGACCCGGTGTTGTACCAGTCACAGAGGCCGTGGACCACGGAGGCAACCTGACCGACCGCCCCGTCGACGGCCAGCGCCAGCACCGGACCACCTTCGAGCGTGGAGGCCGCGGCCGCCGCGACCAGCGCCAACTGCAGGGCTCCCATCGCGGTGGAGATCGAGCGGGTCTGGCGGGCGGCCAGCTGTTCGACCCCCTCTCGGTCGTAGAGGACGGCCGGGTGGTCGACGACCTGACCGGACATCAAGTCGAGGAGGCGGGGCGGGGCGGCTCGCACCTGGGCGCGGATCCGACCGACCCGCCCCGGCCCCCCGGTGATCGCCTCGCGACCGATGCTCCCGAAGGCCGCCTCGAGCTCCGCCGAGGCCTCCGATGGCAGGCCCTCGGGCCGAAGGAGCCCGCGCAGGGCCTGGGAGAACGCCGCCCGCGCTCGGGCCAGGCGCACGCCCCCGGTGCCGGGCGGCGGATGGCTCGACGGTTCCGGCCCGGGATTCGTGGGGTCACCGGTCACACTGTGAGTCTGCTGAATGCGTGCCGTGACCGCAAACGATTGCAAGCGGCTGCAAGCAGTTGCCGACGAAACAGGTCTTTGCATGGTCCTTGACAATGTCTGTCGGAGAAGACTAAATGCCATCAAGGCAAATTCAGGATGATCCGCTTTCGGGCCGGTCGAGTGGAGTGCGTGTGGACGACGACCAGACCCTCAGCCGACCGACCGGGAGCCAGGTCGCTCCCGTCGGGGTCACTCCTACCGGGGGTGAGGTCGCCTATCCGTCGGGGATGGACGAGGACACCCAGCGACTCCACCAGCTGGGCTACGCCCAGGAGCTCAGGCGGGGGATGGGGTCCTTCTCCAACTTCGCCATCTCGTTCTCGATCATCTCGATCCTGACCGGCGGCATCACCACCTACTACCTGGGCATGGACGCCGGCGGCCCGCTGGTCATCACCACCGGGTGGTTCATCGTCGGCGCCTTCGTCCTGTGCGTGGGCCTGGGCATGGCCGAGATCTGCTCGGCCTACCCCACTGCCGGCGGCCTCTACTACTGGTCCGCCCAGCTGGCTACCAAGAACAAGGCGGCGTGGTCGTGGACGTGCGGGTGGTTCAACCTGGTGGGCCAGGTGGCCGTCACCGCCTCGATCGACTACGGACTGGCCACCTACGTGGGCTTCCTGATCACGCTCTACCACGCGAACTTCCACGCCACCGCCAAGTGGGTCCTCGTCTTCTACGCCATCATCCTCGCCGCCCACGGCCTGCTCAACACCTTCCGGGTGAAGCTGGTGGGCATGCTGGCCGACATCAGCGTGTGGTGGCACCTCATCGGCACCCTGATCATCGTGGTCGCCCTCTTCGCCATCCCCAGCCAGCACCAGAGCGTGAGCTTCCTCTTCCACAGTGAGAACCTCACCGGATGGACCGGCCCCTTCGCCGGGGTCTACGCCTTCGCCATCGGCCTGCTCCTGGCCCAGTACACGCTGACCGGGTACGACGCCTCGGCCCACATGACCGAGGAGACCCAAGGCGCCGCCGTGGAGGGCCCGAAAGGGATCGTGCGGGCCATCTACGTCTCGATCATCGCCGGCTTCGTTCTCAACCTGGCCATGACCCTGGCCCTGCAGGGCGGGTCGAAGGAGTATGCGGCGGTGGCCATCAACGGGCCGACCGCCGGCGGACAGGTGTTCGTGAACGCCATCACCGGGCAGGGAGGCAAGCTGCTGGTGATCATCTCGATGGTGGCCATGTTCTTCTGCGGCATGGCCTCGGTGACCGCCAACTCCCGGATGATCTACGCCTTCTCCCGTGACGGCGCGGTCCCCGGCCACAAGCTCTGGCACCGGCTCCACCCCAACACCCGCTCCCCGGTCAACGCGGTGTGGCTGGCCGTAGTGGTCGCCTTCCTCCTCGGCGTCCCGTCCCTCTACCAGGTGGGCGGGTACTCGGTGGCCTTCTTCGCCATCGTCTCCATCGGCACGGTCGGCCTGTACGTCGCCTACGCCATCCCGATCTACCTACGCCTGCGGGCCGGCGACAGCTTCAGGCCCGGGCCGTGGAGCCTGGGCAGGTGGAGCAAGCCGATCGGTTGGATCGCCGTGATCTGGGTGGTCATCATCACCCTCCTCTTCTTCGCCCCCGCCTTCTGGCCGTGGAACACGGCCGCCGACTTCAACTGGGCCGGCCCGGCCTTCGTGATCGTGATGGCCGCGGTCTTCATCTGGTGGGTGGTGTCGGCCCACAAGTGGTTCAAGGGCCCGAAGATCGAGGGCGACGAGACCGGCCTCGAGGAAATCGAGCGGGAGTACGCTGCCGGTATCATCCCCCCCGAGGATTGATCACAGCCGACCGGATCGACGGGGGCGCACGCCCGGGACGGGGGGACTGCCATGGCGATGGACATCGGGCGAAGGGCCTTTCGGCGCGCAGCCCGGGCCGCCCGCACCGAGGGTCGCCCGGTTCCCTCGGTGGCCATCGTCGGGGGAGGCCTCTCCGGCCTGGCCATGGGCATCCAACTGTCCCGGTCGGGTGTCCGTGACTTCACCATCATCGAGCAGTCCGACGGGGTGGGTGGCACCTGGCGGGACAACACCTACCCGGGAAGTGGCTGCGACGTCCCCTCCCACCTCTACTCCTTCTCGTTCGCCCCGAAGACCGACTGGACCCGGCGCTTCGCCGAGCAGCCCGAGATCCTCTGCTACGCAGAGCGGTGTGTGGAGCGCTTCCACCTCGTCCCCCACCTGCGCCTGGGCACGACCGTGCAGCGTGCAGAGTTCGACGAGGACCGGGGGGTCTGGACGCTGTCGCTGACGTCGGCCGGCGGGGAGACCGAGGTGCTCGAGGCCGACACCGTGGTGTTCGCCTGCGGCCAGCTCAACCGGCCCTACGTGCCTGAGCTGGACGGCCTCGCCACCTTCGCCGGACCCTCGTGGCATTCGGCCCGGTGGGACCACCGGTGCGACCTGAACGGCCGACGGGTCGGGGTGGTGGGCAGCGGGGCCAGTGCCATCCAGTTCGTCCCGCCGGTGGCCGGCCGGTGCGCCGAGCTCACCATCTACCAGCGGAGCCCGAACTACGTGGGCCCGAAGAAGGACCGGGCCTACAGCTCCGTGACCCGACGCCTCCTCGACCGGGTCCGGGTCACCGAGGTGGCCTACCGGTGGTGGATCTACTGGGGGCTCGAGGCCCGTTGGCTGTGGTTCCGCAAGAACAGCTGGGCCTCCCGGAAGCTCACCGGGCTCTTCGCCAGGGGGATCCGCAAGGACGTGGTCTCCGAGCGACTGCCCGAGGCGAGCGTCGTCCCCGACTACCCGATCGGGTGCAAGCGCATCCTCATCTCCAACGACTGGTACCCGACCCTGAAGCGGCCCACCGTGCGGGTGGTCGACACTCCCATCGACCACCTCGAGCCCGACGCGGTGGTGACAGCCGACGGCGCCCGGCATCCCACCGACGTGCTGGTGTTCGCCACCGGGTTCTCCTCCACGGACTTCCTCGGGCACATCCCGGTGACCGGTCGGGGCGGGCGCACCCTGGCCGACGAGTGGAAGCACGGCGCCCACGCCTACCTCGGCACGGCCGTGCCGGGGTTCCCCAACTGCTACTTCCTCTACGGTCCCAACACCAACCTCGGACACAACTCCATCCTGTTCATGGTGGAACGCCAGGTGAACCTGATCCTGCAGGCCCTGGCCGTCCAGACCGAGGCCGCCGGCGGGCGGGTGGCCCCCCTGGTGGGTGTGGGCGTCGATGCCTACCGGCGGGACGACCAGCGCACGCAACGACTGATGACCCGCACGGCCTGGGCGGCAAACTGCAGGAGCTGGTACAAGACGGCCACCGGGCGGGTGACCAACAACTGGCCGACCTGGACGGTGCGCTACTGGTACGACACGCTGCGCCTCCGGCCTTCGGATGTGGGGCTGGTCGGGCCCGCTCCGGGAGGTGCCCCACCGGCAGCGGCACCGGCCGGGGGCCCCAGAGAGACGACCGAACCCCGGGGGTGGACGCCACCAGGTCCCGCCCACGGGGTTCCTGACCCCACCTGACCGGCCGCGCCAGCTACCGTTTATGGCCATGGCTCGTAGCGGTCCGGTAGGACCCGGCTCCGAACCTCCCCCCGGTGGCCGGGCGGGCACCTCATCAACCGAGGAAGGCCTGCGCGCGCTCGGTTCGCTGATGGAAGGCGCACAACCGACCACGCCGTCGGCGGGTGTTGCCGCGGGTCGGGCCGGGACCAACGGCCGGCACCGGCGCTCCCGGCCCACACGGACCTTCGACGAGTCGGGCCTGCGGTCGCTGGGGGACCAGGTGAACCGGTCGAAAGGATCACGGCGACACCGATCGCGCCGGCACCGGAAGACCAAGTGGATCCTGGGTTCGGTAGCCGTGCTGTTGCTGGTCGCCGTGGGGGGCACCGCCGGCTACGGCTGGTACCTGAACCACGAGATCCACCGCTTCGACGTCCACGGCCTCGCCGACGTGCCCACCGCCGGCGCCGACGCCGGTACGGAGAACATCCTGATGGTCGGGTCCACCGACCGGTGCGCCCTCAAGGTGCAGAACGCCTCCTACGGGCTCTGCTCGCAGGGTGTCAACGGCGTGAACAGTGACGTGGTGATGATCCTGCACCTCGACCCGAANNGCCGCCCTCTACCAGGGACCGAGCCAGCTGGTGGCGGCCATCAACGAGGACCTGGGCATTCCCATCCAGCACTACGTGGTGCTCAACTTCGACACCTTCGCCAACGTGGTCGATGCCCTGGGCGGTGTGAAGATGTACTTCCCCGAGCCCGTCTACGACGCCTACTCCGGGCTCAAGGTGCTCACCCCGGGATGCCTCGACCTCGACGGGCTCCACGCCCTGCAGGTGGTGCGGGCCCGGCACCTCCAGTACAAGGGGCCCGGCATCACCACGCCGTATCCAGAGTACTGGCCGTCGGAGAACCTGAGCGACCTCGCCCGGATCCGGCGTGACCACGAGTTCCTCCGGGTGCTGGCCTCAGCGGTGGCGAAGAACGGCCTGTCCAATCCGATCACCGACGAGCAGCTGGTCAGTGGCGTCGCGCCCCAGCTCAACGTCGACAGCAAGTTCTCTACCTCGGACATGGTCAACCTGGTGCTCGACTTCCATTCGGTCAACGTGAACTCGGCGCCGCAGCTCACCCTTCCCGTGCAGGTGGACCAGTTCGGCTCGTACGAGTACCAGGGGGCTTCCTACGGCGACATCGAGTTCCCCGCATCCGCCCAGGACCAACAGGTCATCGACCAGTTCCTCGGGATCGATGCCAACACCGACTCCATGACCGGCCAGAAGCTCCCCGCCCCGGCCGGCGTATCGGTCTCCGTGCTCAACGGAACCGGCGCCTACAACCAGGCCACCGACACGAAGAGCGCCCTGCAGGCGCTCGGGTTCAACGTGGTCGGGATCGGCGACTCCCCGCCGGTCGGCGCCGAAGCGGAGACCGTCGTCTACTACGCCCAGAAGACGCCCGCCGAAGAGGCCGCCGCCCAGGCCGTCGCCCGATCGCTGTCCGGGGCCGTCATCACCGCCCTCGGCCCGACCACCGATGGCGCCCAGGTGACCGTGGTCACCGGGTCGCAGTTCGCGGTCAACCCGCCCGCGGCGGCGTCCCCCACCACCTCCCCTGCCGCCGCCGCTCCGGGCACGAGCGCCGTGCCGTCGGCCACCACCTCGACCACGACGACAGGCTCCTCGTCCTCCTCCAGTTCCGCATTCCAGTCCCCGACTGCCGCCGTCACCCCGCTGCAGCCGTGGGACCCACGGTCGTGCACCCCCCAGGGCGGCGAAGGGACCTGAACAGGGCGTCGCTCCTGTCCCTCCCCCGTGCGTGCTCGCCGTCCGACCCCCGGCCGGTTCGGCCCGAGGGCCGGCCGAACCTACGAGGAGACGTGGTCGGCGGGGATCGTTCCCAGCCTTCCGGCCTGGTAGTCCTCGAAGGCCTGGGCGACCTCTTCCCTCGTGTTCATCACGAACGGACCGTACGCGTAGACGGGCTCGCGGATCGGCCGGCCGCCAAGCACCAGCACATCGAGCTCGGGCGTGCGCCCCTCTTGGAGGGGGTCGGCGGCGATGGTGATCGAGTCGCCCTCCCCGAAGACGGCCAGTTGGCCCGTGCGGACCGGGCGCCGCTCCTCCCCCACCGTGCCATTTCCTCCCAGCACGTAGACCAGGGCGTTGAACTCACGGCTCCAGGGCACGGCCACGGCAGCCCCCGGCGAGAGGGTGGCGTGCACCATGGTCATCGGCGAGTGGGTCGAGCCCGGTCCGGCGTGGCCATCCACCTCGCCGGCGATGACCCGCAGCAGGGCACCGCCGTCCGGAGAGGACAAGAGGCCCACCTTGCCTGCCCCGATGTCCTGGTAGCGGGGGGCGATCATCTTGTCGACACTGGGCAGATTGACCCACAGCTGGATGCCGTGGAACAGCCCACCGCTCGCCACCAGCTCCTCGGGAGGTGCCTCGATGTGGAGGATCCCCCCGCCGGCGGTCATCCACTGGGTGTCCCCGTTGGTGATCAGCCCGCCGCCGCCGATCGAGTCCTGGTGCCGAAACGTCCCGTCGATCATGTAGGTGACCGTCTCGAACCCGCGGTGCGGATGCCAGGGCGTGCCCTTCGGCTCACCGGGGGCGTACTCCACCTCGCCCATCTGGTCCATGTGGATGAACGGGTCGAGGTACCGCCGGTCCACCCCGGCAAAGGCCCGGCGCACCGGAAACCCCTCGCCCTCCATTCCGGCCGGGGCGGTGGTCACGCCCACCACCGGCCGTCCCGTGGCCGCCGCGTCACCAGGACGCGAGACCTTGGGCAGTGCACTGACGTCCGCAACCGTTACTGCCGGCATCGCCGACCTCCTGAATATCTCAGGTCGCCACCTCGCACGATGCTGCCGCGTGGCCGGCCTTTCACCCTTCAACACTAGTTGCGCTCGCAACATTCCGGCCACCCGCGGTTGTCCTGAGGCCCCGACCGGCCGGCCGGCGCTCATGTTGCAGGCCGTTTGTGCCGAATTGAATGAAGCAACAGGTACTGTTATCCGGGGGGCGAGTCAGGAGAAGCCAGGTGATCCGGCCACGCGGGGGTACCACCCGCCAGCGCGACGACCAACGGGAGCGATCGGACTCCTCCGTCGAGGAGATCGGCCGACTCCTCCGCGACACGCGGGAGGTGCGCGGGCTCGACCTGCTGGCCGTCCACGACCGCCTCAGCCGTCCCATCACCCAGATCGAGGCCCTGGAGAAGGGCGACCTGGCCAGCCTGCCCGACCAGGCCCTGGCCATCTCCACGCTGCGCCGCTACGCCACATTCCTCGGGCTCGACGGGGATGCCCTGGCGCTCCAGATGATCGATGCCTGGTCCACGATGCCGAAAGCACCGGCCGGACCGTCGGACCAGGGGGCAGTGTTGACGAACGTGGTCGCCGCGGTGACGACCGGCCCCGACCATCTCCGGGCCTTCACCCAGACCGGAAAGGTCCCCAAGGTCGGCGGGAGGTCGAACTCGGTTGCGGGCGGGGTGGTGGCCACCGGACCCCCCACGGGCACGTTCCCCGTCGTCCCGCGGGACGAGATCCGCCAGAGCAAGCGGGCGGTGGCCAGGGCCCGGCGCCGCATGCGGGCACCGACCTCCCTGAAGTTGTTGACCTGGACGGCTGCCATCCTGCTCCTGGCGGTGGTCGTCGGGTTCGGCATCCAGCAGTGGCGCCCACAGTGGCTGGCCAGCTCCCACATCCTGCGGGTGGTCCCACCCCACGGCGCCCCGGCGACGACCCCGGCGACGACCCCGGCGACGACCCCGGCGACGACCCCGGCGACCCACAGCCACCAGACGACCGCGGTCGCCCCGGGCCCTTCGATACCCAACGGGTCCTCCTTTACGGTCGACACCAGCCACTTCACCGTCAACGTCGCCACGTCGGGGCCGTGCTGGGTGCAGATCACGAGCTCCAGCTCGGCCACCCCGCTGGTCAGCGGCGTCCAGTCGGCGGGCAAGGTGCTCTCCTTCCCCGCCACCGGGACGATGACGGTGCAGGTCGGGTCGTCGAAGGTCATCGTCGGCGTCGCCATCAAGGGCAAGAATGCCTTCGTGACCACGCCGAGATCAGCCCCCTACACCTACGTGTTCGCACCGGTCCGGTAGGAGGGGCCCGGGCGGGGCCGGTTCCGGCAGTTCCCGGGAGTGTCGCGGAATCAGGCGGTAGCGTGGCGGCAGCACGTCGACACGGAGGGTGAGGGATGGAGCCATCGGCACCGGCATCGGCAGGTGCGGTCGCGGTCCGCGGCCGCGACGGGGGAGCCTTTCGGTGATCGAGGACCTGCTGGTCGACATCGTGGGGGCGGCACAGGTCGACACCGGAACCGCCATCAACGAGGACGACACCCATGACGAGGCCCTCGGTGCGCTCCCCGGCCGGCCCCTCGCAGTGGTTCGGCCCGGATCGACCGCCGACGTGGCGGAGATCGTGCGGGCGGCCGCGGCCCACGGCGTGCCCCTGACCCCACGGGGCTCGGGAACCGGGCTCTCGGGCGCCTCCACCCCGGTGGACGGCGGGCTGGTCGTGTCGTTCGAACGGATGGACCGCATCCTCGAGATCGACACCGACAACCATGTGGCGGTGGTCCAGCCCGGGGTGACCCTCGCCGAGCTCGACAAGGCGCTCCTCCCCCACCGGCTGATCTACCCGGTGTTCCCCGGCGAGCAGTCGGCCAGCCTGGGCGGCAATGTGGCCACCAACGCCGGTGGGATGCGGGCGGTCAAGTACGGGGTCACCCGCCACCACGTCCTGGGCATCGAGGCGGTGCTCGGCACGGGCGAGGTGATCCGGGCCGGCGGCAAGTTCGTGAAGGCGACCAGCGGCTACGACCTGACCCAACTGGTGATCGGGTCGGAGGGGACGCTGGCACTGGTCACCGAGGCCACGCTCCGGCTGCATCCCCGCCCCGAGCACCATTCGACCGTGCTCGCCCCGTTCGCCACCGTCCACGAGATCGTCTCCGCCGTCCCGCCCATCGTGGTCAGCGGCATCGGGCCCCTGTTGGTGGAGTACATCGACCTGTTGTCGATGGCGGGGATCACCGCCAATGCCGGCATCGACCTGGGGATCCCTGAGGACGTCCGGTCCCAGGCGCTGGCCTACCTGGTGATCGTCCTCGAGCACCACGACGCCACCCGCCTCGAGGAGGACACCCAGGCGCTGGCCGAGCAACTCGCCGCGCTGGGCGCGCTCGACGTGTACGTGCTGCCGACCCACGCCGGCACCCAGATGATCGAGGCCCGTGAGCGGGCATTCTGGGCGGCCAAGGCAAGTGGTGCCGACGACATCGTGGACGTGGTGGTGCCGCGGGCCTCGATATCGGACTACCTGGACGCGGTCGCCGTCCTGGCGACCGACACCTCCTCCCTCGTCGTCGGGTGCGGCCACGCCGGTGACGGCAATGTCCACCTGTCGGTGTGGCAGTCCGACCCGGCCGTGCGCAACCGGCTCCTCCACGACATCGTCGCCGCCGGCGTGTCGCTCGGGGGTGCCGTCTCCGGCGAGCACGGGATCGGTACGCTGAAGCGGCCCTACCTTGCCGAGCTCGAGGATCCTGCCAAACTCGAGCTGATGCGCCGCATCAAGGTGGCGTTCGACCCCCACGGCATCCTCAATCCGGGCACCATCTTCGACCCGGCAACGGCACAAGGAGGCCCCCGGTGAACGGAGCCCAGGCACTCATCCGGACCCTCGTCGACCACGGGGTCGACACCTGCTTCACCAATCCGGGAACCTCCGAGATGCACTTCGTCGCCGCCCTCGACGACGTTCCGGCCATGCACGGCGTGCTGGCCCTCTTCGAAGGGGTGGCGACCGGGGCGGCGGACGGGTATGCCCGGCTCACCGGCCGGCCGGCCGCCACCCTGCTCCACCTGGGGCCCGGGCTCGGCAACGGCCTGGCCAACCTGCACAACGCGCGTCGCGCCCACAGCCCGGTGCTCAACATCGTCGGTGACCACGCCATCAGCCATCGCCCCTACGACGCCCAGCTGCAGTCCGACATCGCCACCGTGGCCCGCAACGTGTCGACGTTCGTCCACAGCTCCGAATCGACGGCCGAGCTGAGCAGTGACGCCCTGGCGGCTCTTGGTGCGGCCATCGGTCCCCCCGGCTCGGTGGCCACGCTCATCGTGCCTGCCGACGTGTCGTGGACGGACGGGGGCGTCGCCATCCCCGGTACCGGTGCTGCGGACCTGCCGTCCGGCACCGGTGGGACGGCGCCGGACGAGGGCGTACTCGCCACTGCGGCGGCAGCACTCCGGTCAGGTGAACCGGCGGCCATCATGATCGGTGGGCGGGCGTGCACCGGGAAGGCGCTCGACACCATGGCGGACATCGCCGCCGCCACAGGCGCCAGACTGCTCGCCGAGACGTTCCCCGCCCGACTCGAGCGCGGCGCCGGCCGGCCACAGGTGGAGCGGTTGGGCTACCTGGCGGAGTTCGCCACCATGCAGCTCGAAGGCATCGCCCACCTGGTGCTGGTGGATGCCAGGTCACCCGTCTCCTTCTTCGCCTACCCGGGCAAGCCGAGCGACCTGGTCCCCGACGGGTGCGCCGTCCACCGGGTGGCAGCGGCCGGCGACGACCTCGATGCGGCCGTGGCCGGGCTGGCCGCCCTGACCGAGGTGCCCGAGGGGGTGGCGCCCAGGCAGGCGGCCGTCGTCCCCGAGGCCCCCACCGGGACGCTCACCTCGCAGACGCTGTCCCAGGCGCTCGGCGCCCTGCTGCCCGAAGGCGCCATCGTGTCCGACGAGGGGAACACCGCCGGCATCTTCGCTGCCGGCGCGACCGCCGGAGCACCGCCCCACGACTGGCTCACCCTGACCGGTGGCGCCATCGGGCAGGGCCTTCCGGTGGCGCTCGGCGCCGCGGTCGGCGCCCCGGGCCGCCGGGTGGTGTCGCTCGAGGCCGACGGGAGCGCCCTGTACACGATGCAGGCCTGGTGGACGATGGCCCGGGAGGGCCTCGACGTCACCACGGTGCTGCTCAACAACCACTCCTACGCAGTGCTCAACATGGAGCTCGACCGGGTGGGCGCCGAAACGCCCGGGCCCCGCGCCCGGGAGATGCTCGACCTCCGGCGGCCGACCATCGACTTCGTCCACCTGGCCAAGGGACTCGGCCTCCATGCGGCCCGGGCCGAGACGGCCGAGGAGTTCACCGACGAGCTGGCCCGGGCCCTTGCCACCCCGGGACCGAGCGTCGTGGAGGCCATCGTCCCCTCGCTGATGTGAGCCCGCTGCCACGCCGAGGCGCGGCGGACGGGTCCCCTCAGTCGAAGAAGTGGGTCTTCGGGCGCTCCTGCGGCACACCGTCGACGAAGACGTCGACCCGCTCGTCGTAGAACGACACCAGTCCGGCGATCGGCAGCAGCTGGCGGGTCGGGAATTCGTAGCTCCAGGCCAGGTCGGCATGGGTGGTGCCGTCCACCACCACCGACCAGTAGCCACTGGTCGTGCCCTTGTACGGGCACCGGGTCACGGTGGTGGTGGGGACCAGGTGCCCGAACCGGACCTCGGTCCGGTTGAGGTAGTACCGGGTGGGAAGGCCGGTCTCGAACACCATGATCGGCGAGGACGACTCGGCCAGGACCACACCGGCGAGCTCGACCCTGACGGTGCGGGTCGAACGGAGGGCGTCCACCCGGGCGTAGGGATTGCGGGGGTGGACGAAGACCTCCTCGTCCTCCTCGAACCAGTGGTCCAGGGCCTCCCACTCGAACCGGAAGGTGTCGGCCAGCTCGCTCCTCGCCGCCTCGACCACCAGCCGGGCGGCCGTTGCCACCCGCCGGGGCCCGGTGGCCAGCGAGTAGAGCCGGACCGTCCCGCGGGGCGTCTCCTCGGTCTCGCCGCCGGCCACCAGAAGGTCCTCACGGACGTCCTGGCGGGGAATGTAGAACTGCGGGTAGTTCGCCCACTCCCACACGTACAGGGCGCGTGTGGTGTCGAGGACGACCTCGCCGCCGTGGACCGCACGGACCCGCCGGGGTACCGGCTCCACGTGGTCGAGGCGGGTGATCATCTTCGGGTAGTCGCTCATCATCCCTCCTGTTGCAGATTCGAGGCCCCTGGGTACTCCCCCATCCGTACCACCTCAGCGCCGTGCCTACACCCGACTCGGGCGGGCGACCCTGCCGCATCGTCGGGTCCTCCGGCCCGGGGACCGTGCCGGTCCCTTCGAAACTGGGGCCGCATCGCTCTATAGTCGGTCCCCAGGAGGTGCACGACATGACCGAGCACGGCGCCGACATCGATCGCCGCGAGGAATGGGCCGGATTGCGGGCCCGGCACCTCCAGGATCCGGACGACCGACCACCCTCGTCGGCGCGCGGGCTGCACCATCTGGCGCTGCTCTCGAGCGACGTCGCCCGCACCATCGCGTTCTACCAGGGCCTGCTCGAGTTCCCACTCACCGAGCTCTTCGAGAACCGTGACTACCGGGGATCGACCCACTTCTTCTTCGACATCGGCAACGACAACCTCCTGGCGTTCTTCGATTTCCCCGGACTTGACCTCGGGGAGTACGCCGAGGTTCTCGGCGGCCTGCATCACATTGCCATCTCGGTGACACCGGACCGATGGGAGCACCTGCGAGCGAAGCTCGGGGCGGCCGGCGTGGCGACGACGGAACTGAGCGGTTCCTCGATCTACTTCAGCGGGCCCGACAATGAGCGCCTCGAGCTCATCAGGGATCCCCTGCGAGAGATGTACGGCCTGACCGTGGCGTGAAGGGGCGGCTCCGGGCCCCTCTGGGATCACCCGGAACATCACAGCATTCCGGTGGGGCCAGCTCGAATCGAACCAGCAACCTCGCCATGATCAGGGAACCCGGGCGGATTCCGCCGAACGGTGTGGAACGATAAGTTCTGGTCGGACAGGGTTTGCGTGGGTCGACCAACACCTCGGAATAGGAACGTCCGCGCGGTGGACGCGCGACGGAACGGATCACTCATCGCTCGGAAGCGGGCTCGTCGATCCATGCGCAAGACTGCAAGATCTGACCCCGGAGCCGGCAGCGAGGACAGGCCGCGTTTCGAGCGGCGTGTGGGCCGTCGAGGGGGTGCCCGCCATGCCGCAGATCCCACTCTGCCCCTTGTCGGGCTATGGCTGTATCGACAGCAGGTCCCGCGGAACTGGCTGTTCGGACCGAGCCCACGCCAGCCTGGCACGATCTTGCGGGGGAGCCAACGTCGTGTTGCTGGGGTGCGTCCTGGGCCCAGGCATGAAACTACAGGGTAGAGATGCGCCATCCCGAGCCCTAGGATGCTGGGAGCGTCAGTGCGTGACTGGCGGGTCCAGCGCGAGGGAAGCCATTCCGTGAGCCAGTCAAAGAAGTCTGTCGTCAAGGTGATATTGGTGTGCGCCGTGGTCGCCACTCTGGGTTCGGTGGTCACCCGCTCGGCGGCGGCGACTCCGGCGCAGGTCAACTCCAACGTCCTGCTGATCGGCTCCGGGGGGTCGGATCCGACCACTGGAGCCTGGCAGTCGGCGTTGAGCGCCGAAGGCGTCGCCTACACATTCGTCACCGCCACAGGGCCCTACGGGGCCGAAACCGTGACTCTCCCGGCTCTGACCGCAGGCGCTGTCGGCAATTTCAGTGGCGTGGTGCTCGCCGGCTCACCGACGGCCTTCGCCTACGGGCAGCTGGCCGCACTCGACACCTATGAGTCGACGTTCGGGGTGCGCCAGGTGGACGGCTACATGTACCCGTCACAGGACCTCGGGCTCACCTACGTATCGGGAGGAGCCCTCGACAATACGACGGCCCAGTTGACGCCGGCGGGACTGGCAGCGCTTCCCGGCCAGACGGGACCCGTGCGGTTCGACGCCGGGACCTACGGCTACCCGGCGACGGTGGTGCCCGGCGCACCGTTCACGCCTTGGCTGGAGCAGGCGGATGGCAATGTGCTGGCCGGGGTGTACCAGCACCCGATCACCGACGCCCAAGCCGGGGTGTCCGAGCTCACCCTCACGTTCGACTACAACGCCACCCAGCACCAGTGGCTGTTGTTGGCGCCCGGCCTCATCGACTGGGTGACCCAGACCACACAGACTTCCCTCCCGCCGAACCAAGGGAGCCTGACCCGTCCCGTGGTCGGGATTGCGGCCATGCCGAAGGGCGACGGCTATTGGCTCGCAAATGCCGCCGGCGACGTCTCCGCTCATGGGTCGGCCCAGAACTACGGGTCGTTGGCCGGCAAGCCCTTGAACGCCCCGATCGCCCACATCGTGGCGACGAGGGATGGCAAGGGCTACTGGTTGGTCGCCGCTGATGGTGGTGTCTTTTCGTTCGGGGACGCGAACTTCTTCGGGTCCATGGGGGGACAGCACCTGAATGCCCCTGTTGTGTCACTCTCCCCATCCGCAGACGACCAGGGCTACTGGTTGGTGGC
>PLHF01000018.1 GCA_003138855.1 Acidimicrobiaceae bacterium | reverse complement strand
GTCCACCGGGATCTTGACCTGGATCTTCGCGTTGGAGATCGGAACGGTGCGCGAACCGCGCACTCCTCCACCAGAGGGGTGACCGTTCAGCGGTCAGATGCCGACGACGTGGACGAGATCGCTGAGCCCGGCGAAGTCGTCGGGATTTCGGGTGTAGAGCGCGAGGCCGTTGGCGTGCGCGGTGGCGGCGATGAGCAGGTCGGCGATACGCCGTCGATGTGACCGTCCCGTCTCGGCAACGGCGGCCACGATCTGTCCGTAGCTCCGAGCCGCGGTGGCATCGAAGGGGAGTGGCTCGAAGGTCGCCTCTACCTGCTGGAGACGAGCCTGACGGCGTGCGCCCTCGGAACTGGAGGTAGCAAGGTGTGGCCCAGCGGCCAGCTCAGCGAGGGTGATCGCGCACACAGCGACCTTTTCTGGAAGGGCAGCGGCAACCGTCGGGTCGTCCCAGTCGATGACAACCGAGGTGTCGAGTAGGCCCGTTGGCATCTACAGGCCTTGGTCCACGACCCGATCGAGATCCGCTCTGAATCGTTTTCGGTTGATCCGTGGCCCGGTGGCGGCCAGCACCAGAAGCTCAGCCGTAGGCACAAAGGTCCGGCGCGTCTGCTGGATCGGACGTAGTTCCGCTACGGGCACGCCATTGCGAGTGACGACGAAGCTCTCGCCAGCGGCGACGGCCTCGATCACCTTGGCGTTGTCGTTCCGGAGCTGGCGCTGTGCGATGGTCTTTGCCATGAGATCACCGTAGCACATAGAGCTACGGTTAGCTACGTGTCTTTGAGTGGCCTTCAGACTGATCGAACGCCCTTGTCGTCCTATCTTCCGAGGTCGATGTTGGGGCCGCCAAGTGTGGGAAGGCGGTTCTNNCCCGGGCGACGTGCCAACATTCAGGAGCTTCGTCGTTCGAGGCGGCTCGGTGGAGTCTGCCCGGTCGGAGCGACTCGGCCTGTCGACAGGGTCGTCTGGGTGGTCATATCTGCCGCTTGTTGAGGTGTGCGCCTTGGAGAACGACTTGCGCTGCCACCCATGGGTTCGCCGGACTCCAGCCGATTCACCCGGCCCAGGACGGTTTCAATTACCGGTCCGCTCGGCCAGCGTGAAGTGAGTGTGGCATCGAGGTTCTCAATGGCTATCTTCAGTTCCGCGGCGAGCCCTTGAAGTGCCACCTCGGCGTCCGCGTGCAACAGCCCCATCGCGACCCCCTCTACGAGTAGTGCTTTCCGGTCGACCTTGGCGAGGGTCGATTGTGGGCCGATGGGTCCCGCCATCCTCCCACTCAATTCCGGATAGACGAGCGTGCAGAGCGAGTCGTAGATGGGGGACAGCCTGACGGAACCACGATCGAGGAGCAGCGAGTAGTTCTTTCCATGACCGTCCTCATCACCTACCACCGTGCGGAAGGCGACCTGCCTGAACAGCTCGCGGATGGCTTCACTTGGCGAGTCCGCTGATCTCCTCAATAGGCGGGCCATTCGTTCAGACGGCCGACCGATCTGGTATTTGTCGACGGGTCGGATGCCGAGCGCCTGACATAGATCCTCTTGGTGGTGGCGCACTACCCGTTTGCCATCAATGCGGCGGTCATACCGTTCGACTACGAGCACTGACGTGCCGTCGATGTCTTCCACCCAAGTCGACCAATCGGTCAAGCCCACCGAGCGGGCCAGATGCATGATGAGTGATTCGTTTTCCGCGCTGTGAGGCCACCGTGCGGTCGGCTTCAAGATGTGTGTCGACGCAGCCCCGTCGAGCGGTTCGAACCACTTTCCGTCGAACCGTGCCAGTAAGAACTTCGGCTGGGCACCGGCCAGCGACATGCGGACCTCGCGATCGGGGTCGGCACCAAGAGGGTGGGTCGGTAGGTCATGCAGGATTGCCGCAAGGTCCGCCTGGTCGAGTGGCCGGTAACTGCCCTCATCCGGACGGTCGCTGCTCCCGGACGGCANNGGAAGCAGGCCCTCTAGGAATGAACGGGCTTTCGCCGGCTCCGACGGACCAGGCGTCGGCAGCGAACACGACAGGAGTGGAATCTCGTCCCCTATCGTCGCCACAACACTCTCCTCGTAGACGATCGACACCTTGCGACCACGGTCTCGCTCCCGGGTCCGTGCTACGAGCTGGTCACCTAGCCATATGTCCAGTTCCATCAGCGTTCCCTTGGGTGAACCGCCAATTCCAGGCCCAGTGTTGCCAGCGCGTCGAAGATCAACTCCAACGCCCGGGTCTCATGCCCGCCCTCCAGCGTGACGATCGCTTGTCGCGTTGCCCGCGCCCGCACTGCTAGTTCGGCCTGGGTAAGCCCGGTCTGCTCTCGGGCGCGGCGGATCGTCCTCCCGAGGGCCTCAGGCGAGCGGATGGGCGTCCAGCGGGCTTTCGGATTGGATGTCGGCATAGTCTGACATTACCGCATCGCTGTCGTAATGTCACGAAAAGACGACACGACGCCTCAAGCGCGGAAGTGTCAGAGTTTTGTGACATCTAACGGTGTCTCTCAGCAGCCCACCTCAGTTCCTTCGCCATTGCGGGGGGACACCCGCTGTTAACCCACGCTCATGGTTGGACCAGCGATCATCGGACTCCGGTTCGTNNCTGTACGATCGTGGCCGGCGATCTGTACAAGTCAATAGAGATCTTGTACAATAGTTCACATGGCAACGATGGCAGTCAGCGAAGCTCGGGAACGGCTCTCCGAGGCGGTGGAGACGGCCCACACCGAAGCGGTGTTCCTCGAGCGCTACGGCCGGCCTGCAGCGGTGCTGGTCAGCCCCGAACGGTATGAGGAGTTGATCGAGGCGCTCGANNGGCTGGAAGTGACGACCTACCGCATCGAGCTGCGTCCCGCTGCGGCCCGGGCGCTGCGGAAACTCGACCCGGCAGTTCGACCCCGTATCCAAGGCGCAATCGGGCTACTTGCCGACGACCCGAGGCCGCCAGCATCCCGACCCCTACGAGGTCGCCCTGGTTATCGGGTGCGCGTAGGCGACTACCGCATCATCTACACCATTGCCGATGACGTGCTCCTGATCGTGATTGTGGCTCTTGGACATCGCCGCGAGGTCTATGACCGGTAGCGGCTTGCCGCCGACGTGACCGTCGAATCGACAAGATTCGTCGTCATCAGATGCTGAAGTGTCGGCCGGGCGCAGAGGGCGACCGGTTCTTGTTGTGTGCCCCAAGGTCCACAAATCT
>PLHF01000058.1 GCA_003138855.1 Acidimicrobiaceae bacterium | reverse complement strand
TCGGGGAAGACGTGGCCGAGATGGCCCCCGCACCGGGCGCAGGTGATCTCCGTCCGCCTCGTCCCGAAGCTCCTGTCCTCGTGCTCGTTGATGGTCCCCTCGTCGAGGGCCCGGTAGAAACTGGGCCACCCGGATCCGGACTCGAACTTGGTCTCACTGGGGAAGAGGGCAGCACCACACCCGGCACAGGTGAACATGCCGCTCCCCTCGACGTGGAGCAGTTCGCCCGACCAGGCCGGCTCGGTGCCCTTCTGACGCAGCACCGCGTAGCGCTCCGGCGTGAGCCGCTCCTTCCACTCCTCCTCGGTCAGCTCCACCCGGCCGCCGGCGTCGGTTGCCTTGCTCTCGGTCACCGTTTCTCCTCCTCCAGCCGGCAGGGCACGGGACGTAACCCGTGGCCGGGTGCCGGCAACGAACACAAGAGAGAACCCCGGCGGAGGGCGGAGTGTTCCCTCTACCGCCCGAAGGCACCGCCCAGTGCCCGGCGGAGGGGCGTCTCTGGGTGCCCGACGCCGGCGCACACCGGCCGCGAAGCCCATGAGGCCGTTTGCTAACGTCGCGTCAGATTTCTCCGGACCCGGGTCCCCGGGCGGACCGGCCACGCCATGGCGCCGCCCCGGGGCCGCACACGCTGGACCGGCGCCACAGGACGCCATCGCCATGGACCTTCGAGATCGACCTGAGGACGAGAGCTTCCGGAAGGAGATCCGGGCATGGCTGGACGACCACGTCGTCGGGGAGTTCGCCGCCCTGGGCGGGCGCGGCGGGTCGGGCGACGAGGCCTTCGGGTTCGAGACCCGCCTGGCGTGGGAGAAGGTGCTGGCCTCCGGCGGATGGACCGGCATCGGATGGCCGGTGGAGTGCGGCGGCAGGGGCGCGAGCATTGCCCACCAGGTCATCTTCAACGAGGAGTACGTGAGGGCCAGGGCTCCCGGTCGGGTGAGCATCCTCGGTGAAGGGCTGATCGGTCCCACCATCATCCAGTACGGGACCCCGGCGCAGAAGGAGCGGTTCCTCCCCCCGATCCTGGTCGGCGCCGAGCTGTGGTGCCAGGGATACTCCGAGCCCGATGCCGGGAGCGACCTGGCCAACGTGCAGACCAGGGCCGTCCTCGACGGGGACGAGTGGGTGATCACCGGGCAGAAGGTGTGGACCTCCCTGGCCCACCAGGCGGACTGGTCCTTCGTCGTGTGCCGGACCGAGCCCGGGTCCGTCCGGCACCGGGGGCTGTCGTACCTGCTGGTGCCCATGGACCAGCCGGGCGTGGAGGTCCGGCCCATCACCCAGCTGACCGGAACCTCGGAGTTCAACGAGGTGTTCTTCGACGGTGCGCGCACCGGACGGGATCACGTGGTGGGCGCGGTGGGCGACGGCTGGCGGGTGGCACTGGCCACTCTCGCCTTCGAGCGCGGGGTGGGCCTCCTCGGCCATCAGATCTCCTTCCGCCGTGAGCTCGACCACCTGATCACCGTGGCCCGCGCCAACGGTGCGGCCTCCGACCCGGTGATCCGCCAGCGCCTGGCCCGTTCCCATGCCGAGCTGGAGATCCTCCGCTACAACACTCTGCGCAGCCTCTCGAATTTCGACGGCCCGGTGGCGCCACCGGAAGCATCGATCATCAAGCTGTACTGGGCCACGTGGCACCGTCGGCTGGGCGAGCTGGCCATCGACGTCCGGGGACCGGCCGGCTTGGTGGTCGAGGCCCCTCCCTACGAGCTCGACGAGTTCCAGCGCACCTTCCTGTTCAGCCGGTCGGAGACCATCTACGGCGGGTCGAACGAGATCCAGAGGAACATCATCGGCGAGCGGGTCCTCGGACTGCCGCCCGAACCCAAGGGAGGCGTCAGATGACCGACCGAGCCACGAGCGGTCCCCGCCTCCCGGTCCCGCCCTCTGGGCACAGCCTCCTCGACGGCAAGATCGTCGTGGTCACCGCGGCGGCCGGCACGGGCATCGGGTTCGCCACCGCCAAGCGATGCGTGGAAGAAGGCGCCACCGTGGTCATCTCCGACGCACACCACCGCCGGCTCGGAGAGGCGGCCGACGCCCTGGCCGAGTTGCCCGAGCTCGCCGGTGTCCGCCCCCTGGCCGTGCCCTGCAACGTGACCGTGGAGTCCGAGGTGCAGCGCCTCTACGACGCAGCCGTAGAGCACCACGGCCGGTTCGACGTGGCCGTCAACAACGCGGGCCTCGGCGGCCAGGCCGATGTCGTGGACATGACCGACGCACAGTGGTCCCTGGTCCTGGACGTGACGCTGACCGGGACCTTCCGCTGCACCCGCGCCGCCCTCCGGCACTTCTACGCCCGGGGCGAGGGAGGGGTGATCGTCAACAATGCGTCGGTGCTCGGGTGGAGGGCCCAGGCGGGCCAGGCCCACTACGCGGCGGCCAAGGCCGGCGTGATGGCGCTCACCCGTTGCAGCGCGGTCGAGGCCGCCCCCCACGGCGTGCGCATCAACGCTGTGTCGCCCAGCCTGGCCGTCCATCCCTTCCTCAACAAGGTCATGGCCGACGAGGAGCTGGCCGAACTGAGCCGACGCGAAGTGTTCGGTCGCGGTGCGGAGGTCTGGGAGGTGGCCAACGTGATCGCCTTCCTGGCCAGCGAGTACGCCACCTTCCTGACCGGCGAAGTCGTCTCCGTGAGCAGCCAGCATCCCTGAGCGCGGGCACCGGCATGGTGTCGAGCGCGTCCGATGGCGTCCCCGGCCGACCGACGGGGGCCATGCACTACCCTGACGGCGTGTCAGATGTGACGGATCCCCGCGGGGACCTCCAATGGGGGACCATCCCCTGCGTGGTCGAGGACGCAGCCGCCCGGTTCCGCGGGTCGGAGGCCCTGGTCGACCGGAACGGCCCCGGCGGGACCACCACTCGGCTGACCTTCGATCAGCTGGCCGAGGACGTGGCTGCCGCCACCCGGGCCATCGTGGCCGACGGCATCGACCGGGGCGACCGGATCGCCATCTGGGCGCCCAACTGCGCCGAGTGGGTCGTCGCCGCGCTCGGCGCCGTGGGGGCGGGGGCGGTGCTCGTCCCGCTCAACACGCGGTTCAAGGGGGCGGAAGCCGCCTACATCCTCCGCGAGTCGGGGGCGAGGTTGCTCCTCACCGTCGAGGGCTTCCTCGGGACCGACTATCCACGCATGCTCGACGAGGCGGTGTCCGCCGGTGAGAGGCTGCCCAACCTCCAACGGGTGGTGGTCCTGCGGTCCGATCACAGCAGGGGGAGCCAGGCCGCGGTCTCCACGGCGACGGGCGGCCGGGTCGTCCGGTGGGACGCCTTCCTCCGGGAGGGCGGCTCGCTCTCCCCGGACGTGGCCGCGGGCCGGACCGCCTCGATCGCCCCCGGGGACCTCTCCGATCTGGTGTACACGTCGGGGACCACCGGCCGGCCCAAAGGGGCGATGACCACCCACGGCCAGACCTTGCGCACCTTTGCCACCTGGTCCGAGGTGGTCGGCCTGCGCCAGGGCGACCGCTACCTGATCGTCAATCCCTTCTTCCACACCTTCGGGTACAAGGCGGGCATCCTGGCCTGCCTGATGACCGGGGCCACCATGGTTCCCGAGCCGGTCTTCGACGTCGACGTCGTGCTGGCCCGTCTGTCCGAGGAGCACATCTCGGTGCTGCCGGGGCCGCCCACCATCTTCCAGTCGATCCTCGACCGTCCCGATCGCCGGGGATTCGACCTGTCCTCCCTGCGCCTTGTGGTCACCGGGGCGGCCGTGGTCCCTGTCGAGCTGGTCGAGCGCCTTTGGTCGGAGCTGGGGGTCGAGACGGTGCTCACCGCCTACGGCCTCACCGAGGCCACCGGGACGGTGACCATGTGCCGGCGGGGCGATTCGGCCGAGGTCATCTCCGGTTCCTCGGGCCGGGCCATCCCCGACGTGGAGGTCCGGATCGTGGATGCCGACGGGGCCGAGCTGAAGCCGGGCGAGCCCGGCGAGGTCGTTGTGCGCGGTTACAACGTGATGCGCGGCTACTTCAACGACCCCGTCGCCACCGACGAGGCAGTCGACAGTGACGGATGGCTCCACACCGGCGACGTGGGTGTGATGGACGAAGGCGGGAACGTCACCATCACCGACCGCCTCAAGGACATGTACGTCAGCGGCGGATTCAACGTGTACCCGGCCGAGATCGAGGCGGTGTTGCGGCTGCACCCGGCGGTGGCCCAGGTGGCGGTCATCGGCGTGCCCGACACCCGAATGGGCGAGGTCGGGCTGGCCCTGGTCGTGCCCGCCCCCGACGCCGTACCGAGCGACCTCGAGCCGGAGCTCATCGCCTGGGCCAGGGAGCGTCTGGCCAACTACAAGGCACCGCGTTTCGTGCGGGCGGTCGAGGCCCTGCCCCTCAACGCCAGCGGCAAGGTGCTCAAGCGCGAGCTGCGCGAGCGGTTCGCCGCCGGAGCGTGAGGACCGCCTGCAGTGCAGCCCCCCCTTTGGTGCCGGGCGCCAGTGAGCGCTACAGGATCACCCCCGCAGTTCGGAACGAAAGGAGAGTGCCGTGCGAGGCATCGTCTACACCGGTGAGGACGTAGAGGTCACCGACCAATTGAGTCTCGGCAACCCGGGGCCCACCGAGGTCCGGGTTGCCGTCGGGGCTGCCGGCGTCTGCCACAGCGACCTCTCGGTCATCAACGGCACCATTCCGTGGAAGGCCCCTTCGGTCCTCGGCCACGAGGGGGCCGGCGTGGTCGAGGCGGTTGGCTCCGAAGTGCGGTCGGTGAAGGTCGGTGACCATGTGGTCATTGCCACCCTGGCCAGCTGCGGCACGTGCCGGGCCTGCAGTACCGGCCACCCCACCTGGTGCATCAAGACCCTGGGCAATGTGTCCCAGCCGTTCACCTACAAGGGTGAGCCGGCGTCCAACTTCGCCGCCACCTCGGTGTTCGCCGAGTCCACCATCGTCAAGGAGGTCCAGGCCGTCAAGATCTCCGAGGAGGTCCCGATGACCTCGGCCTGCCTCATCGGCTGCGGCGTGCTGACCGGTGTGGGTGCGGTGCTCAACCGTGCCAGGGTGCAGGCGGGGGAGACCTCGGCGGTGTTCGGCGTGGGCGGCGTCGGGCTCAACGTGATCCAGGGATTGCGCCTGGCCGGGGCCAGCCGGATCATCGCTGTCGACACCCTGGCGTCCAAGGAGGGACTGGCCCGCCAGTTCGGGGCGACTCACTTCGTCGATGCCTCGACGACCGACGCAGTGGCCGCCATCCGCGAGCTGGTCCCGCCCGGGCCCGCCCGGGTGACCGGAGCGCTCGGATGGACCGGGGGGGTCAACTGGTCGTTCGACTGCGTGGGCCATCCGGCGGTCCTGCGCAACGCTCTCGACGTCCTGGACTGGGGGGGCAACGCCCTGGCCATCGGCATTCCACCCCAGGGCACCGAGGTGGCCGTCGACGTCAACTCCCTGGCCTACGTCGACCGCGGCCTGCTGGGTTGCCGGTACGGGTCGTCCCGCCCCCACCACGACATCCCCCTCATGGTCGAGCTGTACCTCTCGGGCAGGCTGATGCTCGACGAACTGGTGACCGAACGCCGCCCTCTCGAGGGCTTCCGCGAGATCGTGGAGGACATGGAGGCCGGCAAGTTGGCTCGCGGTGTGCTGACGTTCTAGTTCGCCGCACTGCCGCACTGCCGCACTGCCGGAGGCGTCGAGCCCGTACGATCCGGGTGGAACGAGTTCGAAGGGACGTGGTCCGACGACGGGGGTACCGGCACTTGCGGGCACCCGCGCACAGAGCAGTCGAGTGAAAGCGAGGCAGGCATGAGCAAGGCAGGCAGCGGCACCGTCCCGATGGTGACCCTCAACGACGGGCACCAGATCCCGCAACTCGGGTTCGGGGTGTTCCAGATCCCACCAGAGGAGACGGTGGAAGCCACGTCCAGGGCACTCGAGATCGGCTACCGGCACATTGACACGGCCGAGATGTACGGCAACGAGAAGGAGGTGGGCGAGGCGGTGGCCCGGTCCGGTCTCGACCGCTCCGAGGTCTTCATCACCAGCAAGCTCAACAACGGCTTCCACCGCCCGGAGGACGCCCGCAAGGCCTTCGACGAGACGCTCGGTGCACTCGGCTCGGAGTACGTCGACCTGTTCCTGATCCACTGGCCGCTGCCCACCCGGTACGGCGGCGACTTCGTGTCCACATGGCAGGCGCTCATCGAGTTCCGTGACGAGGGGAGGGCCCGGTCGATCGGCGTGTCGAACTTCCAACGCCACCATCTCGACCAACTTCTGCTGGCCACCGAGACCGTGCCTGCCGTCAACCAGATCGAGGTGCACCCCTATCTCGTCCAGGACGAGCTGCGGGCCTACGACGCGGACCACCGGATCGCCACCGAGGCCTGGTCGCCGATCGCCCGGGGCAACGTGCTCGGCGACCCGGCCGTCGGTTCCGTGGCCGAGCGGCGTGGCAAGTCGCCGGCCCAGGTCGTGCTCCGCTGGCACATCCAGCGGGGGGACATCGTCTTCCCCAAGTCGGTCACGCCCTCTCGCATACAGGAGAACTTCGAGCTCTTCGACTTCGAGCTCGACGACGCCGACATGGCCGCCATCTCGGCGCTCAACCGCGACGAGCGCACCGGGCCCGACCCGGACACCTTCGACCTCATCCCCGACCGGGCCGTGGGCTGATCGGGCGGGGGCAAGGGGGCCGGCTCTCGGATGATCCGAGAGGGACCGCCCTGTTACAGTCGGCACCCGATATGACGGTGCGTCAGATTGAGGGGGAGTTCGCGACCGTGGTCGACGTGCTGCGCGCCGCCGCCTCGGCCAACGCAGACGTCGAGGCGTACGTGGAACCGGCCACGGAGGTATCACCGCGGCGGTCCGTGACCTTCTCGGAGTGGGACCTCGCTGCCGGCGGGGTGGCCGGCCTGTTCGCCGAGTGCGGGGTGACCCGCGGCTCGGTGGTGTGCCTGCTGCTACCCAGCTCCATCGAGTACATGATCTGCTACGCCGCCGCCGTTCGGCTGGGGGCGGTCACCTCCGGCATCAACCTCCGTCTCGGCGCGCCCGAGGTGCGCTCGATCCTCGAGCGGACCCGACCCGTGGTGACTGTGGTGGAGGACGGTGCCCCCCATCCGGGGCCGTCCGCAGGTTCGGTTCTCGAACGCTCCGCCGTGAGGATGTCCGTGGACGGCCCGGGCGCCCGGAACCTGCCGGCCCTGGCTCAGTCCGACCCGGTGGCCGTGGTGTGGACCAGCGGGACCACCGGGATGCCCAAAGGGGCGGTCTTCGACCACGCCAACCTGCGTGCGGTGGCCGATGGGACCGACGTCCTCTCCGAGCCCGGCGACCGCCGGCTGTCGCCGCTGCCCTTCGCCCATGTCGGATCGATGACTCGCATGTGGGACGAGATCGCCAACGCCGTCACCACGGTCATCACGCCGACACCCTGGCGGGCCGCTGACGCCATCCGGGTGATGGCCGAGGAGCGGATCACCGTGGCCCAGGGGGTGCCGACCCAGTGGGCACTGGTGCTCGCCCACCCGGACCTCGAGGGAGCCGACGTGTCCTCGTTGCGCATCGCGGGTACCGGCGCCTCCCGGGTGCCACCCGAACTGGTGGCGACCATGCGGGAGCGGCTGGGGGTACCCGTGGTCGTGCGATACACGTCGACCGAGGCATCGCTGGGCACCGGCACCGTGCCCGGCGACCCCGACCTGGCCGTGGCCACCACGGTCGGCAGGCCGGTTCCGGGGGTGTCGCTCGGGCTGGTCGACGACGACGGCGCCTCGGTGGCACCGGGCGACGTGGGGCGTGTGCTGCTGCGCTCGGCGGCGGTGATGAGGGGGTACTGGGGTGGGCCCCTGCGGGGTCCGGGCGTCGAAGGGGTCGCCTACGACGACAGGGCCACCGCCGCGGTGCTCGGCAAGGACGCCTGGCTCACGACCGGCGACTTCGGATTCCTCGACGGCGACGGTCGCCTGCACCTGGTCGGCCGGGCGAACGAGCTCTACATCCGGGGTGGCTACAACGTCTACCCTGCCGAGGTAGAGGGCGTGCTGGGCGACCATCCTGACGTCGGTCAGGTGGCGGTGGTCGGTGCCCCCGACCCGGTGCTGGGCGAGGTCGGGGTGGCGTTCGTGGTGGCCGCCGGCGACGTGCCGCCCGACGAGCATTGCCTGCTCGACGGGCTCCGGTCCCTGGTCCGTGACTCGCTGGCCGACTACAAGGCGCCGGACCGGGTGGTGGTGGTGGACGCCCTTCCCCTGACCTCGATGATGAAGGTAGACAAGAGGATCCTGGCCGAACGGGCCGCCACCCTGTCGGATGCGGTGAGCCGGCCCACGGTTCCGAAGGACGGGTCCGGAGATCGACGAGAGACGACGAACGGAGCACGAGCATCATGACCGGAAGATCGATTCCCGCCCAGGGCGGGGTCACCGACGATCCCATTCGGATCGGCACCATGCTCTACACCCTGGTGGAGCCGCACCGGGGCCACCAGGTGGCCTACAACCGGTGGTACGAGCGGGACCACTTCTACGCCGGATGCCAGATCGGCGCCTACAACTTCGCCGGCGCCCGCTTCGTGGCCACGGCCCCGCTGAAGGGGCTCCGGTATCCCGCCGAAGGTGCGGGCGGACCGTCCCCCCTGGTGCCCGATCCCCAGGTCGGGAGCTATGTGGGGATCTACTACGTGCTCGACGGCCACCACGACGAGTGGAACCGGTGGGCCGTCGACCAGGTCAACGTGCTACACGCCGCGGGCCGCATGTTCGACGAGCGCGACCACATCCACACGGGGCTCTACCGGTTCGAGTGGGAGCACCGTCGCGAGGAGGACGGTGTGCCGGCCGAGCTCACCCTCGACCACCGGTTCGTGGGGATGGCGTCGGTGTTCGTCGAAGCCGGTGAAGGGGTGACGCCGGAAGGGGTCGGTGCCTGGTACCGCGACGAGTACCTGCCCTCGGTGCTCCCGGGCACGACCGTGGCCACCGTGCTGGCCTTCAGCCCGCTGCCCCTTCTGGCCGACGCACCGGGCGACGTGCCCCGGTCCGAGTCGGTGGACCAGCGGGTGCTCCTCTTGTTCTTCCTCGACTCGGAACCCCATGGTGCCTGGGATCAGGTCTTCGCCCGGCAGGGCGAGGCAGTGTCCTCCGCCGGCCTCGGCCACGTGCTGTGGGCCTCGCCGTTCATCGCGACCGTCCCCGGCACCGACACCTACACCGACCAGCTGTGGTCGACCCCGGCACCATGAACGACGCCACCGACTTCATCGACCAGCTGGCCGAGCGGACCGACGCACGCGGATGGGTGGGCGCGCCCACCCTGTGGGAGCTGGTCGAGCGGCGGGCCGAGGCCACTCCCGATGCCGTGCTCGCCCATGAGGACACCGGCCGCGAGCTGACGTTCGCCGGCTACCGCGACGCCTGCCTCCGCGCCGCCGCCGGCCTCCATGCCGACTTCGGCGTCACCAGGGACACCAGTGTCAGCTGGGAGCTGCCCACGTGGAACGAGTCCCTGGTGCTGGTGGGGGCGCTGGCCCGCCTCGGCGCGCGCCAGAACCCGCTGATCCCGATCTACCGGGGCCGCGAGGTGGGCTTCATCACCGAGCAGAGCGGGGCGTCGTTACTGATCGTTCCCACCGTCTACCGGGGCTTCGACTTCGAGGCGATGGCGCTGGAGATCGCCGCCGAGCACCACGGCCTCCGGGTACTGGTCGTGGACCGCGAGCTCCCCCAGGGTGACCCCTCCGAGCTCCCCGAAGTGGAAGCCCCTCCGGCCACTGCGGCCGAGGCCCCCATCCGCTGGCTGTTCTACACCTCGGGCACCACCGCCGACCCCAAGGGGGCACCGCACTCCGACCTGACGGTGATGGCCTCCGCGCTGGCCATGGCCGAGTGCCTCGACATCCGCGCCGACGACGTGTCGGCGTTGGTCTTCCCCTTCACCCACATCGGTGGGATCGGCTGGTTGCTCGCCTCCCTGTTCACCGGCTGCACCCTGTTGACGACGGAGTCATTCGACCCGGTGGCCACGCCGGCCTTCCTGGCGGACAACCACGTCACCCTGGCCGGATCGGGGACGCCCTTCCACCTGGCCTACCTGGCCGCCCAGCGGGCGGCCGGGGACGAGCCGCTCTTCCCCCAGGTCCGCTCCTATCCGGGCGGCGGTGCGCCGAAGCCGCCGCAGCTCCACCACGATCTCAAGGAGGAGATCGGCGGGGTGGGCATCGTCTCGGGGTACGGTCTCACCGAAGCCCCCATCGTGGTGATGGCCTCGACCACCGACCCCGATGACAAGCTGGCCGACACCGAGGGGAGGCCGACCCCGGGGGTGGAGCTCATCGTGGTGGGCCTGGACGGCCGCCGGGCCGGACCGGGTGTGGAGGGCGAGATCCGTCTCAAGGGGCCCCAGGTCATCCGCGGGTATCTCGACCCGTCACTCGATGCCGACGCCTTCGACGAGGACGGCTACTTCCGCACCGGCGACCTCGGGATCGTCGACCAGGACGGGTACGTGACCATCACCGGCCGGCTGAAGGACGTGATCATCCGCCACGGGGAGAACATCTCGGCCAAGGAGATCGAGGATCTGCTCTACACCCACCCGGCGGTGGCCGACGTTGCCGTCATCGGTCTGCCGGACCCGAAGACGGGCGAGCGGGCCTGTGCCGTGGTCGCCGTGAAGGAGGGCCACTCCTTCGCCTTCGACGTCATGGTCGCCTACCTGAAGGGCAAGGAGCTCCGCCTCCAGGCCATCCCCGAGCAGCTCGTGGTGATCGAGTCGGTGCCCCGCAACCCTGCCGGCAAGATCCTGAAGCACACGTTGCGCCAACGGTTCGCGTCGACAACGAGCACGGAGGGGGACCCATGAGCCCGATCCAGCGGGTCACACTCGGCCAGGGCGGGCCGGAGCACGACGTCGCGAACGAGGCCGTCCGCTCGTTCATCGGGCGCCGGTTCGATGGAAAGGTGGCCGTCGTCACCGGGGCGGGCTCGGGGATCGGCCAGGCGGTGGCTCACCGTCTGGCCGCGGAGGGAGCCATCGTGGCCGCCCTCGACGTGGCCGTCGACAACCTGGCGGTCACAGTGGATGCCATCGGGGCAAACGGCGGCACGGCCAGGGCCTATCACTGCGACGTCACCTCGGAGTCGTCGGTGGACGACACCGTCGCCTCCCTGGCCGAACAGCTCGGCGCCCCTACGGTGGTGTGCAACGTGGCCGGCATCGGCGGCTTCTTCAACACCGTGGATATGCCCCTCGACCGGTGGGAGAAGATCCTGGCCGTCAACCTGACCGGTCCGTTCCTGGTCTGCCGGGCCACCCTGCCCCACCTCCTCGAGCACGGTGGCTCCATCGTGAACGTGGCCTCGAACACCGCGTTGATGGGCCAGGCCTACTCGGCGGCGTACTGCGCCTCCAAGGCCGGGGTGCTCATGTTCTCCAAGGCGCTGGCTGCCGAGTACCTGTCCCGTGGGGTGCGGGTCAACGTGGTGGCCCCGGGGGGCACTGACACCCCGCTGATGGGCGCGTTCGAGCTTCCCGACGGGGCCGACTTCAAGGCACTCCGCACGATGATGACGCCCCTGGGGTTCTCGACGCCGGCCGAGATCGCCGCCTCGGTGGCCTTCATCGCCTCCGACGAGTCCACCTACACGACTGGTGCGGTGCTGTCGGTCGACGGTGGGCTGACCATCTGACCCGAACGTCCGACTGGTGTGCCGGTCGACCGCCTGGCCGTCTTCGGACCCGGCCGAGATTCAGCTGACTGCCATCCGGACATCTACCACGGTGCAGGACCATGGGACAGTGCGGCAACGTGTCCGGCTTACGGACTGACGCCCGCCATCCGTCGGGGTAGGGTTCCAGTCCCTGGAACAGCGGTGAAAGCCTCAGCTGGGGCCGATCGCCCACCAGTCGCTCGAGGGGCTCACGGAGGGTGTGGATGGCGCTCGCCCCGAAGAGCGTCCCCCAGTGAACTTCGGTGCCCCCCAGTATGCGTCGGTACTTGTCCTGAGCCTCTTGGCCCTTGGGAGAGAGTCGCACCTGCTTTCCCCGGCTGGTGGCCGGATCTGGCTCGACTTCCGCACATCCGTGTCTCCCCAAGAAGGCGCCGGACATGTTGTTGGCGCTGATCGGGAGCGATATCTTCGCATGGCGCTCGAAGTAGATGGTGAAGGCGAGAAGCACCTGGGAGAGAAGTACGGACAGATCGAGAGGCAGCATTCCACCCACATAGGCAGCGGATGAGGCAGGCTCCCTGCGCCTCGGGATGTCGGCCTTCCCATTCTGGGTCGGATAGACGACGGGGAGATACTGGGGCAGCTCCACGTCGAGATGACCCATCACTGTTTGCAGGGACGTTCGAAGGGCGTGGATGTCGTCCACGCCGAACCGTGCCCGCCAGCGCTCCTCAATGACACCCGCAAGTGGTCGCCACACGTTCTGGGTGGGGCTCCCGCCAGCGAATCCCTCGTGGTCCGGGCCCGACCATGAAGCTCGCGGATGCGGATTCCTCCGTTGCTCACGTACTGCACCACGTTCGACCACATGACCTGCGACACCAGCCACGGGGCATCGACCGAAGCAGCAGCCGGGCTTCCGCTCGTCGTCCGGTGCGCCATCCGATGGTCGGCCTCGTTGTCGAACTCGATCGTGAATGCAACCAGCACCGAGGAGAGGCGGGTCGGACAGGGGAGTCCGGTGGTCATGCCAGTAATGATGGGGCGTCCTGTCTCCAGAGGCAATGGCGGCTCATGACCCTACTGATCTGTTCCCGCAGGACTGATCTGTGCCCGCAGGCCGCGTGCCGAGGATCCGTTCGCAATGGGACGGTGGCACGAGAATCGGAACGGATCAGACGTCCCCGCAAGGTTGTCCGTCCTTGATCTCGATGTGCGACGTGGACGGGAGGTCTTCTACGAACAGAATGAAGCATCCGATCCCCGGTCGCCACACCGGGCACGACGATCGATCCGCCCTCTTCATGAGTGAGATCCGTGGCGGGGTAGAGCGCTCGCTCCTTGGCCAGTGTCATTGCAAATGTCGCTCCGGTGGCAGTGCTGAGCAGTGCTGAGCAGTGCTGAGCTCGGGGACGACGGGCGAGTCGTGGTCCCGACCGTGGCGAGTCCTCCTCGTGGATAGCGTCATCGCTGCCACGGCGGCGGCCTGGGCGTCACCGACCCGGACGATGCCCAACACGTCGGGCCCGAGCGTCACCCCCCCGGGGGGGGTGCCGTGGTGGTCGTCGACGTTGTCGGTCGACCCGTTGTCGAACCCGAGCCGGTGGGCGTTGCGCCACCTCCGCAGGTCGTCAAGGCACTCGCCAGAACCAAACCCGAGCATTGATTCCGCCAATCGAATCGAGAGTCGCCCCCCATCACCTCTGCCGACGTTTCGCTCCGAGGAAGAGCGCGCAACGGGCAGCTCGGAGGAGCACCGAGTTGGCACCCGTCCGCTCCGAGCTCACGAACCGGGAAGCCCTCCGGTGGCGTCGAGGACGGACCCCGTGGTGTAGCCCAGCGCGGGCGAGAGCGCCAGCGTCACCAGGAGAGCTACGTCTGCGACGCTCCCGGGGCGTCGCATGGGAACTGCGCGCTCGTCTGCCTCACCTCGGAGCCAGTCGTCGTACGGGATGTTCGGAGCGACGTCGTCGTGTCGCCTGTGCTGCCGTGGGGTGTCGATGAGCCCGACGGCGACGGCGTTGACGGAGATTCCTTCGCCGGCGAGGTCCAGGGCGAGCGCACGGCTGAGGTTTGCTAGCGCTGCTCGTCCTGCACTGCTCGCCGCCATCCCCGGGTCCGGGTCGCGTGCTGTCGGTGCGGACAGTGTGACGATCCTGGGCCCATCGGAACGCCGAAGATGCGGTCGGGCCGGTGCGACAAGGTTCAACACGCCGCGGAGCTTGCCCATGACCTCCGACTCCCATTGGGCGATCGAGAGATCCAGGGCCCGGCCATGGATACCCTGTCCGGCGATGGCAGCAACGCCGTCGAGCCTTCCGAACCGCTCGACGGTGGTAGCCACGAACGCCTCCATGGCCCTGGCGTCCGTGACATCCGCAGGCACGGCCAGACAGGACGCAGGGTCGAATGCCGCAGTGGCATGCCGCAATCGCTCGTGATCGCGGGCGCAAGTGGCGACCATCGCCCCTTCAGCCAGGAGGGCGGCGACGCATGCCAGCCCGATCCCCGAACTGCCTCCGGAGACGATGATCGCTCTACCGGTCAGGCCCAGGTCCACGCTTGCCTTTGTAGCAGGGTCCTGCCGGAGAGGTGCGGGGCTTGGATGGTTCGCGCCCCGGACCTCATCTCGGACCGACTTCCCGGATCGTCGAGCGTCAGCGAGATTCACGGATAACTCCCGGCCCTATGGTTCTTCTCCTCCCGACGGAGTGCACCATCGGGAGTCCCGAGGCTGCAGAACTTCGACGGGTGCCGTGGGAGCACTGAACTCGCCGTTGGACGTCGTGGACCGAGAGGTCCCTCCCGGCGGACCCCTGTGGTCAGAACCCCGTCACCTGCCCCCGCCGGCATCTCGGGGCGACCCCGGGAGCACCTTCGGGTGCCCGTCATGGGCCGGGCATCTAGGCTCGATCCTCATGGCCACGAACGAAGAGCTGTGGGCCATGATCGCTGAAGAGCGCCTGGGACTGGCCGATCTGTTCGACGGGCTCACTGAAGCGCAGTGGAGCGTGCCAAGTCTCTGTGAGGGCTGGACCGTCCGCGATGTCGCTGCCCATCTGGTGACACCGTTCGGCCAGAGCCTCCCTCGCCTCATGTTGAAGCTGGCCTCCTACCGCTTCGACTTCGATCGCTTCGCCGACACCGAAGCCCGGAAGAACACGATGTCAGGCTCTGAGCTGGCCGCTTCGATGCGGGAGCACAAGGACTACCGGTTCACCCCACCCGGGCTGGGGCCGATCGCCCCCCTTACCGACGCGGTCGTCCACGGCCAGGACGTGCGCCGCCCCCTGGGCATCGACCGCGAACTCTCACAGGACCGGGCCCGGGCGATCCTCGACTTCCTGGCGTCACCGAAGGCGAAGCGTGGCTTCGTGAAGCGGGGCCACCTGAACGATCTCACCTGGCGGTGCACCGACCTCGACTGGTCATCGGGCGGCGGACCCGTCGTCCAGGGTCCGTCCGAAGCGGTGATCCTCGCCATGGTGGGGCGTAGCGTCGCGTACGGAGACCTCGCGGGCACCGGTTCGGACGTTCTTCGGTCCCGCTGACCGTGGCGGCGTATTTGCAGGGGAGCGACCGTCAAGCGGCGACGTAGGCGATCGCACCGACGATGAGAGCCAACAGATCGGTTGGACCGCTGTAGTCGCCCGTGAGCCGGACAATCGGGAAGTTCCCGTGCTGGGTCGTCGGGCTCATCTCGAAGTGAACCCGGTGGCCACCGATGGTTGCGGTGCCAGTTCCGGGACGATCCACCGGGAGGTTTGCGAAGAGAGCGAACGCAGCGGCTCCGAAGGTTCCGGATAGATAGGCTGCGCTGCCGATGCCTCCGATCAGGTTCGGGTGTGCCCTCGCTCGGACGATTCTGCCCTGATTGGCTCGCGTGATGGTCCCTTGTCGGAACAGGTAGCCCGCGTCCAGATCGAACGCTCCCACTGGAGACGTGAGGGCCTTGCCCGCTGATCCGGTGAGATTCGTCGTGGTGGCTTAGCCGCTGGGTCGGGCCACCCGATCCGGGTGCGCGACGAGCGCCGTCAGCGCCACGCCGGCAACGGATCCCCTGACGGTGGACGTACCCGATGGCCCGTCGAACGTGCTCCTCCCGAGCTGCTGCCGTAGGCGGCCAGGAAGGCCGCCGAGGTACCAACGAGGCCCTGGGCAATGAGCATCCTCCTGCTCGGAGTGCCGCCCCGCACGTCCACTCCGGCCTCGTCCGTGGCGACATCCTGGCACCATGGCCCCTCGGGACGTTGACCACTTCTCCGAGCCGGAGCGGACATCGGGAGCGGAACACGGGTGCCCCCGGTCACCGACTCGGGGCACCGTACCTGCAGGTGGACCGGATGTGCCGCTCACTCCTCTCGCTGCAGCTGCTCGTCGAGGGCCTGGGACTCGATGTCCAGCCGGCGGAGGAGCCCGGGAACGATCCGTCGTTCCGCCATGCGGCCGATGCCCGGCACCGCCACGATCAGCTCGCCGTCGAAGCGCCGGAGGGTGCCGGCGTCGGCTGCGGTGAGAGCGAAGTCCGCTGCTCCGTGCAGTCGCCTCGGGTCCCTCTCGGCCTCGAAGGTGACGGTGCCGGTGCCTGCCGACTGGTCGACCCGTATCTCTTGGATCCAAACGAGGTGGCCGGCACCGATCAGGCGGCGCGCGATCGGATCGATGCTCCCTACGAACTTGTACCGGAGCCGCAACACAGTGTCGTCACCGTCCTCGCCATGTTCGAGCACTTCGGGCCGGCTCAGGTCGGGAAGAGCGAGGTCGAGGTAGAAAGCGGGGTCGGTCAGGAGTGCCGCGACGGCTTGTTCCGATCCACTGAAGCGGTGCTCCGCGTGAAAGCGCACCGGCAGATCCTGTCACGGTCGGGCGGCTCGTCGCGTAGCCGTAGCCTGGGTGCTCGTCGGGCAACCGCCTACCAACCGACGAAGTGGGTGACCAGCAGTGGGACCAGGGAGACTTCACGCGCTCGTCGACGGCGTCTTCGCCATCGCCCTGACCCTTCTGGTCCTGGACCTGCCGAGGCCGGCCCACTCGACTCAGCTCGTGCACGACCTGTTGCACCAGTGGCCCTCATACGTGGCCTACCTCGTGTCGTTCGTGACGATCGGCATCCTCTGGATCGAGCATCACGGAATGATGAGCGCGGTGCGCTCCATCGACCGGCGGTTCTTGGAGCGGACGCTGGCCTTCCTGCTGTTCATCTCCATCATCCCGTGGCCGACCGCACTTGCCGCCGACTACGCCGACCAGGGTGTCCCCGAGGCGCGGGCGGCGGCGGTCCTGTATGCGGCGACGATGCTGATGATGGGCCTTTCGTTCGCCTGGGGATGGCGCTATCTCTCCGCACATCCGGAGCTGGTCGCCGAGCCAGCGCGCGCCGCGTTCCCAGCTTGGACGCGGCGGGCACTCCTCGGCGGTCTCGTCTATCTCGTGGCCATCGCCGTGGCGTTCGTCAGCCCCATCGCCTCCTTCGCCGTCGATGCCATCGTGGCTGTCTACTTCGCAGCGTCCAAGAGCGAGGTCCCGGGTTTGATCGTGCGATCGGCGCACGCCGATGGTCCCAGCTAGATCGGCAGTCCGATGTTGTCGGCCCCCCGTGGGGTCGGTTACCCCCTGACCACCGGCACAAGGGCACGAACCGACCGGCACTGCCACGTGCCAAGATGAGGGAAGCCAGGACGCTCGGTCGCGTCCGGCCCGATGGGGGAGCATCATGGCGAACACGACGCCCGTAGAGCACTGGGACACCGACTTCGACATCATGAACCCCGCCTATGTCGCCGACCCGTTCAGCATCTGGGACGAACTGCGCAAGACCTGCCCGGTGGCCCACACGGACCGGCGGGGAAGTACCTGGCTCCCCACCCGTTACCAGGACGTGGTCGACCTCGCCCACGATGTCGAGCACTTCAGCTCGGCCGAGATCACGGTGATCCCCTTCGAGGGTGAGGTCCCCGAGGATCCGGTCCTCCCCTATGGGGTTCCGCCCATCTCGGCGGATCCGCCGCTGCACACGTGGACGCGCCGGCTCCTCCTTCCGTGGTTCTCCCATCGTCGGGTCGCTTCCTACGAGGCGACGACCCGTGAGCTGTGCATCAAGCTCGTCGACGGGTTCATCTACAGCGGCACCGCGGACGCTGCCGGCGACTACGCCCAGCAGATCCCTGTGCGGGTCATCGCCGGCATCCTCGGGGTCCCCGCGGAGCTGTCGGACACCTTCACCGGTTGGGTGCGGGACGTCCTCGAGTTCGCCGACGACCCGGAGCTCCGTTTGCGGGGCATGGAGGGACTGATCACCTTCTTCATCGAGGAGGTGGGCCGGAGGAAGACGCAGCCGGGCGAGGACCTGCTGAGCTATCTCCTGCACAGCGAGGTCGACGGCCTGCCGGTCGAGGAGAGCGTGGTGCTCGGCGTAGCCGCCCTGGTGCTGATCGCCGGGGTCGACACCACCTGGAGCGCCATCGGGTCGTCACTCTGGCACCTGGCCACCCATCCCGAGGATCGCGACCGACTGATCGCCGAGCCCGATGCCATGCCGCTGGCCATCGAGGAGCTTCTGCGGGCCTACTCGCCGGTCACCATGGCCCGGCTGGTCACCGAGGACGTCGTGTTCGAGGGGTGCCCGATGAGGGCCGGCGACAAGGTGCTGATGAACTTCCCCGGTGCGAACCGGGACCCCGAGGCCTTCGAGGACGCGGACAGGGTGATCCTCGACCGGGCACTCAACCGCCATGTGGCGTTCGGATCGGGCATCCACCGTTGTGCCGGTTCCAACCTGGCCCGAATGGAGTTGAAGGTGGCTCTCGAGGAGTGGTTGCGCAGGATCCCCACGTTCCGACTCGCCGAGGGCGACGAGGTCACCTGGGCGGGCGGCCAGGTGCGGGGCCCACGCCACGTGCCGGTGGTGTTCCCATGAGGATCCGGGTCGATCCCGACAAGTGCACCGGGCACGCCCGCTGTTACGGCTTGGCCCCGGAGCTGTTCGACGTGGACGACTACGGGCTGTCCTCGGTGGTGGGTGGCGGCGCCGTACCGGTCGAACTGGAGGACAAGGCGCGGCTGGCGATCGCCAACTGCCCCGAGTACGCCATCGAAGAGCTTCCTGACTGAGTCGACGGNNGTCCCCGCGGCCGATCTCGATGATCCGGCCAGTTTTGCGGAGGCCGGGGCGGTGATCATCGGTGCGCCCTTCGGCGGCGGGACCAGCCACCGGCCCGGTTGCCGGTTCGGGCCGCTTGCCATACGGACCACCGACTACCTGCCCCAGGACGGCTCGCGACCCCACCTGGCCCTCGGGGTGGATCCGCTGGTCGAGCTCGGCGTGGTCGATGTCGGCGACGTCGAGATGCCCTCCGGCGACACCGGCCTTTCGATCGCCCGGCTGGAGGAGGCAGTGGCCCGAGTCGCCGCTTCGGGTGCCATCCCCATCGTGTTGGGGGGCGATCACACCATTGCGCTGCCCGACGTGACCGCCGTGGCCCGGCACGTGGGGTGGGGCCGGGTGTCGGTCATCCACTTCGATGCCCACGCCGACACCGCCAACACCCAGTTCGGCGCACTGGTGGGTCACGGCACGCCGATGCGCCGGTTGATCGAGTCTGGGGCGGCGCGTGGGGACCGGTTCCTCCAGGTCGGGCTGCGGGGCTACTGGCCCGAGCCCGAGACCCTCGAGTGGATGGCCGAGCAGGGCATGCGTAGCTACGAGATGACCGAGGTGTTGGCGAGAGGACTCGACGAGTGCCTCACCGAGGCGTTCGCCATCGCCACCGACGAGTGTGATGCCGTCTTCCTGTCCGTCGACGTCGATGTGGTCGACCCCGGATCGGCCCCGGCGACCGGCACCCCGAGCCCGGGGGGCTGTCCGCCCGCGAACTGCTCGACGCGGTGCGCCGCATCGCCATGGAGCTCCCGCTGGCCGGCATGGACATCGTCGAACTGTCCCCGCCGTTCGACCATGCGGAGGTGACCGCGTACCTGAGCAACCGCATCGCCCTCGAGGCCCTCTCGGGCATCGCCTGGCGGCGCGCCCGCGATTCGGGCAGGAAGGTCCGACAACCCTCGGACCCGCTGCTCGACCGCTGAGCCGCCGCAGCGAACCGCCCCGGCGAGGTCGCCGTCGACTAGGAGAGGCGCTCGACGATCATGGCCATTCCCTGGCCGCCGCCGACGCACATCGACTCGAGGCCGATGGTCTTGCCGGTGTCCTCGAGGGCGTTGAGCAGCGTGGTCATGATGCGCGCACCTGTCTGGCCGAAGGGATGGCCGAGGGCGATGGCCCCGCCGCGAACATTCAGCTTGTCCCAGCCGATGCCCAGCTCCTTGGCCGAGGGGATCACCTGGGCGGCGAAGGCCTCGTTGATCTCCACCAGGTCAATGTCGTCGATGGTCATGTCGGCCCGGGCCAGGGTCTGGCGGACCGCGTCGACCGGCCCGAGGCCCATGATCTCGGGGTTGAGGCCGGACACGCCGCTGGCCACGATGCGGGCGAGCGGGGTGATGCCAAGTTCGCGTGCCCTGGTATCGCTCATGACCACCACGGCGGCGGCGCCGTCGTTGAGCGGGCAGGCGTTGCCGGCAGTGATGGTGCCGCCCTCACGGAAGACGGGCTTCAGGCCGGCCAGCCCCTCCAGGCTGGTGCCGGGCCGTGGGCCGTCGTCCTTCGTGACCACGTCCCCGTTGGGAGTGGTGACCGGGATGATCTCGCGGCCGAAGAAGCCCGATTCCTGGGACGCCACCGCCCGGGTCTGCGACTGGAGGGCGAACTCGTCCTGCTCCTCGCGGCTGACCTGCTTGAACTCGGCGACGTTCTCTGCCGTCTGGCCCATGGCGATGTACACGTCGGGAAGGACTCCGTCGAGCGGGGTCCAGGGGGCGCCGGCGGCCGGCGTCCGCTCGACCGTGCGGGCTTCGGAGACGGCGAACAGTTCGTTGTGGGATCCGGTATCGGCCGCTCCGAAGCGGTAGCGGCTGACCGCCTCGACCCCGGCGGCGACGAAGACGTCGCCCTCGCCGGCCCGGATGGCGTGCGCGGCCATGCGAATGGTCTGGAGGGACGACGAGCAGTACCGGTTGACGGTCACGCCGGGGACGTCGGGGAGGCCGGCCAGCAACGAGACCACGCGGCCCAGGTTGTAGCCGGCCTCGCCACCGGGCTGGCCGTTGCCGAGGATGAGGTCCTCGACCGAGTGGGGATCGAGTTGGGGCACCTTGGCCAGCACCTCGCGCACGACCAGTGCGGCCAGGTCGTCGGGCCTGCAGTCGACCAGCGAACCCTTGTTGGCCCGTCCGATCGGGGTCCGGCCGGTGGCGACGATTACGGCTTCGGGCATGTGATGCTCCTCGTTGAAGGCGGCGGTGCCGCGGCGTTGGTGCGGTCATGGACCGCGGTGGCGGCAGGAATCAAGCAAGATGTCCCGTTCGCAACTTACCGGATGGTAGCCCGAGCGGTGCCGGGTGGTGGATGGATGCACCACGCCGTCCCACCGGTCATCCGGCGGAGCGTTCCCGGAGCCTTGTCTGTCCCGCCCTCCGGCGGTGGCGCCACATGCGGGCTGAATGTAACGTGTTCTAGTAGCGGTCGGTCCCCGCTCCTGGTCACCAGGTCCGGGGAGTGGACCACGCACGGGGAAGAGTTGCGGAGACGGGTCGAGCCGACCCTCGCCCTGCCGCTCGAGCGCCGCCGCCGGGGTGCAGCCCCGGCCCGGCCTCCGCCAGCAGGCACTATCGGGAGGGATGCAATGGAGATCGGCTACACCGAGGAACACGAGGCCCTCCGCACCCGCCTGCGCGGCTACTACGCCAACCTGCTCACCCCCGAGGTCGAGGCCCAACTGGCCTCGAGCCATGGGATCGGACCCGACATGCGCCGGGTGGTCAAGCAGATGGCGGTCGACGGCTGGCTGGGCATCGGCTGGCCCACCGAGTATGGCGGCCAGGGCCGTTCCGCCATCGAGCAGTTCATCTTCTTCGACGAGTCGATGCGGGCCGGCGCCCCGGTGCCCATGCTGACCATCAACACGGTGGGACCCACCATCATGGAGTTCGGCACTCCCGAACAGAAGGAGCAGTTCCTGCCGCGCATCCTGGCCGGCGACATCCACTTCTGCATCGGCTACACCGAGCCCGAGTCCGGTACGGACCTCGCCTCCCTGCAGACCCGGGCCGAGCGTGACGGCGAGGAGTACGTCATCAACGGCCAGAAGATCTACACCTCGCTGGCCGGGGATGCCGACTACATCTGGCTGGCCACCAGGACCGACCCGACCGTCTCCAAACACAAGGGCATCTCGATGTTCATCGTGCCCATGGACACCCCGGGGATCAAGGTGGTGCCCATGCACCTGCTCGGTGACCACAACATCAACTACACGTTCTACGAGGACGTGCGGGTGCCGGCGGCGAATCTGGTCGGTGGCGAGAACAACGGCTGGTCGCTGATCACCAACCAGTTGAACCACGAGCGGGTCACCCTGTGCTCGTCGGGGATCATCGAACGGGCGCTCACCGATGTCCGCTCGTGGGCCCAGTCCACCAAACTGGCCGACGGCCGTCGGGTGATCGACCAGGAGTGGGTGCAGGTCCACCTGGCCCGCATCCATGCGCGTCTCGAGTTCCTCAAGCTCATCAACTGGAAGGTGGCGTGGACGGCCACCCAGGGCCACCTGGACGTGGCGGATGCCTCCACCATCAAGGTGTTCGGCACCGAGTTCTATCTCGAGGCCTTCAAGCTGATGATGGAGGTGGTCGGCCAGGCCGGCTATCTCCCCAAGGGCAGCCCCGAAGCAGTGTTGGCCGGCCGCCTCGAGATGTACGCCCGGAGCCTGCTCATCCTGACCTTCGGTGGCGGGACCAACGAGATCCAACGGGACCTGATCGCCATCTTCGGCCTCGGGATGCCCCGGTCACTGCGATAGAAGAGGAGACGCAGCCATGGACTTCTCCTTCACCGAGGAACAAGAGACGGTGCGCGATCTCGCCGCCCGGATCTTCACCGACCTGGCCACCCACGAGCGCCTGCGTGAGCTCGAATCCGAGCCGGACGGCGAGCGGTTCGACCGGAAGCTCTGGTCCGAGTTGGCGGCCGCCGGCCTGCTCGGCATCGCCCTTCCCGAAGAGGTGGGTGGCGCCGGACTCGGGTTTCTGGAGACCGCGCTGGTGGTCGAGCAGGCGGGCCGCAGCGCAGCGTACGTGCCGGCCGTCGAGACCCTGGCCGCGGCGGCCCCGGCCATCGCCCGGTTCGGGACCGATGGGCAGCGCCGCAAGTGGCTGTCCGGGGTGGTGGCGGGCGACACGGTCCTGACCACGGCCCTGGTTGAGTTGGGCGGTAGCCCGCTGTCGCCCGGAGTGGTCGCCCAGCCCACGGGCGACGGTTGGGCGCTGTCGGGTACCAAGGTGTGCGTGCCCTCGGGGATGTTCGCCGATGCCGTACTGGTGCCCGCACGGCGGGAGCCCGACGGGCTCGCCGTGTTCATCGTCCCCACCTCTGCCCCAGGGGTGGGCCGGCAGCGCCAGCCGGTCAACACCGGGCAGTCCGAGGCGATCCTCACGCTGGACGGCACACCCGTCGGCCTGGATGCCCTGCTCGGAACGGTCGAGGACGCCCGCTCCATCATCGAGTGGCTGGTGCAGCGGTCGACCGCAGCCCTGGCCCTGGCCCAGGCCGGTGCGGCAGCAGCAGCGCTGGCCCTGGTGGCGGAGTACACCAAGACCAGGGAGCAGTTCGGCAAGCCGATCGCCACCTTCCAGGCGGTCGGCCAACGGGCGGCGGACGCCTACGTCGACACCGAGGCGATCCGGCTCACCGCGTGGCAGGCGGCTTGGCGCATCGCCGAGGGGCTCCCCGCCGACAAGGAGGTGGCGGTGGCCAAGTTCTGGGCCGCCGACGGTGGACAGCGGGTGGTCCACGCTGCGGTCCACCTCCACGGAGGGGTGGGCGTCGACCGCGACTACCCCCTGCACCGGTACTTCCTCATGACCAAGCACCTCGAGTTGACCCTGGGTGGGGCCACCGACCAACTGCTCCGACTCGGGGCCACCCTGGCCGCCGAACCGGCCTGAACCTGCGGACGCCCGATCCGGGGCTGCTCCCCGGTCCTGCCCCGGGTCGGACCTGCCGTAGGGTGGCTGCGATGCTCCGATGACCGTGTTGGAAGAAGTGGCACCATGGTGATGGCCCGGCGCCCCGGGGTGGCCCGGTCGTCGTGGCCGATCGCCACGGCCGACCTGGTCGGCCTGGCCGGTCAGCTTTCGGTGGCCATGGCAAGGGTGCCCTTCCGGAAGCCATGGTCGGGCGAGGGGAATCTCCCTCACAACCTGGCGGTGGCCGTCACCCGGGAGACGATCCGGTCGTTCATGGGGTACTGCGCGTCGATCCGCATCGACGAGTTCCGGTCGATCGAGCTCGTCCTCGACGACCTGTGCGGCGCGGTGCTGCCCCCGTTCGTACGCTCGCTCGACGTCGAGCAGGAGGCGGCCACGGTGGCCGGCGTGCCGGGCCAGTGGTTCCGCCCGAGGAACGGTGCCTCCGGAGGCACCATGGTGTACCTGCACGGCGGCGGGTATGTCGGCACGTCACCGAAGATGTACAGCGTGTTCGTCGCCTGGCTGTGCCGACGGACCGGGTGCGAGATCTTCGTCGCCGACCTCCGGTTGGCGCCCGAGTTTCCGTTCCCTGCCGGCCTCGAGGATGCGGTCCTGGTCCTCGAGGCGCTGATTGCCGGTGGTACCGATCCGTCGAGGATCTTCATCGGCGGTGACTCGAGCGGTGGGGGCCTGGCGTCGACACTGGTGTACTCGATGGTGCGCACCGACCACCGGCCCATCGCCGGGGTGGTCCTGTTCTCCCCCGAGTTGGACCTTCGCCTCGATGAGCCGTCGATCGCGGAGAACGCCGGTCGTGACATCCTGCCCTGGAACATCCCGACGTCCGCCTATCTGCATGGCGTGAGCCCCGCCGCGGAGGCGGTCTCCGCGGTATCCCAGGACCCCTCGGGTTGGCCTCCGACCTTCATCTCCTTCGGCAGCGACGAGATGTTCCGGGATCCGATCCGTGAGTTCGTGGACCACCTGGAGAAAGTGGGCGTGGACACCCTGGCCATCGAGGAGCCGGGGATGTTCCACGTGTTCCCCATCCTCATGCCCTGGGCCGAGGGCAGCCGCCGCGCCTTCCGGGCGGTCGGCGAGTTCGTCCGTGCCCACCTGCCGCCTCTCGTCGAGAGGCCCTCATGACGCTGTCCTTTTCGCATCTGGGGATCTGCGTCTCGGATCTCGAGCGGTCCCTGCGCTTCTACTGCGAGGGGCTCGGGTTCGAGAAGGTCGGGTCGCACCAGGTCGGCCCGGAATTCGGAGCGCTCATGGAGGTGGAGCAGGTGCGCCTGCAGTCGCGGATGCTCCGGCGCGACGGGTGCACCATCGAACTGCTCGGATTCGAGTCGCCGGGCACGACCGGCGACCCGGTGCGCCGCCCGATGAATCAGCTGGGCCTCACCCACCTCTCGCTGCGGGTGGACGACGTTGACGGCGCGGCGTCGGCCATCGAGGCCGTGGGGGGAGCGGTGGTCCGCGGCACCCGGACCACCTTCGATCTCCCCGGGGCCCGCCTCGACTTCGTGTACTGCACCGACCCCGACGGCGTGCGGATCGAACTGATGGACCTCCCGTCGTGACCGGGGGTGACCCGGTCGGGTCCCGTCCTCCGGTACGGTGATGGCGTGGATTCCGACCATGTGCGAGCGGCTGACATCGACCCGGGGGAGGCTGCCCGGCTGATCGCCTCCGGGGCGTTCCTTCTCGACGTCCGTGAGGACTCCGAATGGGAGGCGGGTCACGCCCCCGAAGCGGTCCAGGTGGCCATAGGGCTGGTCTCCGAGCGGATCGACGAGATCCCGAAGGACCGGACGGTGCTCTGCATCTGCCGGGTCGGCGGGCGATCGGGCACGGTGGCCACCACTCTGGCCGGTGCCGGGTACGACGCCATCAACATCGCAGGGGGAATGCTGGCCTGGGAGCAGGCCGGGCTGTCGGTAGTCACGGACGACGGAGACACCGGTCGCATTCTCTGACCCGGTGCGGCCCCGCCACACGAGCCGGTGACGGTCTACCTGGACGACTGGCGCCAGCCTGCCCGGCTCGGAGTGGTGGTCGACCGATGGTCGCACCTGGTGGCCGACAGCGATGATGAGCTGCATGCCTTCGCTGCCCGGATGGGCATGCGCAGGGAGTGGTTCCAGTGCAAGGCGGGCCGACCGTACCATGCCCACTACGACCTGCCCGAGCGCTCCCGAGGGGACGCATTGGCACTCGGGGCCGTGGCCGTCACCTGGCGCCAGGTCGGTCGGATGATGCGCGAACGCCGGTCCGATGCCCTGGAGGGCAGCACCGCCTCGGCCGGACGGCGGGACCTGTGAACCGGGCTACGGGCTGATCCGGTGACAGGGGCGGCCCGGTCGGCGACCACGCGCTCGCTCGATCCGCGGACACCGATCCTGGTGGGGATCGGAACGGCCTCGGCGGACGTCGAACCGAGCGAGCTGATGACCCGGGCGCTGCTCGCCGCCGGGGCCGATACGGGCCGGAGCGGCCTGTTGGCGGGTATCGATCGGATTGCCGTCCCCCAGGGAAGCTGGTCGTACCCGGACCCCGGTCGCCTGGTCGCCGACGGGGTGGGTGCCTCCGAGGTGCGGACCCACCTCTTCGAACTGGGCATTCCCCAGCAGAGCCTGATCAACGACGCCCTGGCGGCGATCGTGGCCGGCACCTCGGAGGTGGCGGCGGTGGTGGGGGGCGAGGCCCGGCGCTGGGCCCGGGGACCGGGACGGCGGGTCGGAGGGCAGGCAGAGGACTGCCGATCCGACGTGCAGCCCGACGTGGTCCACCGGTGCACCGGACCCCTCCTCGAGCCGGTGGAGGTCACCCACCGTCTGTGGGAACCCGTGCAGCAGTACGCCATGATCGACAATGCCCTCCGGGCGGCGGAGGGTCGGACCCTGGCGGAGCACCGCGCCGAGATCGCCGATCTGTGGGCCCGCTGCAACCGGGTTGCCGGGGCCAACCCGCTGGCCGCCTTCGCCGATCCGATGGATGCCCGGGAGATCGACACCCCGTCGCCGTCGAACCGCCCGCTGGCCTTCCCCTACAACAAGTGGCACTCGACCCAGTGGACGGTCGACCAGGCGGCGGCGCTGGTCTTCTGCTCGGCGGGGACTGCACGGGACCTGGGGGTGTCCACCGATCGATGGGTGTTCCCCCTGGTCGGTGTCGAGTCGGGTCACGCTGCTTCCCTCTTGCGCCGGCGGCGGCTGCACGCCTGGCCGGCCATGCGCGTTCTGGGGGAGGCCGCAACGGCGCGGCTCGGGCGGTCGCTGACCGAGGTGGAGACGACCGAGGTCTACAGCTGCTTTCCGGCTGCGGTGCGGGTGCAGCAGCGCGCCCTCGCGCTCGACATCGGGGCGACACCCACGGTCACCGGGGGCATGGCCTTCGCCGGCGGGCCGTTCAACAACTTCGTCCTCCAGTCCATGGCAGCGGTGATCCCGGCCGTGAGGGCCGACCCGGGCTCGCTCGGGCTCGTCACCACCGTCAGCGGGCTCCTGACCAAGCCCGGCATCGGCGTGTGGTCCGCCGTGCCCGACGGCCGGCCGCCGTTGCTGGCCGACCTGGCCCACCAGGCGGCGTCGGTCACCGAGATGGTCGACGTCGTCGAGGCGTTCGACGGGTACGACGGTGCCGCCACGGTCGCCACCTACACGGTCACGTACGAGGGGATGGACCCGTGCCGGACGGTGGCCCTGTGCGACACGCCAGACGGCCGACGTTGTGTGGCCATCAGCGAGGACGCCGACCTGGCCCGGCACGCGGTCTCCCACGAGCTGATCGGCGCCGAGGCCTGGGTGGGGGAGGGCTCCTTCGCTCTGGTGTGAGCAACCCCCGGGGCACCTGACCCGGTCACCACGTCGCGGATGCCACTCCGGCGGGCCACGCACCGCCCTCCGGGCACCGGCGGACCCAGAGCCGACGGGCACCGATGATTGACAGCATCGCGCCACTCACCCACACTGGGTTGATACTGCGGTCGATCGGGGGAACTCGGCATGACGACGAAGGTGTACCAGTTACCGGTGGACAAGACCGGATGGCAGACGGGTGACAACTCGGGGACGGCCCGGTTCACCTGGGAGTACGACAACAGTCGCGAAAAGCTCATCACGCTCTACGACAAGGGCAAGAAGAAGCAGTGGGACGCCAGCGAGCGCATCGACTGGTCCCACGACCCCGATCCCGAGAACCCGCTACAGGTGCCCGACGAGCTCGTCCCGATCTACGGCTCGCCGATGTGGGACAGGCTGACCGATGACGAGCGTGGGAACGTGCGGCGCAACATGGTCGCCTGGCAGTTCAGCCAGTTCCTCCATGGCGAGCAGGGCGCGCTCATCTGCACGGCGAAGATCGTGCAGACGGTCCCCGACATCGACTCCAAGTACTACGCCGCCACCCAGGTCATGGACGAAGGGCGCCATGTCGAGACCTACTCGCGCTACCTCGACAAGATCGAGATGGCCTACCCGATCAACGACAATCTCAAGTCGTTGCTCGACGACATTCTCCGCGATTCGCGCTGGGACATGACCTATCTGGGCATGCAGATCCTGATCGAGGGCCTTGCCCTCGCCGCGTTCGGGCTGATCCGCAACACGGCAGGCGACCCATTGGGGAAGGCGGTCAACGCCTATGTCATGCAGGACGAGGCGCGTCATGTGATGTTCGGCCGCCTTGCACTGCGCGACTACTACCCCCAGCTGACGCAGGCGGAGCGTGACGAGCGCGAGGAGTTCTGTGCCGATGCGTGCTACCGGATGCGCGATCGATTCCTCGCCAACGAGCTGTGGGAGCGCCTCGGCTACGACGCAAAGGCCTGCATCGACTACGTCGACGCCAGCGAGAGCCAGAAGGTCTTCCGCAGCCTGTTGTTCACCCGGATCGTCCCGACGCTCAAGGACATCGGCCTGTGGGGACCGAAGATGCGCCACACGTTCGCCGATATGGGTGTGATCGGCTATGAGTCCACGGATCTCGACGCCGTGATGGCCGAGGACGAGTCGGTGGCCGAGGAGATCGACGCCACCCGGCGGCACATCGAAGAGACCGTTGCGGTCGGGATGACGGTCGACGGCTGATCCAGGGCCGATGCCCTCGGCCTACCGGAGCCCAACGGGGAGCCCGGCGTCCGGGAGCGGCCGCTACCGGGTGGTCCGGCAAGAGAGGGCCAGCGTGACGGTAGCGCCGAGACAATGACCATCATCAGCGAGGCGGGAGGAGATGAAGACGTCGAACCAACGTGACGTGTCCGCGCTGTGGCAGGGGACGTGCACCTTCATGGGTACGAGGAGGTCGCCCTCCAGAGCCGCCCGGAGACCGGCGGCAACCTGTTCGGCGCTGTGATCCCCGGGGGCGGCAGCACAGGCCTCCAGATACGACTGCCCGACTCCCGTCGATGCCGGATCGCCGCCGTTGGCTTCGGCGAAGGCGATCCATGCAGCATTGACCGACACGATCACACCGGCACGATCCAACAATGCGACCTCGGCCTCGGGGTGCGGCAGCTCTCGCCGTACCGGCTCCGGCCACTCGTCGCGATGCCGCCGCGCTGCCGGTCCGATCCCACCCGGATGTACAAGGCCTGTAGCGTCGGTGGGACGTCGCAGGGGGACTGTCTCCTCTTCGGTCCTCCCCCCGGTCACCTGGATCCCGAACGGTTCGGTCTGTGCCTGCAGGAAGGCGAGGGCGGCCGTGACTCGGCGGTCGGCGTCCTGGTCGTCGAGCCCGAGCTTGCGGAAGATGGTGGAGACGTACTTCTCGACAGACTTGGTCGAGACGTGCAGCTTGGCGGCGATGGCCCGGTTGGAGAGACCCTTGGCGAGCTGCTCCAGGATTTCGGCCTCGCGCGGGTTGAGATCGTCGATGGCGAGCTCGTCGCGGCGCTGGACCAGGGAGTCCACGATGCCCGGGTCGAGGACGGTCTGCCCGGCGCACACCTCGTTCAGTGCGTCGAGCACGGCGTCGAGGTCGGGGAGCCGTGTGTCGAGTAGGTAGGCGATTCTCGATGCGCCCCCCCGAAGCAGTTCCAGCGCGAAGCCGTCGCCGCGGTCGGAGATGACCACGATTCCCATGTCCGGGAATTCCTCCCGCAGACGCCGGGCCGCGACGATCGTGGGCATGGTCGTGACGATCGGGGAGCGGATGGAGACGATCAGCGCCTCGGGGGTGAGCTCTTCGACGAGCGCAAGAAGCTCTTCGTGGTCATGGGCCCGCGCGACCACTTCGACTTCGGCGACACCGGCGAGCAACGAGGCGAGGCCGTCGCCGATGAGGAAGCTGTCCGTGGCGAGCACCACGGTGATCGGACCATCGTGGGGGCGCACTTCGAGCTCCTTCCGGGTGTCATCGGCAGATTTCGGAGATGCCCGATTGCGATCGGGCATCAATGCGCACGCGGAAGGACTGGAGAATCCAAGAGATACCGCACGTTACCCGGAACAGGAGGCCTGTGGCCGATCGATGGCTTGTCCGATCCCCTCCGCCGCGATCGGTTCGCAGATCGGCGGAAATGCGCCCCGGATGACCGACACCACCTCGGAGATCCCGTCCACGACCATCCTGTTCAGGTCGTCGGCTGTGCGGCCGACGACGCTCAGGGGGTGCATCCAATCCAGGGTGCCCGGGGTGCCGATTGCACGTGCCACAGCGGCCTGCGGCGGACATCGCAGAGCGGATGGGGCCTTCCCGTCGGACCTGACACCCTCCAGGGCGATCGCTGCTCGGTGGAGGGCGTGGGTGGCCTCGATGAGCTGGACGGTGAGAAGGCCGTCGGCTTCGCCCTCGCTCATCGTCGGTCCTCTGCCCTCACGATGGCCGCTTCGATCCCGTCACGCCCATCAGGGGCGAGACGACACGGATGCCCGACCTGGGACGGGGGGCCACGTCGGTGTCCAAGTCGAGCATCCATGCCTCCGCCGCCGCCCACTCCACCAGGCGTTCCGCCTTGAGTCGCCTCGTCTGATGGTCGGCACAACCGGTGGTTGTTCACCCCATTTGAACACGACCACCTGCACGCTGATACGGGGCAGGCCCTAAACCTTCCGGGGGGCATACCCTTCCCCAGCCCCTCGCTCGCAACCTCCCTGCCTGGGTGTATTCCGTAGCGGCGCTGGTACGGTCGTGGCATGCGCCACAGGGGAACATGCACGTGATCGAGGCCGCCCGGCTCTCGAAGAGCTACGGGAGGACCCGCGCCGTGGACGGCCTCAGCTTCGAGGTCCGGGCCGGCGTGGTGACCGGCTTCCTGGGGCCCAACGGGTCGGGGAAGTCCACCACCATGCGGATGATCATGGGGCTGGACCGGCCCAATGCCGGCGACGTGACGCTCGACGGCCGGCGCTACCACGATCTCAGGTGGCCCCTGCGCGAAGTGGGGGCACTGCTCGAGGCCAAGGCGGTCCACCCGGGCCGCTCGGCCCGCAACCACCTGCTGAGTCTGGCCCAGACCAACACCATCCCGAAGGAGCGTGTCGACGAGGTGCTGGAGCTCGTCGGCCTCACCGCAGTGGCCGGCCGCAAGGTGGGGAAGTTCTCCCTGGGCATGAGCCAGCGGCTCGGAATCGCCTCGGCGCTCCTGGGAGACCCCGGCGTGCTGCTCTTCGACGAGCCGATCAACGGCCTCGACCCCGAGGGGATCCTCTGGGTCCGCAACCTGCTCAAATCCCTGGCCGGCGAGGGCAGGACGATCTTCGTCTCGAGTCACCTGATGAGCGAGATGTCGCTTACCGCCACCGACCTCGTCGTGATCGGCCGGGGCAAGCTGATCGCCGACACGACCGTCGACGACTTCATCAGGTCCAACACCGTGGCCACCGTGCTCGTGCGCTCGCCCGAGGCCGGCAGGCTCGCCGATGTGCTCTCCTCGATCGGGGCCTCGGTCACCAGCGGAGAGGGCGGCAGCCTGCTCGTGACAAAGGTGGACTCGGCCCGGATCGGGGAGGCTGCGCACGCCGCCGGCATCGCCCTCCACGAGCTGAGCCCGCAACAGGCGAGCCTCGAGGAGGTCTTCATGGAGCTCACCTCGGACTCCGTCGACTTCCACGGGCACGCCCGCGTGGGGGTGGCCTCGTGATGACGGTCGCCACGACGCTGCCCCCTATCGAGCGCGGCCGCGCCGGCCTGCGAGAGGAGACCCTCTCCGAGTGGACCAAGTTGCGCTCTGTGCGATCGACGTGGATCGCCCTGGCCGTCGTCGTGGTCGCAGGAATCGGGCTCTCTGCGCTGGTAACCAACATCGAGGCCGGCCGGTGGGCCGGCTTGGGCGTTGTGGACCGCGCCCAGTTCGACCCCGTCCGGTTCTCCCAGACAGGTGAGTTCATCTCCCAGTTCGTCGTCGGCGTCCTCGGGGCACTGATCGTGACCTCGGAGTACGCCACCGGCTCGATCAGGACGACCCTGGCCACCATTCCGCGCCGCACCACCGTGTTGGCGGCCAAGGGCATCGTCATCGCGGCGGTGATCTTCGTGGTGGCCGAGCTGACGGCGTTCGCCTCGTTCTTCGTCAGCCAGGCCGTGCTGACGGCGCACGGGGGGAAGGCCCTTCCTTCCGGCAGCTCGATCGTGGCACAGCTCAAGAGCCCGACGATCCCGGTGGCCAGCATCACCAGCCCCGGGGCCGCACGTGCCGTGTTCCTCTGTGGCGTCTACCTGGTCCTCCTCACCATCATCGCCTTGGGGATCGGCTTCATCCTCCGGCACACCGCCGGGGCGATCTCGCTCTACGTCGGGTTGCTCCTGGTGCTCCCGTTGATCATCCAGATCCTCCCCTCGAGCATCAGCAACTCGATCGAGCGGTACCTGCCGTCAAACCTCGGTCTGGCCATGATCGTGGTGACCACCCGCAAGACGGACTTCGCCGGGGTGCTCATGTCGCCGTGGGCGGCGGCCGGCACCCTGGCGCTCTATGCCGCGGTCATCGTGGTCATCGGCGGCTGGGTCCTCGTGCGGCGGGACGCCTGAGCAGCTCGGCCCAGGGCTCCGGGCGCCGGAACAACCGGCCCCGGGATACCTTGGGGCAATGGGTATCGACCTCGACCAGGCCTTCGCCTTCGCCGCCCAGCACCGCCAAGGGGTGCTGGCCACTCTCAAGCGTGACGGCCGGCCCCAGCTGTCCAACATCCTCTACCTGGCGAGGGAGCGGTACGCCGTCCGGATCTCGGTGACCGACGGGCGGGCGAAGACGAAGAACCTTCGCCGCGACCCTCGCGCCTCCCTGCACGTGACCCGCGGGGACTTCTTTGCCTACGTGGTGCTCGAGGGGACCGCGGCCCTGTCCGAGGTAGCCGAGGTAGCCGACGACCCCGTGGTCGAGGAGCTGGTCGCGATGTATCGGGCGGCACAGGGCGAGCACCCGGATTGGGACGAGTTCCGCCAGGTGATGGTGGCCGACCGCCGCCTGGTGGCCACGCTGACGGTCAGCGTGGCCTACGGCATGCTCGGAGGCTTAGCGGGGCGCCCCTCAGATCGAACAGCTGTCGTCCGCACAGGAGGCGGCGCCTGCCTCGTCGATCATGACGATCGGGTGGGACTCGGACCAGGCCCGTTCCAGGGCACCCAACAGGACGTCGGACGGTTGAGCCCCGGCGACCCCGTAGGTCTCGTCGATGACGAAGAACGGCACGCCGGTGGCGCCCAGGGCGACGGCCCGTGCCTCGTCCCCCCGGACTTCGTCGGCGAACTCCCTACCGGCGAGGGTGGAGGCGACTTCGTCGGGGTCGAGCCCGACCTCGATGGCCAGGCGCTGTAGCGTTGCCGTCTCTCCGATGGCCTGGCCTTCGGTGAAGTACGCGGCCAGCAGCCGTTCCTTCATGGCATCTGCGAGCCCGTGGACGGCTGCCAGGTGGATGAGCCGGTGGGCGTCGAAGGTGTTGCCGAGCTGCACCCGGTCGAGGTGGTACTCGAGGCCCACGCCGGCAGCGAGCGCCGTCATCCGCTGATTGGCGGCCGCCGCCTGCTCCCCGGTCATCCCGTACTTGCGTTGGAGCACCTCGGCCATGCTCGAGTCCGTGGCCGGGGGAGCACCGGGCTCGAGCTCGAAGCTCCTCCACTCCACGGACACCTGGTCGGCGTGGGGGAACTCGGCCAGGGCTGTCTCGAACTGCCGCTTCCCCACATAGCACCAGGGGCACACCACATCGGACCAGATCTCGACCTTCACCAATTGCTCCTTGTTCTGTTCGTGCTGCCCTCCCGCCTCGCATCCTCACGGGGAGCCAACTGCGGTCAGCGAGGTGATCTCCCGGTTCAACGCCGGAGCCGGCGGCGGCATTCCGAAGCACGGTGCCATGTGGAAGCCGGGCAGCTGTCTGTCGCATCCGCGCCACACTGCAGGTAGCGTCGCGTCGCATGGTCCTCGAGCACACCGTGATCACCGTTCGACCCGGGACTGCCACAGAGTTCGAGGCTGCCCTGATCGAGGCCCGATCGGTCATCTCCCGTGCTCACGGATTCATCTCGCTGGAGCTGCACCGGGGGGTCGAATCGCCCGACCGGTACCTCCTGCTCGTCGAGTGGGAGACAGTTGACGATCACCTGGTGGGCTTCCGCCAGTCCGAGGCGTTCGCCCAATGGCGGGCATTGATCGGGCCGTACTTCGCGTCACCACCGGTGGCCGATCACTACGGCCCGGTCGACGGGCTCTACTGATGGGAAAACTCGCGCCGGAGGAGGAGGAACGATGAGCACGCTGCTGACCGATCAGGTGCGGGACGTGGTGACCGCGGGGAGGCTGGGCCACATGGTGACCCTCAACCCCGATGGCAGCCCCCAGGTGTCGCTGGTCTGGGTGGGAGTCGACGGGGACCAGATCGTCACCGCCCACATGGCGGCATGGCGCAAGGTGCAGAACCTGCAACGCGACCCCCGGGTCGCGTTGTCCATCGAGGCCGAGGGGAGCGACGAGCACGGGCTCGACCACTACCTGGTGGTGCAGGGGACTGCGGAGGTGACCCTCGGGGGCGCCGCCCCGCTCCTGCAGCGACTGGCCGAGGTCTACCTGGGGCCCGGCGTGAGGTTCCCCCCGGTGGACGACCCCGAGGTGGGCTTCGTGGTCAGGATCACCCCCACCCGCATCGGGGGGGTCGGTCCCTGGGCCTCCTGATCACTGCGCACCGCCCCGAGTGCGCCGACCTTCGAGGTCACCCTCCGCCGCCTACCTCCCATGCGCGACGGAGGTGTCCGGTGAGCTCCTCGAGGGAGGTGCGGGCGTTGAGGCCGCTGGTCGAGGGCATCACGTAGGCCGGCCTGCCGCCGATCTCCTCCGGCTGGAGTCCGGCGACCGCTCTCGGGCCGACCACGGTCCTCCAGCCCGAGAGGCCCACGAAGCACACCGCCCCCGGCTGCAGCCAGCGGACGAGCCGCTCCACCCGGTCGAAGCCGTACCGGTACTCGTCGACCGTCACCTCGGCCGCCGTGCGGGTGGCCCGTTTGACGAAGTCGGTCATCCCCATGCCGTGGGCGCACAGGGCGTCCGCCGGGTCCCGGTCCTTTCCGACGATGCCCGCCTGCAGGGCGGCCGGCCAGAACCGGTTGCCCGGTCGGGCGTACCCGACCCCGGCATCGGCCGAGTACAGCGACGGGTTGACGCCGCAGACCAGCATCCGCATGCCCTCGCCCACGGTGTCGGCCAGCGTGCGGCTGCGCACCGCCCGCAGCCGCACCTCGTCTCCGGACACGGAGAGGGAGCCGTCCTCGACGGCGAAGCCGGCCCCGGCCACCACATCCCCCAGTCGGTCGGGACGCCAGCCGGCGAAGAAGCGCCCGCCGACCTCGTCCCCGTCCAGCGCATCGCCTTCGTACTCCCCTTCGAGGACCTGGACCTCGAAGGGGGCGCCCACCGCCAGCACCCGGTGGAGGTCCCACAGCGCCATGGGCAGCCGGTCCCTCGCCACATGAAGGTGGGTCATCCACGACCACGCCCCACCCACCGACCCCCGGGTGAAAGGAAGCCGCTCCACATCGCCCTGGACGTAGAGGGCGTCGGGGAAGGCGGCCCGGCACGCGTCGAGCATCACCGAGGAGGCATCGAAGGCGATGGCGGGCCGGCCCAGGTAGGGGAGGTAGCGGCCGGCGCCGCACCCGAGGTCGATGCGGGTCGCATCCGGTGGCACCCGGGCGGCAAACGACGCTGCCTCGGAGCGTCGGCCGGCGGTGGCGTGGGTGGCGGCCCATTGGAGGCCGCGGTCGTCGTAGATCTCCACGGTGCGACGGTCCACGGCCGTCGATCGTAGGCGACGCCCCTCAGGGATCGAAGCGGTGGCCCATACCCGACTCGGTGCGGACGCGGTGGGCCAGGTCAGTGGTACATCCCGGGCTTGCGGCGCACACGGCCCAGGTCCGTGCGATCGATTCCGATACCAGCCCCAGCAGGCGCTCCCTGGTCAGTGACGCCGCGAGCGAACCCCGTCCCGGTCGACGGCGTCGGATGCCGACACCATTGGGCGGCGCTTCCTGATGAGGAGGGGTTGCGGGGTCACAATCACCGGTAGTGGCGAGAGCCGCAGGATGCGCTCTCTGACGCCCCATCCGGAGAGCCGGCTGATTCCTCGAAGTCGACGGGATCCGAGGACGATCGCATCGCACCGCCATTGTGATGCCTCGTCCACGATTCGGCTCGCAACCTGCTCTTCGCGCGCGGAACAAGCCCGACCCTCTGCGCCGATGCTCGCCAGGCGCAGACGGAAGACCGCTTCGTCCACGATGAATCGGGCGTCGGCCGCGGTCTCGAGAGGAGGGACCCTCGTGCACTTCGACAGCTCGCGGGCGTGGAACACCCGCACGTCGGCCCCGGACGCAGCCGCGAACCCTGTGGTGAAGTCAAGAGCGGCCTGGCCCGAGTCGAATTGGTCGATCGCAAGCAACAAACGATCCCACATCACTACACCTCCGTGGTCATTTCAAATGTATTGGTGCAGGGCATGAACATGTTGTGAAAATGCTGGGGTCACCCATGAAGAAATCGTGAACGGGAGGGTCCCGGGAACCCCGTCCGGCCGGCTCAGGCCGCGGTCAGGGCTCGAAGCGGTACCCCATGCCCGGCTCGGTGCGGAAGTGGCGGGGGCGCGAGTGGTCCAGCTCCAGTTTGCGGCGCACCCGGCCCATGAGCACCCGCAGGTACTCCGTCTCGGTCTCGTACCCGGGGCCCCACACGTCCTGGAGCAGCTGGCGCTGGGACACCAGCCGACCGGGGTTGCGGACCAGCACCTCGACGATGTCCCACTCCTTGGGGGTGAGGTGCACGTCGACACCGGCGCGGGTCACCCGCTTGGCCACCAGGTCCACCGTGAACCCCTCCGCCTCCACCAGGGGCTCCTCGGGTTCGGTGACGGTGCGGCGCAGTGCGGCGCGGAGCCGGGCCAGGAGCTCGTCCATGCCGAACGGCTTCGTCAGGTAGTCGTCGGCTCCGAGGTCGAGCGCCTGCACCTTGCTGACACTCTGGTGCCGGGCGGACAGCACGATGATCGGCACCGAGCTCCATCCCCGGAGGCCCTGGATGACCTCACGGCCGTCGATCCCCGGCAGGCCCAGGTCGAGCAGCACGATGTCAGGGTGCCGGTGCGCAGCCCGATCCAGGCCCTCCTCGCCGCTGCGGGCCCCCACCACCTCGTACCCGCGGGCGGTCAGGCTGATGGTCAGGGCCCGCAGCAGGGCTGCATCGTCGTCGACCACAAGCACCTTGGTGCCCGATTCGCCCGATGTGGCAACGCTGTGGTCCTGCTGGGGGGACAGAGGGGTCATGGCATCGTTCCGGACCTGGAGCCGGCCTCGGTGGGCGGCGTCGGGACGACCCCGTCGGCTGCCTCCGGGTCGGGCTCGTCCACCGGGTCGGTGGCAGGCAGCCGGATGACCATCGTGCAGCCACCGCCTGGGGTGTCCTCGATGTCGAGCTCGCCACCGGCCGCCTCCACGAATCCCCGCGACACGGCGAGGCCCAGCCCGACCCCCACCCGGTGCTCGGCGTCCCCCAGACGCTGGAACGGCTGGAACACCACGTCCCGATCCTCCCGGGGGATGCCCGGACCACGGTCGATCACCCGGATGTCGACCCTGCCGGAAACCGGCCCCGCCTCGATGCGCAGCCCACGCCCGCGGGCATGGATGAGCGCGTTGTCGACCAGGTTGGCCACCGCCCGCTCCAGCAGTACCGGGTCGGTGCTGACCCGGGGGAGGGAGACCGGCACGTCGGCCGTGACCTCGGCGCCGCGGGGCCCCAGGCTCTCGATGGCGGCAGCGATCAGTTCGCCGACGTCGGTGGACTCGTGGAGCACATCCATCGAGCCGGTCTCCAGGCGGCTCATGTCGAGCAGGTTCTCGACCAGGTTGCTCATCCGGTCCGACTCGTCGTCGATGGTCTGGAGAAGGATGTGGGTCTCCTCGGGCCCGAAGTCGAGCTGGTCCGACAGGAGGCTTGACGCCGCCGCCTTGATGGAGGCCAACGGCGTGCGGAGGTCGTGGCTGACCGCGGCCAGCAGAGCAGAGCGCAGCTGGTTGGCCTTGGCCAGCGCGTCCGCCTCGGCGGCTTCGGCATGGAGCCGGTCGCTCTGGAGAGCAGTTGCCAGCTGGGCGGCGAAGGCAGCCAGGATGTCGCGGTCCTCGGCGCTCAGCCCCGGCCCTCGGATGGCCAGGATCTCCTGGTCGGTGAGGGGCAGGACCACCGTGGCCTCGGCGGGGGACAGGGGTGGCCGTGGGCCGGCAGCCACCACGCTCGACCATGTTCGGGTGGAGTGGTCGTCGACTCCCGCGGCGGCAGGCGGTCGGCCCGGCTCCGGTCCGGAGCGTAGGACGGCCGCCGCTTCGAGGCGGAAGGCGACCACCAGCTCGTCCAGCACGGCGGGCAACGGATTGCCCTCGGGGGCCACCATCCGGCCGGCGACGCGCGCCAGCGTCCGCGCGTCGGACCGGGCCTGCAGGGCCGTGGCCGTCCTCCTGGCGGCGAGGTCCACCAGCACGCTGACCACCCCGGCCGTGACCAGAAACATGACCAGCGCCAGAATGTCCCGTGCGTTGGTGATGGTGAAGGTATGGATGGGCGGAGCGAAGTAGTAGTTGGACAGGAGGAATCCGGCCAGCGCCGCCAGCACTGCCGGCCACACCCCGCCGGTGGCTGCCACCACGACCACCAGCACGAGGTACGAGCTGAGGGCGGTGGCCAGGTCGGCGTGGCTGCTGCTGGCGGTGGTGAGGAGCAGCGTCAATAAGGGGAAGCCGATGACGCCGATGATCAGGGCGGCGACCCGCCGGCGGACCGGGAGAGGAGAGAGCAGGCTTCGGTGCAGGCGCGCCGGCGCGGTGCCGCCCGCGCCCCCCACCGGCCGCCCGTCCTCGGCTTCCTCCTCCTCCTTGACATCGGTGGCGGACGGCGCGTCGGTGGCGATGACGTGGATGTCCAGGGCTCCCCCGGCTGCCCGGATGACCGAGTTGATGACGGAACCGCGGACGAACTCGGTGAGCCGGCTCCGGTGGGTGGCGCCGAGTACCAGTTGGGTGGCGTTCTCGGCCCGGGCCACCTGTATCAGGGCAGGTGCGACGTCTGCGCCGACGACCTCGACGAAGCGTCCCCCGAGGTCGTCGAGCAGCGCCCGGTTCTTGCCCAGTCCGGTCGAGCCCTGGTCGGAGAGCCCGTCGTCGCTGCGCACGTGGACGCCGACCAGTTCGGCCTTGGTGCGCATGGCCATGCGTGCCGCCCGGCGGATGAGCACCGCGCTGCCGGTCGATCCGGTCAGGGAGACCACCACGCGTTCCTTGGTCTCCCACGGCCCGGCGATGCCGTGGCGCTCGCGGTAGCTGCTGAGCTCCTCGTCGACCCGGTCGGCGACCCAAAGCAGGGTGAGCTCGCGCAGTGCGGTGAGATTCCCGGTGCGGAAGTAGTTGGCCAGTGCGGCATCGATGCGCTCGGGTGGGTAGACGTTCCCGTGGGCCAGGCGCCGGCGGAGGGCCTCGGGGGCCATGTCGACCAGCTCCAGCTGGTCGGCCGCCCTCACCACCCGGTCGGGCACCGTCTCCTGCTGGGCGACACCGGTGATGCGCTCCACGACGTCGTTGAGCGACTCGAGGTGCTGGAGGTTGACGGTGGAGATGACGTTGATACCGGCATCGAGCAGCTCTTCGACGTCCTGCCACCGCTTGGTGTGCTTCGACCCCGGCACGTTGGTGTGGGCCAGCTCGTCGACCAGCACAAACTCGGGTTTCCGTTCGAGCAGACCATCGAGGTCCATCTCCTCGAAGGTCTGGCCCCGGTACTCGCCGGCCCGGCGCGGGAACACGGGCAGATCCCGGATCTGCGCATCGGTCTGGGGCCGTTCGTGGTCCTGCACCCAGCCGATGACCACGTCGGTGCCGCGCTCCTTGCGTCGCCATCCCTCGTTGAGCATGGCGAAGGTCTTGCCCACACCGGGGGCGGCACCGAGATAGAGCCGTAGCCTTCCCCGTGCCACCGTCCTCCTCCCGGCTCTACCGTCGACCCATCGTCTACTTCTGCGCCAGGTTGTCGAGTGCGATGTTCAGCGTCAGCACGTTGACCCCCGGATCACCCAGGACACCCAGGCTACGCCCTGTGGTGTTGGATGTGATCAGACCCATCACGGTGGCCAGGGAGAGGCCACGGGCCTTGGCCACGGTCGGGGCCTGGATGTCGGCATTGGCGATCGAGATGTCGGGGTCGAGCCCGGATCCCGAGGCGGTCACGGCATCGACCGGAACCTGGGCATCGGAGGCAAGGCCGAACTCCTGCCGGTAGGCGATGGCCCGCTCAGGAACCGTGTTGGGGTCGCAGACGTAGGTGCCGTCGCTGTTCTTGGCGTACTTCTGGCCGGGGGTGGGGCTGGTCACCGGAGCAGCTGTCGACGTGGTGTCCACCGGCACGCAGAACGGATCGGCGGGAGTGGCGAAGGGGTTGGTCTTCGAGGGGGACCCGTCGAGTCCCACCGAGTTGACCCCGGGGATGAACCCGATGAGCAGGGGATTGGACGGGCCCAGGTTGGACGCCTCCGAGACGGTGATGTTGTCGGTGGCCGACGAGGTCACGGCCTCGGACGGACGGGACTGGAAGTACTTGGGGATCGGATTGCCCTTGCTGTCGGTGAAGGACTGGCCGAAGAGCGACGAGCCGACGTCCTTGCCCCCCTTGGTCACGACGGAGCCGTTGGCCTGGTGCCCGAAGGCCAGCTCACCGATGCCGGTCATGACCAGCGAATAGCCAAGTCCGCAGACCAGGGTCAACACGATGACCATGGCGACGGATGTGAGTAGTTGACGGCGCATTATTTGACTCCCAACGCAGTGATGATCATGTCGATCAGCTTGATCCCGATGAAGGGGATGATGAAGCCCCCGAGTCCGTAGATGAGTAGGTTGCGGCGCAACACCGCAGCAGCTCCGGCGGGCCTGAATTTGACGCCGCGGAGCGCTAGGGGGATCAACGCCACGATGATCAGGGCGTTGAAGATGACCGCCGACAGGATGGCGCTGTGCGGCGAGCTCAGGTGCATGATGTTGAGGGTGTGCAGAGCGGGGAAGACGCCCACGAACATGGCCGGGATGATGGCGAAGAACTTGGCTATGTCGTTGGTGATGGAGAACGTGGTGAGCGATCCCCGGGTGATCAGCAGCTGTTTGCCGATCTCCACGATGTCGATGAGCTTGGTCGGGGTGGAGTCGAGGTCGACCATGTTGCCGGCCTCTTTTGCGGCCTGTGTCCCGCTGTTCATGGCCACCCCGACGTCGGCCTGGGCCAGGGCCGGCGCATCGTTGGTCCCGTCACCCGTCATGGCCACCAGGTGGCCTCCCGCCTGCTCCTTCTTGATCAGGGCCATCTTGTCCTCGGGGGTGGCCTCGGCCAGGAAATCGTCCACCCCGGCCTCGGCGGCGATGGCCGCGGCGGTGAGGGGGTTGTCGCCCGTGATCATCACGGTGCGGATGCCCATCTTGCGCATCTCGACGAACTTTTCGGCGATGCCCGGCTTGACCACGTCCTTCAAGTGGATAACACCCAGCACCCGCTGGCCGTCGGCCACCACCAGCGGCGTGCCGCCGCCCTTGGAGATGGCCTCCACAACGGGCGCCAGCTCGACCGGGGGGGTTCCCCCCTGGGCCTCCACCCACCGCCGGACCGAGTCGGCGGCGCCCTTGCGGATCGACCGCCCGTCCACGTCGAGCCCGCTCATGCGGGTCTGGGCGGTGAACGGCACCAGCTCGGCCGCGGGCACCTCCTCGGCGACCTGGCCGTAGTGGGTCTCGGCCAGGTCCACGATGGACCGGCCCTCGGGGGTCTCGTCGGCCAGGCTCGAGAGCATGGCTGCGGAAGCCAGCTCGTGCTGCTCGACGTTGGGCATGGGCACGAAGACGTCGGCTTGGCGGTTGCCGAAGGTGATGGTGCCGGTCTTGTCCAGCAGCAGTGTGGAGACGTCCCCGGCGGCCTCGACGGCCCGTCCCGACATGGCCAGGACGTTGCGCTGCACCAGGCGGTCCATGCCGGCGATGCCGATGGCGGAGAGCAGCGCGCCGATGGTGGTAGGGATCAGGCAGACCAGGAGCGCCACCAGCACGATGATCGACTGCGGAGCACCCGAGTAGATGGAGAAGGGCTGGAGCGACACCACCGTGAACATGAAGATGATGGTCAATCCAGCCAGCAGGATGTCCAGGGCGATCTCGTTGGGGGTCTTCTGGCGGCTGGCTCCTTCGACCAGGGCGATCATGCGGTCGAGGAAGGTCTCGCCCGGCTTGGAGGTGATCTGCACCACGATGCGGTCGGAGAGCACCCGGGTGCCGCCGGTGACCGACGAGCGGTCACCGCCCGACTCGCGGATGACCGGGGCCGACTCGCCGGTGATGGCCGACTCGTCGACGGTGGCGATGCCGTCGACGATGTCGCCGTCCCCGGGGATGAGCTGTCCGGGGGTCACCACGCACAGGTCGCCGAGTTGCAGCTGACTGGAGGCCACCTCGACGATGTCGTCACCGCGTTGCACGTAGGCGACGGTTTCGGCCCGGGTCTTGCGCAGGGTGTCGGCCTGGGCCTTTCCCCGGCCCTCGGCGATCGCTTCGGCGAAGTTGGCGAAGAGCACGGTGAACCACAGCCAGATGACCACACCGAGGGCGAAGACGTTCTCCGAGCTCGAGGCGGTGCCGAAATCCCGGATGAGGTAGAAGGTGGTGAGCACGCTGCCGATCTCGACCACGAACATCACCGGATTGGCCTTCATGTGCCGAGGGCTGAGCTTGATCACCGAGTCGACCAGGGCCCGGCGGACCATGGCGCCGTTGAAGGTGGCCGAGCGCTTCTTGGTGCCGCCCGATGAGGTCACCTGTTGGGGGGCCTCGGGTACTTCGATGGTGGATGAGGGACTCATCACGGACTCCTTCTCAGAACTTTCCGACGAGATGTTCGACTATGGGGCCGAGGGCCAACACGGGGAAGTACGTGAGGCCGACGACGATGACGGCGATGCCTGCGAGCATCAGTGCGAAGATCGGCGTGCCGGTCGGGAAGGTGCCCGATGACGCCGGAACCCTCTGCTTGCGGGCCAGGGAGCCGGCGATGGCCAGGACGGGCACCATCAGGGCGAATCGGCCGACCAGCATGCAGATGCCCAGGGTGGTGTTGTACCAATCGGTGTTGCCATTGAGGCCGGCGAACGCCGAACCGTTGTTGTTGGATGCCGAGGTAAAGGCGTAGGTGACCTCGCTCAGACCGTGCGGACCGGGGTTGTAGATCGATGCCAGCGACGAATGCATGACCACCGAGATGGCGGTGAAGGTCAGGATCACGAACGGCACCATCAACAGGTAGAGGACCACCAGCTTCATCTCCTTGGCCTGGATCTTCTTGCCCAGGTACTCGGGCGTTCGCCCGACCATCAGCCCGGCGATGAACACCGCCAGCATGGCCATGATGAGCATCCCGTACAGCCCGGATCCGGTACCACCCGGGCTGATCTCCCCGAGCATCATGTTGAAGAGGATCACGCCTCCGCCGAGTGGGGTGTAGCTGTCATTGGCCGAGTTGATGGACCCGGTCGAGGTACTGGTCGACGAGGAGTTGAAGAGGGCGGAGAGGATGGGTCCGTTGCGTATCTCCTTGCCCTCCATGTTGCCCCCCGGCGAGGTGGCGGTGATCGCCTGGGAGACATGGGCCTGGGTGATGTGGATGTTCCCGTTGGCCTCGAAGGGCATGACCAGCAGGGCGCCGATGAGGAACAGGCCGCCCATGGCTCCGAGGACGGCATAGCCCTGCTTGCGGTCCTTGGCCATCTTGCCGAAGGTCCACCCCAGGGCGAACGGAATGGAGAGCAGCAACCAGTTCAACAGCATGTTGGTCAGCCCGGTCGGGCTCTCGAATGGATGCCCGGCATTGGCGTTGAAGAACCCGCCACCGTTGGTCCCGAGCTGCTTGATCGTCTCCTGCGAGCCGACCGGCCCTCCGGGGATCCCCTGGGACTGGCCGGCAACCGTGGTGATCATGTGGGTGGCGTGCAGGTTTTGCTCCGCCCCCTGGGCGATCAAGATGATGGCGGCGATGGCGGCGATCGGAATGAGGACGCGGATGACGATGCGGGTGAGGTCGGCCCAGAAGTTCCCGAGAGTGTTCGACCGCTTGCGGGTCAGCCCTCGCATGAGGGCCACGGCCACGGCGATGCCGGCGGCTGCCGACACGAAGTTCTGCACCACCAACCCGGCCATCTGGGTGAACTGGGCCATGGTGTCCTCACCGGCGTAGTTCTGCCAGTTGGTGTTGGTGAGGAAGCTCACCGCGGTGTTGAACGAAAGCGGTGCAGGCAGATTGGCCAGGTGGTCCGGGTTGAACGGGAGGTGCGCCTGGAGCCGCTGCATCCCGTAGAGGACCACGACGGAGACGAAGGAGAAGGCCAGCACCGAGATGGCGTAGGTGGTCCACCGCTGCTCTCCTTCGGGATCGACCCCGGTGACCCGGTAGATGAGGCGTTCGATCGGCAGGAAGAACCGGTCGCCCGGGGCCTTCTTGTTCTGGAAGACCTTGGCCATGTACGACCCCAATAGCGGGGTCGAGATGCACAGCAGGACGATGAGGACGATGACGGCGATGACGTTCTGGGACATCAGAGTTTCTCCGGGGCGACGAGGGCGTAGATCAGATAGCCCGTGACCAGCACGGCCAGGATCAGGCCGACGAGATTGTCGTAACTCTTCATGAGGGGACCTCCTCTGGTGTCTTGACGGTGGAAGCGGAGTCAGTGCGATCGGTGGCTGGGCCGTCATCGACGTCATCGTCGGTGAGGCCGACCTCGCTGACGTCCTCCTTGCCGACGATCCGCTCGCACAAGTGCACGAAGCCGACCATCAACGCGAAGAAGGCGATGAGCACGGCGATGTAGAGGACGTCAAGCATTGGGGCCTCGCAATGGTTGGTCGTTGGGAGTCATGTCGGTGTTCCGTCCTTTCGAACCGGATGGTGCATGTACGGGGTCGTCGGCGGCCAGCACCGAGCCCACCTGGTCGGCGATGGCCACGGCCACCAGCAGTTGGCCGGAGGCCACCCGGTGGCCCGGTGTGGGGGTGAGCAGGAAGTGGCCGAGCAGCCAGCCGTTCCCCCTCACCGGGAGGTCCACTCGGCGGGTGGGCAGTCCGAGGTCCTCGGTCGTCCACGATCCGCCACCGACCAGGAGCTCTCCCTTGGGGGTGATCCGGGCGGCGATGTGCCCGGGGTCGTGCCGGGTGAAGTGGCAGTCCCGCAGGTCGAGCAGCTGCTGGAGCCCGGCCAGTGCGGCGTCGATCACCACGCGGGCGTCCTGACCGGAGGCGGCCAGCTCGGTCACCGAGTGCAACAGGGCCAGTTCGTCACTGCGCTCGGTGGCGGCCACCCGGTGGGTGCGGCCCCGTGCGGCCAGCTCGCCCACGGCCAGTCCAACCACCAGTAGCAGGAGCTCGGTGATCAGGTCCTGGTGGCTGGTGATGCGCAAGGAGTTGTAGGGGCGGGTCAGGAAGAAGTCGAAGGCGAGGGCCGAGGTGAGCGCGGCGACGGCCGCTGCCAGCCTCCGGCCGGTGCTGGCCACCGCCACGATGACCAGAACCAGGAACAGTGCGTTGTCCCCGGTGTCGAGATGGCCGCGCCAGGGCGTGAGGGCCAAGGCCATGGCGATCGGGCCGGCCACCGCAGCCAGGGCGATCCACCACCCCGCGTGCGGGCCGAAGGTGCGGGCAAGGGAGGGTCGGGAGGTGCTCTTCCGCAACGGGTCGCGCCCCGTCCCGTCGTTGTCGCTGTGAGCCACCCGGCAACCGTGCCACGGCCCTGTCCCGTCGGGAAGGGTCTTTTTCCCCTTCTTTACGCCGCGGAACCGGGTTTTCACGCGTCTGTTACGTCGGAGGGATCCTCGGCACGCCTGTGGATTCGGTGGTACGAAAGTGGGATGGACGATCAGGCGGTGTGGACGACCCGCTGTCCCACCCTGGTCACCAACCGATTGGTGCTCCGTCCCTTCCGGGAGTCAGACCTTGACGCCTACACCGAGGTGATGACCGCCCCGGAGGTGCGCGACGCCCTCCATCTGCCCGGGACGTACTCGCGTGAGGAGGCCTGGGGAGCCATGGCCGCCTGGCTGGGCCAGTGGGAGCTCCGGGGCTCGGGCCAGTGGGCCCTCGAGGAGCGTTCGAGTGGCCGTCTGGTCGGGCGGGCCGGGCTGCACCGGCCGGAGCGCCAGGACTGGCCGGGGCTGGAGGTCGGGTGGGCACTCCACCCGACCCGCTGGGGCCTCGGCTACGCCTCGGAGGCCGGGGCCCGCTCCGTCGCCTATGCCTTCGAGGAGCTCGGCGCCGACGAGGTGTTCAGCGTGATCCTGCCGGAGAACGAGCGGTCGGCGGCGGTGGCCTGCCGGCTCGGTCTCTCCCTGGTCGACGAACGGGTCCTCCGGCACTTCCCCGGCCGGGCACACGGGATCTGGAGAATGGACCGGGAGACCTGGGACCGGGGGGCGGCCGACCGCGCCGCTCAGCGGAGGTGGAGTCCTCCGTCGACCAGCACGACCTCGCCGGTCACGTAGGCCGACCGGGCCAGGCCGAAGATGACCTCGGCCACGTCGTCGGCGGTGGCTGTTCGTCGCAGGGGGGCCTGGGCGGTCACGTACTCCCGGACGGCATCCCAGTCCGCGGTCCACGGGGTGTCGACCAGCCCGGGGGCGACGGCGTTGACCCGGATGTCGGGACCGAGCGAGCCGGCCAGCAACCTGGTCATGTGGCTCACCGCCGCCTTGGAGCAGGCGTAGGGGATGGAACTGCCGGTCGGCCGTTCGCCGGCCAGCGAGGAGACGTTGACCACCTGGCCGTTCCCGGACGAACGCAGGTGGGGGACGGCGGCCACCGTGACCTGCCATGTCCCGATGACGTTGACGTCGAGGATCCGGCGCCAGACCTCGGGGCCGGCGGCCGCCAGGTCGTGGTGCGGGATGACCTGGGTCGTGCCGGCGTTGTTGACCAGCACGTCGAGCCGGCCGTGGCGCTCGACGACACCCTTCACCAGCCGACCGGCCTGGTCCTCGTCGGACACGTCGGCCTGGTGATAGGTGGCCCCGGATAGCTCGGCGGCCAGGGCTGCGCCCGCCTCGACCGAGGTCGCCGAGTTGACGGCCACGGTGGCACCGGCTGCCGCAAAGCGGTGGGCGGTGGCGGCGCCGATCCCCGAGGACGATCCGGTGACGAGCACCACCTGGCCGCGGAAGGGGGCGTCGGCGGTCGAGGGACCGGGGGAGGACGAGTGGTCCATGAGCCGAGTGTAGGACCGGGGGGTGGCATAGGTTCAGTGCGTGCGACACGTACGGCTGTCCGACCACGGTCCCGGCGCCGGCCGGCTGGCCGACCACCCGGGGATGCCCGGCGCCGGGAGGGCCGCACGGTGAGCCCGCCGGCCGACGACGAGGGCGTGGTGCGGGTCACCTCGTCGCTCCGCATCCCACTGTCCGAACTGCAGTTCCGGTTCGGGCCGAGCGGCGGCCCCGGTGGACAGCACGCCAACAAGGTCAACACGCGCGTCGAACTGCGATTCGACGTGGCCGGCTCGCCCGCGCTCGGGCCCAATCAGCGGGCCCGGCTGATCGAGCGCATCGGGCCCGAGCTCCGGGTGGTCGTCGACGACGAGCGCTCCCAGATCCGGAACCGGCAGCTGGCAGTCGAGCGGTTCCGCGAGCGGATGGCCGCCGGCCTCCACATCGAGAAGCCCCGGCGTCCGACGCATCCCTCCCGGGGCGCAAAGGAGCGGCGCCTGACGGCCAAGCGCCAGCAGTCGGAGCGCAAGCGGTCTCGGCGCCCGGACATCGAGGACTGAGCGCCCGGGTTCAGCCGGCTTTGCGCCCGGCCACGTCCTGGGCGTTCCACGCCTTGTCGAGTAGTTGGTTGATCTCCGCCGTCAACCGCTCAGGGTGGACCCGCAGCTCGAGCATGGAGTTGGCCTGGACGAGTTGGCCCTGGGGCAGTCGGCGTGCCAGCTGCTCGGCATCGTGGAAGGGGTGCAATTGATCGACCTGATGGCCGATGACCAGGGCGGGGACGTCAGTGGCCGCCCGCTGGTCGACCGTGGGGGCGATCGGCCCGGCCAGGATCCCGTGCAGGACGGCGGCCGTCTCCACGGGATCATTGGACAGCGAGTTCATCATGCTGTCGACCGGGCCGTTGCCGGTCCGTGGGAGCCGGCGGAAGAGTGCGGCCGTCCTTCTGACCACCGGGCGGGCGAAGTGGACGGCGAGGAGGAGGGGGATGAAGGTCGCCGCCGCCGCCGGCAGTGCCCACTCGAGCACCGGCATCTCGACCACGAGTCCCTGGACCCGTTCGGGGTTCTGGGCGGCGACCAGCAGGCTCACGTTCCCGCCCAGTGACACGCCCCCGATGACGGCCTTGTCGATGCCGAGGTGGTCCAGCAGGTTGATGACGTGGTGGGCATAGGTGTCCATCCGGTGGAACGAGGCACGCCTCGGCTTGTCGGAGAGCCCGTGACCCGGCATGTCGATCAGGATCACCCGGTTGCCCAGTGCCGCCAGATCGGTGGCCAGCCGGCGGTTGAGATTGGCGTCCAAGAGGATCCCGTGGATGAACACCAGCACCCGGGGGCCCTGCCCGTGGACCTCGTAGTAGAGCTGCAGGCCCTCGGAATCGAACATGCCCACCTCGAAGGGGGGGGACGAGGGAACCGATCCGTCGGCGTGATCCGCCGGCTGTGGCTGCTTCGCCCCGCCCCTAGCCATGTCTTTCAGTTGAGCCCCAGGTGTCGTCATGGGGCCAACGGTACGCCGCGGGCCGGCGATTAGCCAGCACCGGCAGCTGCGAGCGGATCCGTCGCTGTCTTTCGAAGTCGAGATCGGCGAGGATCACGCCGGGGCCCGGATCGCCGAGTTCGGCGATGACCGTTCCCCAGGGGTCAACGATCATCGAATGGCCGTGGCAGCTGGGCATCCCCGGTGGGAGGTCTCCCACCTGGGCTGCGCCGATCACGAACACCTGGTTTTCGGCGGCCCGGGCCCGCAGCAGCAGCTCCCAGTGGGAGGGTCCGGTGGCCGCCGTGAAGGCGGCGGGCACGGCGATGACCGTGGCTCCGCCCAGGGCCATGATGCGGAAGATCTCGGGGAAGCGCAGGTCGTAGCAGATGGAGAGCCCCAGCACCGCGGTGGCAGGGCCCCCTTCGGGCGATGACCGACCCAGGGGGGTGACGCACAGCTGGTCACCCGGGGCGATGGTGGCCGACTCGCGGAAGGGGACCCCCTCCAGCTCCACGTCGAAGAGATGGACCTTCCGGTAGACGGCCTCCAGGGACCCGTTGGGGCCGAGGAGGCAGCTGGTGTTGAAGAGCCGGCCGCCGGTGTGGCGGCCCGAGCTGCCGGCCGCCACCGGGAGCTCGGGGATGCTGCCGGCCAGGATGCGGACGTTCCACCGGGAGGCCAGCTCGGAGGCCCAGGTCACGGTGGGCCCGGACAGCGTCTCGGCGTAGGTGCGCAGGTGTTCGGGGCTGCCGGCCACGGAGAAGTACTCGGGGAGCACCACCAGTTCTGCTCCATCCTCCGCTGCCACCCGGACCAGCTCGCCGGCATCGTGGAGATTCTGCCGTCGGTCGTGGCTCGCGGTGGTCTGGACGGCCGCGACGCGCATGACACAGGGTAGGCCGCTCTTCGGGCACAATGACCACCAGATCGCTCCGGGCCCTGCTCCCGGTGGCTTCGGTCCGAGGAGAAGTGGGTGTCGTGTCCTTCGAAGACTCAGACGTCGTCCGCAGTGCAATCCGGGTGGAGGGATTCCGCGACGACGAGTTCAACTATCAACTGATCCGAGCCCTGGGGGTCGCCGACTACGGCGGTTCCACCGTCGGAGAGTGCCTGGCGGTGGTGGCGGAGATCACCGACGGAAGCCCGCGGACGTGGGCCCTGGCCTTCGAACGCCTGGCCGAGCGGGTCGAGGACCGGGGCCGCGGGTGCCTCGACGCCGGCCGGCGGGTCAGCGCCCGCGACCACCTGCTGCGGGCCTCGACCTACTACCGGACCGCCGAGTACTACGCAGAGAGCGTCACCGACGGCTCCCATCGGACCGGCGAGCGCAGTCGGGCGTGCTTCGTCGAGGCCGCCGCGCTGCTGGATCCACCCGTCGAGCTGGTCGAGATCCCCTTCGAGGGCGGATCGCTCCCCGGGTACCTGGTGCGGCCGGCGGGCTCGGATGCCGGGCCGGCCGGCGGCCTTCCCACGCTGATCGGGGTGGGTGGCTTCGATTCCAGCGCAGAAGAGCTCTACTTCCACATGGGCGCGCCGGGAGCCGAGCGGGAATGGAACGTGTTCGTCTTCGACGGCCCCGGCCAACCCGGTTGCATGCGCCGCAACCCCGACATGACCTTCCGTCCCAACTACGAGGTCCCGCTCGGTGCCGTGATCGACCACCTGTCCGGTCGCCCGGACGTCGACGCCGACCGTCTGGCGCTGGCCGGCCAGAGTTTCGGCTCGTACTTCGCTGCCCGCAGCGCCGCCGCCGACCGCCGGGTCCGCGCCCTGGTGGCCAATCCGCCGGTGGTGGACATGAGCCGCTACATGGAGGCATGGGTGGGGAAAGACGTCTTCCGCATGACGCGTGACATCCGACCCGAGGACGTCATCGGGGTGCCCGAGGACCTGCTGCCCCACCAGATGCAGTGGGGGATCGGGGCGATCTGCCATCGATTCGGCGTGCCCTCGTTCCACGCCTGGCGCCAGGCCATCGAGGCATACCGGCTGGGAGGGCTGACCCCCTCGATCACCTGCCCGGTGCTGGCCCTGGTCGGTGAACGCGAAGGCGCCGAACCGCTGGACCAATTCCGCTCCTTCGTCGCCGAGGTCGGTGGACCGGTGACCTCGGTCGTGTTCCGCACCGAGGACGGGGCCTCCACCCACTGCCAGTCCGACAACATCCGCCTGTCGGCCCAGGTCACCTTCGACTGGCTGGACGAGCAGCTGGGCTAGGAGCGTGCCTCCCCGGCCGGACCGGGGCCAAATGGACTTCCGACTCTGGCGCAAGCAGGGCCGGATTGTGGATGGTGGAGTGATGACGATCGGTGGGTTGACGGACGAATCGGCCAAGGTGCTCAACCGGGCAGCGCGGCCGGTGACAGGTGTGACCGAGGACTACGACTCGCTCCTCGGTCTCATCGGGGATCGGAGGATCGTGCTGATCGGCGAGGCGTCGCACGGCACCCACGAGTTCTATCGGGAGCGGGCGCGCATCACTCGCCGGCTCATCGACGAACTGGGGTTCACCGTGGTGGCGGTCGAAGGGGACTGGCCCGACGCCTATCGGGTGAACCGGTACGTGATGGGCACGCCCCACGACGCGGATGCCGAGGCAGCACTGCGGGGGTTCCGGCGGTTCCCCACCTGGATGTGGCGGAACCGCGACGTCCTGACCTTCGTGCAGTGGCTCCGGGCCCGCAACGACGCCCAGGCGCATCCTGCGACCAAGGCCCGCTTCTACGGGCTCGATCTCTACAGCCTGCGGACCTCGATCGAGGCGGTCATCGAGTACCTCGACCAGGTCGACCCGGTCGAGGCCGCCAACGCGCGCCAGCGCTACTCGTGCTTCGACCACGTGGATGCCGAGGGGCAGGCCTATGGCCATTCGCTCCTGTACCAGGGCGCCGCCCCCTGTGAGAACGAGGTCGTCGCCCAGCTGGTGGAGCTGCAGCGCCGATCGGAGCTGTACCTGCGGCGGGACGGCTGGGTGGCCGAGGACGAACAGTTCTATGCCGAGCAGAACGCGCGGCTGGTCAGGGACGCCGAGGAGTACTACCACCAGATGTATCGGGCGGAGGTGTCCTCGTGGAACCTCCGCGACCGCCACATGGCCGGCACGCTGGAGGCCCTCATCAACCACCTCGACCGCCGGTCGGGGGACACCAAGGTCGTCGTCTGGGAGCACAACTCGCATGTGGGGGACGCACGGGCGACGGCGATGGGGGCCCGTGGTGAGTTCAACGTCGGCCAGTTGGCACGCCAGGAGCACGACGGCGATGTCGCACTGATCGGGTTCACGACGTTCGACGGTCGGGTCACTGCCGCCTCGGACTGGGGTTCGCCTGCCGAACGGAAGCATGTCCGAACTGCCCGCCCGGACAGCCACGAGGCCTTGCTGCACGCCGTCGGCCTTCCCCAGTACTGGCTGGCGACCGCCGACGCCTCCGTGCACGACCTCTTGTGCCAGCCGCGTCTCGAGCGCGCCATCGGTGTGATCTACCGGCCGGAGACCGAACGGCAGAGCCACTACTTCGAGGCACGCCTGTCCGAGCAGTTCGACGCGGTGATCCACATGGACCGCACCCGGGCCCTCGAGCCGCTGGAGCGCACCCCGCTGTGGGATCGCGGGGAACCCCCTGAGACGTTCCCGTCCGGGTTCTGACGTGGTCGGACCGGGCCGCTACGGGAGGGAGGGGACCTTCCGGGACCGGCACGAGGCCGGGCGGCTGCTGGGCGAGCGCCTCGCCGAGCTCCGCTCGGAGCGGCCGGTGGTCCTGGCCCTCCCCCGGGGCGGCGTGCCGGTGGCGGCCGAGGTGGCCCGTGCCCTGGATGCGCCGCTCGATGTGATCGTGGTGCGCAAGCTCGGCGTGCCGTTCCAGCCCGAGGTCGGGTTCGGGGCCATCGGCGAGGGTGGGGTCCGCCTGTTCGATGCCGACCTGATCCGTCGGGCCAGGATCACCGAGCGGGAAGTCGCCGAGGTGGAGGCACGTGAGCGGGCGGAGCTCGAACGCAGGGTCCGGCTCTACCGGGGAGACCATCCGCCCCTGCCGGTCGCCGGGCGGACTGTGGTGATCGTCGACGACGGCCTGGCCACCGGCGGGTCGGCGCGCGCCGCCGTGCAGGTGGTCCGGGCCCAGGGAGCTAGCCGCATCGTCCTCGCCGTGCCGGTGGCCCCACCGGAGACGGTCAGGCAGCTCCAGGACGAGGCCGACCAGGTGGTGAGCCTGCTCACTCCTCCGCGTTTCGTGGCCGTCGGCCTCTGGTACGACGACTTCGAACAGACGTCGGACGAAGAAGTGGCAGCACTGCTCCGCGACGGTGACGGCCTCCGGTCGCCCGACTCCGCCGGCCGGGGCACCGAACGGGAGGTCGTCATCCGCCTGGACGGTGCTGCGCTGCAGGGGCATCTCGACATCCCCGCCGGAGCGGAGGGGATCGTGCTCTTCGCCCACGGCAGCGGGAGCAGCAGGCACAGCCCGCGGAACCAGGCCATGGCCGGCGCGTTCCACACAGCCGGCCTTGCCACCCTGCTCTTCGATCTGCTCACCCCCGAGGAGAGCGATGACCGCCGCAACGTCTTCGACATCGAACTTCTCGCCGATCGCCTGCTGGCCGCCACCGAGTGGGTCCGCGCCCAGCCGGACAGCACCGCGCTCGCCCGGGGCTACTTCGGGGCCAGCACCGGAGGGGGGGCCGCACTGTGGGCGGCCGGTACCCCGGGCAACGACGTCCGCGCCGTGGTGTCGCGCGGTGGACGTCCCGACCTGGCCGGCCCGAGGCTCGCCGACGTACGTTGCCCGACCCTGCTCATCGTCGGTGGTGCCGATCGGGAGGTACTCGAGCTCAACCGGTCGGCCGCCTCCGAACTACGGTGCCCTTACCGTCTGGCGGTGGTGCCGGGGGCGACCCACCTCTTCGAGGAGCCGGGGGCCATGGAGAGCGTCGCCCGGCTGGCCATCGGGTGGTTCGGGCAGCACCTGGCCGCGGTGCAGCCAGGGGCGGCTCCCGGTGGCTCCCGGCCGGGCGAGGGTTAGACGGTTCCGGCAACCGGGGGGACGTAGGTGGCCAGCGCCGCCGCCAGGGCCTCGGAGCCCTGGTTCGAGAGGTCCTCCCTCACGCCGGTCAGCGGGGTCAGGGAGGCCCACCCGTCCGCGATGATGGCGGCGTCGGAGTCCGGCTCGAGCTCGGCCCGCTCGGCGATGCGCTCGGCGGCCGCCCCCGCACCTCGCATGGTCAACGTAATGGCACCGGAGGTCCTGTCGATGGCAGTGCCGGCGACAGGATCGGGGGTGTGCTCCGGGCGTACCGATCGGATCAGTCCGGCCGAACCCAGGTTGCCGTGGCGCAGGCCCTTGAGCAGGTGGGGAGGAACGGCCGGAACATTGAGGTTGAGGACGGTGGCGGGCGTCATGCCCGCCAGCACCGGCACGATGCCGCAGACCAGCCCGACCGGGGTCTCCCACGGCACCGGGTCCTCTCCCCAGGCGATGCTCACCGCCAGGCCGCGCACACCGAGCTGCGCGCCGGTCAGAGCGGCGCCGACCGTGCCCGAGTGCAGCGCGGACCGACCGGCATTGACACCGTGGTTGATGCCCGACACCACCAGGTCGGGCCGGGGGCCGAACCCCTCGATGCAGGCCAGGATGACCGCCAGCGCCGGTGGCCCGTCGATGCCGTAGGTGGGGAGGCCGTCGAGCCCGGGGATCTCGACTGCCTCGAACGGGATCGACTCGCGCTCGTGGACGGGCCCGACGGCTGCTCCTGCTCCGCTGTGGTCGGTGAGCGGGGCCACCAGTACCAGATCGTGTCGGCCATCGAAGGCGGCGGCGAGGCCGCGGGCCAACGCGGCGATGCCGGGGGCGAACACGCCGTCATCGTTGGTGATCAGGATGCGCATGGCTCATGTTCCAATCAGAGGGAATCCGGGTGGACGCAACGGGGACGACAGGACCGCGCCACCGGCATGACCGAGCCAACCGAAAACAGGCCCGTCGGGCCGGTGGGGCCTCATCGCCTACCATACCGTTCGGCGTCGGCCACCCACGGGTCAGCCGACCGGACGGACGACCCCCACCGACCATGACACCCCGACCACCTATAGAAGCCCAGCGTCCGGCGGAGACGACCGCCGCCACCGGCGACCAGTGGGTCATCGGGCACGGCCACCAGCGCGCGGTGATCACCGAGGTCGGGGCCACGCTCCGTTCCTTCACCGTGGGGGAGCGGGCCGTCATCGACGGGTTCGGGCCCGGCGAGTGGAGCCACGGCGGACGAGGCCAGGTGCTCGCTCCCTGGCCCAACCGCCTCGGTGACGGGCGGTACTCCTTCGAGGGGGTGGACGCCCAGGCCCCGTTGGACGAACTCTCGCAGAACAACGCCATCCACGGCCTGGTCCGCTGGGTGCCGTGGCGGATGACGGGACGTGCCCAGAACAGGGTGAGCATGGAGTACGAGCTCCGCCCATCCCCGGCCTACCCGTTCGCACTGCGGCTGGCACTCGAGTACCGGCTGGGACGCGACGGCCTTACAGTGGTCGCCGACGCCGAGAACCTGGGCCCGACCGATCTCCCCTTCGGCCTCGGTTTCCACCCCTATCTGACCGTGGGTACCAACTCGGTCGACACGATGCGGCTCGAAGTGCCTGCCTCCACGCGGCTCATCGCCGACAATCGGGGCCTGCCGATCGGCCGCGGCCCGGTGGCCGGTACGGAGTACGACTTCACCCAAGGGCGGCTGATCGGAGTCACCCGGCTGGACACCGGCTACACCGGGCTCTCCCGGGGCGCCGACGGCAGGGTCCGGGTCGAGCTCGACCACCCAGACGGCGGCCAGGGGACGACCGTCTGGGCGGATGAGCGATTCGGGTACCTGATGATCTACACCGGCGACACCCTGGACCCCGAGGAGCGGCGCACGTCCCTGGCCGTCGAGCCGATGAGCTGCCCGCCCGACGCCCTGAGCTCGGGAACCGATGTGGCGGTGCTGCCCCCCGGGGGTCGCTGGACGGGGTCGTGGGGCATCACGCCCAGGTGATCGCGAACGAGGCCGGGCTCCACCCGGAACGACGTCGAGCATCTGCCGGAACTGTGCAGAGGAACACCCGGAACTGGGTCGTCCAGGATCAGCCGGAACAAATACCTGCTGGTGCGCCCCCTGGGGTCCGAAACCAGCACCAGTGGATCAAGAGTGCGAACTTGCGCTTCCCGCCACTCGTCGCTTGTCGTCACTATTGCCTGTGAGCTGAACGTATGGTTCCAGAGCAGTTCAGGCTTCACCGGGAATTGTAGTTTCACGTTGTAGGCACGACGGTGCCGGTCGGAGGGGAACCGGAGGGGCATGGGCGAACGTGGTGAAGCAGTGCAGTAGGTCCACGCCGCTGAACGTCCCTGATCCGCGGCTACGCGAGTGCCACCTCCAGGCTGCTGGACGGACCTCCAGATCGCCGGGTGGTTGGACGCTCCCATCAGTTCTCGTGTCGAGTTCACCCATCAGGGTTACCGGCAGGTGCCAGGTTGACCGACTCTTCGGGATGGGACCCATCGCCACGGGTGAGGAAGGCGAGGCCAGCGACGCGGGGATGACACGTCGCCGTCGAATGGGGCTGGCGGGTGTATGTCGAGGCCGCCACCGCAACGACCCTGCCCGACCCGAGCCCGGCTACGACGGGCCCGAGCGTGAGGTGTTCGACGACGGGGGCAATCAGCTCGAATAGCTGTGGCTCTTGAGGGCGCAGGAAATGCACTCGAGCTCGCCGCTCAAGCGAAGCAAGCCGTCCGCTGCAGAGGGCAAATCTTTGCTGCAGCCCGAGCACTTGCCGCCCTGGCGCTCGTACTGGGCGGGAATGTGCCGCATGACGCATTCGTAGAGCTCTCCCACAATGGCCTGTTCGTGGTCGCTGTCCATGTACATCTTCGCGGAATCTCGTGACACACACTTTGCGTCGGCGCGTTGGCGGCGGAACTTGAGCGCCTGCCACTACTTTCGGGCTGGGCGGGCTCACTGAGCAGCAATCCTCGGTGCCAGCATCCGTCCCTACGACGGTCACCGGGAGCACGTTTGCCGGGAAGCCTTCCGACGCTCATGTCGTTTGCCACGACACCTAGCCCACCCTCATTGGCGCGAGTAACGGTCGACCACCCGAAAGGGTCCCCAGGCCCTCCGGGCGGTGGCCCGGCCTCGATAGGCCGAGTCGACATGTTGACGACGGCTGCAGGGGGAATGCCCCCGCCGACTGCCGTGCCCGACAGTGCGGGCGACATAAGCCGCCGGCCAGGCCGACCACTTGCTACTGGACAGTGCCGGCGGTCTTCAGGGTTGCAATCTGCGCATCGTCGCAGCCGGACCACGCCAGGATGGCGTCGGTGTCCCGTCCCCGCGTGGGGGCACCCCGCCACACTTGGGAGGGCGTCCCCGAGAACTTTGGCACCATCCCGGTGCCTCTAACTCTCCCGCCGACTTCGTCCTCCCACTCGATAACCATGTCGCGAGCCTGGTAGTGCGGGTTGGTGGCTATGTCGTGGACCGTCATTACCTTGCTGCACGGGATGTTGTGGGAGCTGAGAATCTGTTCGGCCTCATCTGCGGAGAGGCCGGCCAGCCAGGCCACGACGTTCTCCTTGATCTCGTCGGCGTAGACAATCTGGTCGACGACGGTTTGTAGCTTGTCCTGGTCGAGGCCGGGGACGATCGACTTGAGGCGGAGAAACGGCCCACCGATGGCCCCGATGCTGATATGGCCCTCCCGGGCCGGGTAGACCCCGTAGGGCTGCACGCCCGACGGGTCGTCGTTGCCAGTCCGGGGATGCTCATCACCCAGCATGAGGTAGTCCATGACGCCGCACGCCAGGAGCTTGAACTGACACTCGTACTGGGCCACGTCTACGGTCTGGCCGCAGCCCGTGCGCTGGACGGAGATGTACGCCGCCAGTGCGGACCACAGGGCGAAGAGCGCGGTGATGTAGTCGTTGACGAAGGGACTCACCTTCATCGGAGGGCCGTCGGGCTCGCCGTTCATGCTCATGAACCCGCTGAATGCCTGTCCGATGACGTCGTAGGAGGCCCGATTGTAAGTACCGGGATCGCCGTCCTGACCGAAGCCCGAGACGTGGACGATCACCAACCTGGGGTTGATCCCGAGGGCCCATTCGTCGGTGATGCCGAGGCGCTCAGAGTAGGTGCCGGGACGGGATGACTCCATCCAGATGTCGGCCCTCATGAGCAGCTTCCCGAACACCTCCTTGGCCTCCGGCTTGGTGAAGTCGATCACCATGTCGAGTTTGTTGCGGTTCTCCTGGGCCCACCAGGTCGACACCGATCCGTTGCCGCTCTGCAAGCGTTCCGGCGACATCTCGACGATGTCAGGTGTGGGTAGGGACAGTCGAATCACCTGGGCGCCAGCCTCCGCTGCGAGTTCGCAGGCGAACGGCGCGGCGACCACGGTGCCGGTGTCGATGATGGTCAGGCCCTGCAGAGCCCCGAATGAGGGGAACGCGCCATGCACCTTGGTCGAAGTTGCCTCATTGCTCGTGGCCGCCATGTCGGAATTCCTTCCGGTCTCGGTCCCCATGACCTGCGCCTCACGTGGCCCATCGCCACCCGGCACTCCACCCACTGTGTACTGCACCTGTTCTGACCTGTAGGGCACAAGGTCCCAAACCCGCCCGACTGGCTTGAGCAAGTCAGTCCCATCTGCCCCGACGAGAGAAGCACTGCCGGCTGTCGCTCCCCTGTTCCGATGGCGTGAGCGGCGGTTCTATTCCGTCTTGCCATCGGGCCCCTCTCGACCCACGAGTGGTCAGATCGGCCACGTTTCGCGTATTGGCGGTGCGCGTCTCGCATCTGGTCGCTCGGACGCGTTCAGTCCCCTGTGTCCGTCCCGCAACGGATGTGACGAGGGCCGTAGCCCCGACGCAGTCCCAGGATGCTGGCTACGCGAGTGCCACCTACACAGCACTTGAGGTCACCATGGACCGGGTAGATCGCGAGAAGGCGCAAAGGGGTGCGGAGGCCTATGTCGGACTACAGCATGCAGGGATGGAAAGGGCGTGCGGCGGGCGAAGCCATCCAGGAAGACAAGTACAAGCACGCCAAGCCGCTAGGGACCGTCGAGTACCTATGCCCCACTTGCGGCGATTCTCAAGAAATGACCTGTTACGAGTTTGCGGATGGTCCTTTCGGAATCAAGAAGGGCCTACATCTCATCTGTGCAGGCTGCAACGGCAAGAGGACGCTCGACAAGAAGGGCAACGACGAGATCCTCTCGAGGATAAGGAAGTAACGGTCGCACCCGCCCTGGGGCAGTTCCCATGTCCCTGATCGCCCGGGTATGGGTCAGGATGCGACCTTTTCGTCCTGACTTCTGTATTCGGAATGGGGCGCACTTCGATGCCGACAAGTGTCTCTATTCCGAGCCGGGAGGCTGCTGCAGCGGCTCCCCCGCTGCAGCAGCCTCCCGAGCGATGAATGAGCCAAGCTCGGAGATTGTGGACATCAGGGGGGCGGGAAACACGACGGTGGAGTTCTTGTCCACCGCGATCTCGACGAGGGTTTGCAGGTTCCTGAGCTGCAACGCCAGCGGGTGAGCCATCATGGTGTCGGACGCCTGGCCCAGAGCGGCAGCAGCCAGAGACTCTCCTTCCGCATTGATGATCTTGGCTCGCTTCTCCCGCTCTGCTTCAGCCTGACGTGCCATCGCCCGCTTCATGCTCTCGGGCAGCAGGATGTCCTTGAGTTCGACAAGCGTCACCTCGATGCCCCAATCGGTCGTCGTGTTGTCGAGGACCTGGCGGATGTCGAGGTTGATCTTGTCAGTCTCGGACAGTGCTTCATCGAGCGTGTGCTTGCCCACGACTTTTCTCAGCGTGGTCTGGGCGATCTGATCGATGGCGGCGCTGACACTTTCGATAGCGACGACCGACTTCACTGCATCGATGACGCGATAGTACGCGACCGCAGAGATATCGACACTGACATTGTCCCGGGTGATGATGCCCTGCGACTGGATCGGCATGGTGACGATCCGCAGTGACACCCGATTGAGTCTGTCGATGAGCGGAATGATCACCCGGAGACCAGGCTCGCGGGTGCCGATGACCCTTCCGAGCCTGAACAGGACACCTTTCTCGTACTGTTTGACGATCTTCAGTGCCAAGGCCAGGTAGAGGACCCCCAGCACAACAACCACGATGACTACGAGGACGAGCGTGCCCATTGCCTAAGTTTCCAGCGGCGGACAAGATTCCAATAGTGCCGAAAGACCTCAATTCACCGAGATCGGAGCGGTTCGTAGTCAGGACCGGCACGGGTCAGCACTCCGGCAGGGCTTGGATGGTCCGCCTGAAAGCTGGAGTAGCCACTTACGACCTTTCGGTCGCTGAAGCCGACCGCGCTCAGACATGCGGAGGCCATGAGCGTGCTGCAAGTCAGCCCCGTCGGTATTCGCGGCGCGACTTGCGACGCCGGTGACGGCGCATAACGCCCAGTCCGAACCACACCAGCGCCCCGAACAATGCCGTGACGAGGGTGAACAACCAGAGTGGCCAGGTGAAGTTCCAGAACAAGAAGTGGAGCGTGATCTTCTCGGTGTTCTGGATCATGAAGATGAGCAGCAGCCCGACTCCGGTAAGCGAGGCGATCGCCCCGCCGCCGAGTCGTGCACCGTTTGGACTGTTGTCACCAGGACTCTGCTGATCCATGACGACTCCCCTTGTTGACCTACGGCCCCTATCGGACGTGCGGCGTCCCGTGGACAAGCCGCTCGGTTGACCTGCCAAGCGTTTCACATGCCGCGACCTGCTGCACACCTTTCATGCTCACTGCCGGTCAGGTCGCGCCAAGCAGCTTCACGCTCACCGCCAGTGCTCGCCCAGCTCGGCTTCACGCGAAGGAGCAGCGACTCCTGGGTCATCACTGGCGGACAGAGGAACTGCTCAATGAGGACCCCCGACGAACGTCCCATAGCGTTCATCGTCGATCGGCCCCTGTCTGTCGTCCTGGTGCTCCTCAACCGGGACGAATGTCGCGGGTCGGCCCCCGGAGCCTGTTGGATGGAACAACTCCTTGCCGATGGCGGCTCGACGGGCATGTGGGGGGTTTCTCCTTCGCTGACCTGCTCGGACCGGTAGGAGGGCAGCGGGGGCGCCGTGCCGGATCGGTAGCAGGCAGTGGCCATGCAACGTCGATCTGATCTCGATCGGAGGGAGGGCGTAGGTTGGCGGAGTGAAAGCCCACCTTCGCAATGGTTCACCAAGGAGGATCGACCATGCACAAGCTCCCACGTGACCAAAGTGACGACTACACCCACGATGCGGCAGCAGCACGGCGCCAGGTGGTGAGCGCCGAGACGGGCACGCAGTTCGATCACATCGCCAGCTTCTCGTTCGATCCGGGCATTCTGCACGGGAACATGGAGGGCTTCAGCGGCGTCGCCCAGGTGCCGCTCGGCTTCGCCGGTCCGCTCCTGGTCCACGGCGAGCACGCACGCGGGGAGTATTTCGTGCCGCTGGCAACCACCGAGGGCACCCTGGTCGCCAGCTACAACCGGGGGATGCGGCTCACCCGAGAGGCGGGCGGCATCACCACGACGGTCATCGACGACGCCATGCAGAGGGCTCCGGTGTTCGTATTCCAAGACGCCCGAGATGCCCGCGACTTCGGCGACTGGGTCGAGAGGAACTTCGTCACCATCAAGGCCAAGGCTGAGGAGACGTCGCGGTTCGGGAGGCTTCGCGACATCGAGCAGTACGCGCTGGGCTCGATGCGATGGCTCCGGTTCAACTTCACCACCGGCGATGCTGCCGGCCAGAACATGGTGACAAAGGCCGTCCACGAGGCGTGTAAGTGGATGATCGACCAGCACCCCCCGGGGCTCAAGGACTTCGCGCTGGCCGGCAATCTGGACACCGACAAGAAACACTCCAGCATGAACAACCTCCACACCCGTGGCAAGCGGGTGGTGGCCGAGGCGACATTGCCGGCCGAGCCGATCGAAGGGGTGATGCACACGAGCGCTGAGCGCCTCTACCGCCTACGCCAGCTTTCGAACATGGGCAGCCTGCTCGGCGGCGCGGTCAGCAACGGCGCCCACTACGCGAACGGGATCGCCGCCATGTTCATCGCGTGCGGCCAGGACGTCGGCAACGTGGCCGAGTCGTCAGCCGGCTTCAGTTTCAGCGAGCTGCGTGATGACGGCAGCTACTACTTTTCGGTCACCATCCCGTCCCTCGTAGTTGCCACCGTCGGCGGCGGGACCAGCCTGCCGACGCAGCGAGAATGTCTCGAGGCGCTAGGTTGCTACGGCCCAGAGCGCGTACGCGCCTTCGCGGAGATCGTGGCGGCGACCGTGCTGTGCGGTGAGCTGTCCCTCGGCTCGGCTATCGCAGCCGACGAGTGGGTGTCGAGCCATGAGGCCCACGGCAGGAATCGGCCGGCCGGCTCCCCGCAGCCGATCTCTTAGCCTCGATCCATCGAAGTTCGACCCCTGACCCCTCCTGCTGAGGCATGACCATACGCGGAAAAATAGTGGGGGCCCTGCGAATCTGACGGGCGCAATGTCGCCAAATGTCGGTGGTCCGGCATCATCCGGGGGTATCCCCGACATGCCGGATCTGTGACTCTTGAGAACGGGCAGCGTTCCTTGGTGCTGTAATTGCGAGTGCGGACTCCCGAGTATCGCTCACAGTCTGATCATGATTTCCGAATACCTGGGAGTCATCATGACGGCAGGGCCGTGATGATGAAGGGTGGCTGTCCATGAAGCAAGCGGTGAGGTACTCCATGACAGCGCTCGTGACGGCGGTCGTGCTGGCGGGCTGTGGCGTCACCACGGGCGGCACATCGACTTCCTCGACGCGTGCGTCGAGCCCGTCCGTCCCAACGACAACACCGGCCACGACCACGACAGTGCCGGCTCCGCCATCTGTGCCCGCAGGGTATCTGGGCACCTACAACGTGCTGCAGACTCAGCTCCCGGCCTTTTCGGCTCTGTCCGCGGGCCGTGGAGCCACTACGCCGGGCTCAACGGTCATCTCCTCGGCCCTCGAGCCGGCCGACGGCAACGTCATGCGCCCCGGGATACTTCAGACGAACTCGCTCGATTCCTCCACCACGATGGTCCACCGGATGAAAGCGATCGGCGAGACGGGCGTGACGATCCAGGTGAGCTTTCCGCTCCTTGTCCCGAGCTTTCCCGACAGCGCCGAGTACACGACCTACTACCAGGACATCGCCCAAGTGGTGCATCAAGAGGGCATGACGCTGACAGTGGAGGAGAACCCGTTGTTCGGGAACATCTCAACGCTCCCGGTCTCCAGCTACTACGCCGGGCTCACGTTGCAGAGCTACGGAGTCGCCGACCACCAGATGGCGCAGACGATCATCAACGACTTGCACCCTGCGTATCTGTCGATCCTCACCGAGCCTGACACGTACACCGCTGTGTTCCATAATCCCGGCATCAATCTCAATTCCGCCGCCAGCGGTGTGCAGTTCGTGAACACGGTCATGAACGGCCTGCAAAAGGACGGGACCTTGGTGGGTGCCGGAACCGGGACCTGGACCGACCCCAGCTACGACCAGATGATGCTGGCGCAAACCGCCATCGACTACGTCGACCTGCACCTTTACCCCATCGCCCAGGTGGACCTCAACAACATGATCCGCCAAGTGGCCGCCGCAGCTGCGACGCACAAGCCGCTGATCATGTCTGAGTGCTGGCTCTATAAGGAGGGCACTGACGGCTCCCCGCTCGACGGCCCACAGGCGGCGCCCACTGAGCAGAAGGTCGGCACCTACAGCTTCTGGGAACCACTTGACGAGCAGTTCCTCACTGCCGTGGTGCACTACGCACGGGCTAACGAATTCCTGGTCGTCTCACCGTTCAGTACTCTCAACTTCTTCGCCTACCAGACGTTCACCCCGGCACTCTACGCCGAGACTTCCACCGAGGTGCGCTCCAGCTTCGATCATTTGGTGTCCGCGGCGATGGTTTCCGGTCAGCTCTCGGCGGTCGGCCAGGCATACCAGCGGCTGGCTGCGTGACGTTGCCCCGACCCGAGGGATTGAGTGGTCAGACGTCCGGAACGGGGTCGATGAAGACCTTCCCCCTCCGCAGACCCGAAACTGCTGGTCCCGCCGATGAGGAACATGTGCCTGGATAAGAGCCAACCGACCTGGTCAACTTGGAGGGAGCACCTTCTAAGTGCTCCTCGGAGTCGGTGCGTCGACCACCGACAGGGTGCCCCCGAACAATGACAATGTCCCTCGGCTGGCCCTGCCGCACCAATCCGGCACCACGGCGCCGGGAAACGGTGATTGAAGCGGCGAAGGCGATCATCGATAACATCGCTTCGTGAATGGCCATGTGCGGAACTGACCAGAGGAGACTTGACGTGATCCCTCTGGTGCAACCAACCACGTGGTCACTGCCGTGGGTCAGGCTGCGATTGACTTCGGTTGACTGCCTTCAGATTCCTTGACGATCAACCGCAGAAGGTTGAGCGCGCCGATCACCAAGAGCAGGATCGACCAGACCCTGCCGATGTGACCGCTGACAAGACCGAAGATCCCAATGCCAATGAGCACCAGTCCAAGCAATCCCGCGAGCGCCGGATGATGCAGGGACCTTGCCAGCCGGGGGAGAATAATCATTGCCTCACCCCCCTGCTCGAACTCTCTTCAGCGTACGTTCGCCATGCACCCACGGCTGGGACCTGCGGGGGTGTCGGAGACGTTTGATCTCTGACACCTGCTTGCAGTGGTGTCTCCGGAGCGTCGGCTGGTTCTGAGGTGCCTTTCACTTGCTGAGTTGCGGCAAGCATCGGGCGTACGTGGCGTGGGTACCATTTGCCGTCTTCGGCCGTCCACCACCCTTCACCTTGACTGACATCGCTCATCTCGAACCGCCTTTCGAACCCGCCTTAGAAGGGTCAGTTTCGTTATCGGCAGTTTCCCAACGAAACTGGACCCCGACCATACGCGGGACTGCCACGACACCCAGTGCTCTGACCACGAAGGTTCGCGCCCTTGCCAGGCATACGGAGCAGGACGCAGGGCGTCCGACCGACGTTTGAGGCAGCAGTGGGGGGCTGGAGTGCCGATGGTCAGCTTGACGATGCCCGGGTCTGGTCGAGGATGCGTGGACGCAGTACTCGGGTGATGAGGCGGTCGTCGGGACGAGCGCTACGCGGCTCGTGCCCGGGGTTGTCCCAGCGCCGCCGACCTTCTCCTCCGAGCAGGCCCCGGTGCTTGCGGTCGAGGGCGACGACCTCGGGTGACCTCGTCCGCTCCTGGGATTCGAACCAAGAACCTGCGGATGAAGAGTGGGATCTGCGGCCTCCCACCAGTGATCAACGTTGTTTCAATTGTGGTGCTGGCCAGTAAGTATCTTCCCGACCTTCTCCACGCTTCGCTGACCTTTGCCGGAGTTGTAGTCACGCTGTAGTCGCGGATCGGCCCATCGAGCGCCGAGCGGGAGAGGCGTTTGCACCGGTTGGAGGGCGGTCGTCAGGGGCCTCAGGTCATCCGCCGGCCCATAATCGCGATTACGCAGGTGAAGTGACCCTCAACGAATCCTATGTGACGCTTCCTCCGTCAGCCAACGACCACGAAGGACCCAGCCATTCCCTTCTGAGCATGGCCCGGCACCGGGCACAGATACTGGTATGTCCCCGTCGTCTCGGCAGTGAGGCTCAGCGTTCCAACGTGCATGCCAGCAGATGTTGGATTCCCGAGGAACCACAGCGCTGCGCTATTGAACGCCGGACCAGCCGTCATCATCGGCATCCACGAGGACGTAGATCCATTGGCGGTGACGACCAGGCCATGGGCAGTGTTCGGGTCGGCATTGACTACCTCGATACCGACTCGGGCACCTCGATGCACAACGATGGTGGGGTTCACCAAACCAGCGATGCGAAATGTCTCGTCTGGACCATTCGATGGACTGGCCAATGCGACGAAATGCACAGATTGGCCCGAGAAGGTGATGGTGTTGCGTCCGCCGTTGTCCGTAGCTCCAGTGGGCATCTCGTTGCCGAGTTGAGCAGCCTGAGCAGAGCTGATCCGTGGGCCAGGTGCATTTGCAAACAGCGCACCCATGACTTCCCCCGCATCGGTATTCGTTCCCATCATGTACCCAGGTAGCTCCCCGCCATTCATCCAACCTGGGGCCGCCGTCCCGCCCATCATCCAGCGATAGCCCGATGCGCTCATCATGTTGTCGACGGACCCGCCCATCATCGAGCCAGACCCGTATCTACCCATCATCGACCGGTAGTAGGTGTAGCTCGATCCGTCAGATGGTGAAGGTGCCGTGGTTACTTCAGATGGTGATGCTGTCCTAGTTCCTTGCGGCGACGACTCGCCGTTGGCAACCGCCATCCCGACACCAAACCCTGCGATAACCAGTGCGGCAAGGCCAATGGTGACGCCAAGCCGGAATCGAGTCATTCAAATTCCCGGCCCGGCGAACTGATGAGCATGGTCCCACTGTGAGCGGATTAGAGCGTCAATGAAAGGGTAATAGGTCCCCAAAGAGTGCCCCACAACAATGG
>PLHF01000016.1 GCA_003138855.1 Acidimicrobiaceae bacterium | reverse complement strand
GAGATGATGGTGGAGATGATGGGACTCGAACCCACGACCCCCTGCTTGCAAAAGTGATCCCTCGGTTTGCCATCTGTGGCCGAGGGTTGATCGCAGCCGCCTAATCCCAGGTCAGATAGGGCCGCCTCGCGGGACCCGAAGATCGCCGGCAACAGGTGTCGACACTTGTCGACGGGTTTGTAGGGACAGGAGTAGGGACAGGATCGGGTTCCGAAGGTACTGCCCCCAATATCGCGATTGCACGGGTGATCGCGTCCCCTACTGGCACCTACGCCACGCTCTGACGGACACCACCGGGCACATTTAGGGATACTTCCTCGACGGATTCGGGTCCGGTGGGCTACGACTTCCCAGCCTCGTAGGTCTCCGTGAAGATGTCACCCTGGGCTGCGCCGGAACCTGACTTTCCTCCACCCGGCCCCCGGAGCACGAATGCTATAGCGACGGCAATGACCGCCCCGGCTAGCGGACCCGCGATGTAGACCCAATAATCGGTGAAGGTCCGGCTAACCAGATCGGGTCCGAAGGTGCGGGCCGGGTTCATCGAGGTGCCCGAAATGGGACTCCCCCACAGACCGGCCAAAGCGATGTAGCCACCCACTCCGATGGCACCGAAGAGGCCGACATTCTGCGCTCCCGAGGCAGTGCCCAGGATGACGCTGACCAGTCCCGTCGTGAGGAGTAGCTCCATCCAGAAGGCGGCCATGACCGAGTGACCGGCAGCCGGATAGTTGCTGCCGTACTTGGCCGACACGGTGATCACTTCGTGGAGCACCAGAGCGGCCAGGCTGGCACCGATCAACTGCACGACGATGTAGCCGGGAACTCGTCGCCACTGGAAATCGCGACGCAGTGCGAAAGCGACACTCACGGCCGGATTCAGGTGGGCACCGGACACCTTGCCCATGAACAAGATGATTCCCATGACCATGAGACCCGGAGCGACGACGGCAGCCGATCTTCCGATTGCTCCTGGAAAGGCTTGGCTCATCATGCCGCCACCGGCCGCGACCATCACCAAGAGGAACGTGCCGAGTAGCTCGGAAAAGAGCCGACGCCACTCCTGGCGGGGATCGTTGAAGTCAGTGATGCGGTCGACGATGCCCTGTTCGTAGCGGGCGATGGGACCAAGCGTGGGAAGTTCTTGAGTTGCTGGCATCTCTGATCACGCCTTCCGAGAGTTGGGTTCGTTGCAGACAGGGGAATCGAACAAATCCGAGCCGCCGCTACGATACCGACGCTGGTGGTGAACATCGGGGACGATGCCCCGTCTTCCGGTAGGCGCTGCATCACCCGGGGAAGATGATGCCGGCGGTGTCCTCAACTGCCATAGTGGGCTGATTCACGTGCCCTGAGGAGGTTCGACGTGCCCACAGACCGCAGCCATGCCATGGACCACATCGTGGTGGTCCTCTTCGAGAACCGGTCGCTGGACAATGTCCTGGGCCACCTCTACGGACCCGACGACGGCAAGACCTTTGACGGCGTGATCGGCAAGGACCTCTCGAACCCCATCCCCGAATGGGCCGAGCACGGGGCCGACCGCAAGGTGGTCCCTTACACGGTGGCCACCGACATGGACACTCCCAACCCGGACTCGGGTGAAGAGTATCCGCACACCAACACGCAGCTCTACAACATCCTGAGCGAGGAGAACCGATTCAAGCTGGGCGAGGACATCAAGGCCCCGTGGAACGCTCCCGAGGCCGGACAGACGCCCACCATGGACGGCTACGTCACCGACTACATCAGCACCTTCACCGCTGAAATGGGTCGCCAGCCCACCTACGAGGAGTACAGCCAGATCATGACGGGGTACACCCCCGAGCAGATTCCCGTGCTGAACGGACTGGCCCGAGCATTTGGTGTGTTCGATCATTGGTTCTGCGAAGTGCCATCCCAGACGTTCATGAACCGATCCTTCTGGACGGCAGCTACATCGTCGGGTCTGACGGTGAATAGTCCGGCGACGAAGTGGTTGACGAACAACGACGCCGAGACGATCTTCAACCGGTTGGACCAACACGGGAAGTCCTGGAAGATCTACGTCGCTGAACCGATGCAGTTCTCCGCCACGGCCATCATCCACTACCAAAGGATGAAGGACCGCTTGGCCACCAACGTCGTGCCCTTCGCCCAGTTCGAGGCTGACGCCGCTAATGGGGAACTCCCAGACTTCTCCTTCATTGAACCGAGCCTGATCGTTGGGCACAATGACTACCATCCGGGAGTCAGGCGGGCGCTGGGACACGGTGTCGAAGTTCACGGTATTGACTCGCCCTCGTCGATTCTCGGCGGCGAGGAGTTCCTGTCACGCATCTACGCCGCCTACCGGGGAATGCAGTCCTCCACCGGGGCCAACGTCTGGAACACCACGCTGCTCATCGGCTGGGACGAACCAGGCGGCACCTACGACCATGTACCGCCTCCTTCGGTCCCCCCACCCGACCCTGCTGCACCTGCTGGCGAGTGCGACTTCACGTTCGACCGCTCGGGCTACCGGGTCCCGGCCATCATCGTGTCGCCCTGGGTGGCCGAAGGCGACGTATTCAACGAGGAGCACCGACACACCTCCCTGATCGCCACGTTGCGGGAACAGTGGGACCTGGGTGATCCCTTCACGGGGCGAGACGCCGCCGCTCGGTCGTTCTCACACGCCTTCACGCTCGATACTCCACGGGATCCGGCAGACTGGCCGGTGCCCGAAGCACGACCCGTGCCCGACTTTGTCGAGGACGCCGCGGCCCTTGGCCAGGTTGTGTCGCTACTGGGCAAGAGCTTGCTCGATGCGCTTGTTGGCTACGCAGAGCAGAACAACATCAAGCTTGAAGGGTTGCCAGACGATTCTAAGGCGGAGATACCCCCAGAGCAGATCCTCACAGTGCTGCGGAGCGCCCTCGCCATTTTCTTTCCTCTGCTGGCTCCCGGTGCTGCGGGGTAGCTGAAAGTGCCCCAATAATCCAGAGCGGATTCACCACCGCCCTGTCCCCGAACACCGGGTGGGAGGCGTTATTCCAGCCCCGCTGCTAACTGACCTCGACCGGCACTTCGGGGGCATGCTCCACCTTGCTGACAACACTGTCAAAGCGGGATACTTCGAATCGGTCAGAATGTGAATTTCTGACCGATGAATGAATTCGCGGGACCGGCAACGTCCAACTGTATGAAACCACTGACGTGCGCTCGGTAGAGCAGACGCAGAGTGCAGAGGCAGAGAGAAAGAGAGGACTGGACCATGGCAGAGGAAAGCAAGCCGGTCGAAGTGTCACGCAGAATCGAAGGACCGGCGGCCCTCATCTTCAAGATCCTGGCGAATCCGCAACGTCACGTGGATTTCGACGGATCCGACATGCTCCGGGGAGCCGTCCTCGACCGTCCCATCTCCGACGTGGGCGACACCTTCACCATGAAGATGCATCGGCTCGGAGACGACTACCTCATGCTCAACTATGTGGTGGAGTTCGAGCCAGATCGGCGCATATTTTGGGAACCGGCTCCCGGAGACCCTTCTCGGGCTGAGGGTGATGATCCATCCAAGGTCGGCATTCCTGCGGGCTACCGCTGGGGCTACATCCTCGCTCCAGACGGTGACGACGCCACCGTCGTCACCGAGGTCTTTGACTACGGCCCCTTGCCGGAGGACCTCCTACGTGATGGCGGGGCGTGGATCAACGGGACCAATTCGGTGCTTGAGTCCATGACGGCCAGCCTGGAGAGGCTCGAGAAGATCAGTACCGAGTAGGACCGCTGCCGGAGCGTATCTATGAATCGGTCTTCAGAGCGTTCGAGTAGGCAGACCCCCTGTCCCATTACGCCGG
>PLHF01000101.1 GCA_003138855.1 Acidimicrobiaceae bacterium | reverse complement strand
CGGTCGAGGCTGCGGCCGCGGTCGCTGAGGGCGAGGTCCGCGAGCGGGTTCTGGCCTTGGTGGCGGAGAAGACGGGCTATCCCCAGGACATGCTGGACCTGGACTTGGACCTGGAGGCGGACCTCGGTGTGGACACCGTCAAGCAGGCCGAGTTGTTCGCCACGGTGCGGGAGGCCTACGGCATCGAGCGCGACGACAACGTCAAACTGCGTGACTTTCCCACCCTTGCGCATGTGATCCGCTTCGTGATGGAGCGAGCCGGTGGTGTACCGANNCGACGGTGGAGGCCGCGACGGTAGTCGGCCCGGACGTCACCGCAGGCCTGGAGTCCTGCGACATGGTGACGCGGAGGGTACCCGTCCCAATCCTGCGGCCGCCGCTCAACCTGTGCTGCCCCACCGGAGTACAGCTGCATGCCGGGGCTCGTGTCGTGGTGATGCCCGACCGGGGCGGAGCGGGCGACTCCCTAATCAGGCTCCTCGCCGATCGAGGGGTCGAGGTCCTGGTCGTCGACGGAACGTCGACCGCCGAGAGCCTCGCAGCCCAGCTGTCCGCCTGGGCCGGCGCAGGCGGTGTGCAGGGCGTGTACTGGCTGCCCGCTCTGGACTCGGAGCCGCCGCTAGCCCAGCTGGACATTGCCAGCTGGAAGGAGCACCTGCGGATCAGGGTGAAGCTGCTCGCCGCCGCCATGCGATCGCTCTACGAGCAGGTGGCATCGTCCGGGACCTTCCTCGTCGTTGGCACCCGTATGGGCGGTCACCACGGCTATGACGACGGTGGCGCCACGGCCCCCATGGGCGGGGCCGTCACCGGCTTCGCCAAGACCTACAAGCGGGAGCGGCCCAATTGCCTGGTAAAGGCCGTGGACCTGGCCACCACGGCCGGCGCCGGCGCCATCGCTGCCGCTCTCATCGAGGAGACAGAGCGCGATCCGGGAGCGGTCGAGGTTGGGCGGCAGAACGACCTGCGCTGGGCCATCGGCCTACAGGAACAGGCCGTCGAGGACGGCCGGCCCGGCCTGGCCCTGGGTCCCAGCAGCGTGTTCGTCGTCACCGGCGCCGCCGGCAGCATCGTTTCGGCCATCATTGCCGACCTGGCGCGGGCCTCAGGCGGGACGTTCCACCTCCTCGACCTGGCTCCTGTGCCCGACGCCGCAGATCCGGATCTCGAGCGGTTCGTGGTTGACCGTGATGGCCTGAAGCGCGAGCTGTACCAGCGCATCAAGGACCGCGGGCAAAGGCCCACGCCGGCCCTGGCCGAGCGGACGCTGGCGGGGATCGAGCGCCAGCGCGCCGCTCTCGACGCCATCATCGCCATTCAGCAGGCAGGCGGTCGCGCCGTCTATCACAGCCTCGACCTGCGCGACAGCGAGGCAGTGGCCAAAGCGCTCGAGGCCGTCCGGGTGGAGCACGGTCGAGTCGACGTGCTGCTGCACGCCGCCGGTCTGGACAACAGCCACTTCCTGGCCGACAAGTCCGACGCCGAATACGACCTGGTCTTCGATGTCAAGAGCGACGGCTGGTTCAACCTCCTCACCGCCACTGGCGACATGCCCCTGGGGGCCACGGTCTGCTTCAGTTCAGTGGCAGCGCGCTTCGGCAACGGCGGTCAGACGGACTACAGCGCTGCCAATGACCTGCTGTGCAAGTTCACCTCGAGTTTCCGCACCACCAGGCCCGGCACGCGCGGCATCGCCATTGACTGGACAGCCTGGAGCGGGATCGGCATGGCCACCCGGGGGTCGATCCCGAAGATGATGGAGATGGCGGGGATCGACATGCTGACCCCTGAGGTGGGTGTTCCGTGGGTACGGCGGGAACTGGTGAGCGGGGGTCGGCTGGGAGAGGTGCTAGTTGCCGGCGAGTTGGGGATCCTCACCGAGGAGGCCGACGCCGATGGTGGCCTGGACCGGAGTGCCGTCAGGCTACTGACCCACGGGCCGATGGTGGGCGAGGTCCGCAGCATGGGCGTCTTCGGTCCGCTCACGGTCGAGACGGCGCTCGACCCGACCGTGCAGGGCTTCCTTGACGACCACCGCATCGACGGCGTGCCGGTGCTGCCCGGCGTGATGGGCGTCGAGGCCTTCGCCGAGGTGGCTGCGCTCATGGCGCCGGGGTGGCAGGCGGCTTCCATCGAGGACATCACCTTCGTCGCCCCATTCAAGTTCTACCGGGACGAGCCCCGACAGATCATCATCGAGGCGTGCCTGACGCCGGAGGGCAACGAGCTGGTCGCCAACTGCCGGCTGATCGGTGCGAGGATGCTGCCCAATCAGCCCGAACCGCAGATCACCACCCACTTCACCGGCCGGGTGCGGCTGGCTAGGCATTTGCAGACCGGCGCCACGACCGCGCCACCGATGCCGCCCGACGGGGCCGGGGTGGTCGCTGACGCCATCTACAAGGTGTACTTCCACGGACCCGCGTACCGGGTACTGGACCGGAGCTGGCGCCAGGGTGACCGGCAGATCGGTCTGCTGGCGGAGGGACTCCCCGCCAACCACCAGCCGCCCGAGCTTCCGCTGCTGACCGCGCCCCGCTTGCTCGAGCTCTGCTTCCAGACGGCGGGCATCTGGGAGCTGGGGTCGACGGGCCGATTGGGGCTGCCGCAGGAGATCGGACGGGTCACCCTGCTGGAGCTGGCCGACACAGCCGGGAGCCTGTACGCAGTGGTCGAGCCGGGGGCTGATCACTTCGACGCCGAGGTGGTCGACGGTGCCGGGCGTGTTCGTCTGCGCGTGGAGGGCTACCGCAGCGTGGCCCTGCCGACGCCGATCGGCCCCAAGTTGCTCGAGCCGCTGCGAGCCGCGGTGTCCTGATGATTCGCTGCCGCTTCTCCCGCATCGCCATCGTCAACCGGGGCGAGGCGGCAATGCGCCTCATCCACGCCGTCCAGGAGCTCAATCGGGAGCAGGACAGCCCGGTAGCTGCAGTGGCGCTCTTCACGGAGCCCGACCGGCACTCCATGTATGTGCGCCATGCCGATGACGCCGTGTCGCTCGGGCCACCCACATTTCTCGATGGCGACAGCCAGACCATGAGCACCTACCTCGACTACGAGCGCTTGGAGCGGGCCCTCGTGGAGACCGGGGCCGACGCAGCATGGGTGGGATGGGGGTTCGTTTCCGAGCATGCCGCGTTTGCGGAGCTGTGCGAGCGCCTGCATGTTGCGTTCGTGGGGCCCAAGGCGCAAGCGATGCGCCGCCTGGGTGACAAGATCAGCGCCAAGCGCCTCGCCGAGGAGGCCGGCGTGCCGGTAGCGCCTTGGAGCGGCGGCCCCGTCGAGTCCCTGGAGCAGGCCCGTCGTGACGCGGGGCGTATCGGCTACCCCCTCATGATCAAGGCGACGGCTGGCGGCGGTGGTCGCGGTATCCGTCGCGTCCACGCACCGGGTGACCTGGTTGCGGCCTTCGACGCCACTCGAGCGGAGGCCTACAAGTCATTCGGCGACGCCACCGTGTTCCTGGAGAGGCTGCTGCCTGCATCGCGGCACATTGAGGTCCAGGTCATCGCGGACCATCACGGTTCCGTCTGGACCACGGGCGTGCGCGACTGCACTCTCCAGCGTCGCAATCAGAAGGTGATGGAAGAGTCGGAATCGACCGCGCTCACCCAGGCCCAGAACCGGGAGCTCTGCGAGGCGGCGGCCCGCCTGTGCCGGCTGGCCGGCTACACCAATGCCGGCACGGTCGAGTTCCTCTACGACCCGGCCACCCACGTCTCCTCGTTCATGGAGGTCAACGCCAGACTCCAGGTCGAGCACCCGGTGAGCGAGGAGACGACTGGCCTCGACCTGGTCAAGCTCCAGCTCTACGTGGCAGGTGGGGGTCGGCTGGAGGGCGAGCCACCTCTGCCGGTGGGTCACGCTGTCGAGGTCCGCCTCAACGCCGAGGAGCCGGAGGCCGGCTTCGCCCCCGCCCCGGGCACGGTCGAGCTCCTGCGCCTGCCCACGGGGCCCGGAGTGCGCGTCGACACCGGCATAAGCGACGGTGACACGATCCCCGCGGATTTCGACCCGATGATCGCCAAGATCATTGCCTCGGGCCGCGACCGGCGCGAGGCACTGGCTCGCCTCGCACGTGCCCTCGCCGAGACGGAGGTGGTCGTGCGAGGCGGATCGACCAACCGGTCGTTCCTGCTCGCGTTGGTCGGTCGACCCGAGGTGGCGTCGGGCGAGATCGACGTGAGCTGGCTCGACCGGCTGGCCGCGACCGGCACGCACATTCCCCGCCAGCATCGCGGCGTGGCGCTTCTGGTAGCCGCAGTCGAGGCCTACGACGACGAGTTCGCTGCCGAGCTGGCCCAGTTCTTCTCTTTGGCCGCGAGAGGCCGGGCCCAGGCAACAGCTTCGGTGGGCCACGCTGTCCATCTCCGCGCCAGCGGATTCGACTATCACTTCGACGTCCATCGTCTGGGCCCATCGCTTTACCGGGTGATTGGCGCCGATCGGGAGATCGACCTGCGCGTGGAGCGTACCGGCCGCTTTGACCGCCGGGTGTCGTTGGCAGGACGGACCTACCGCGTGCTGTCAGTTGTGCACGGTGTACGCCACATGATCGAGGTGGACGGTGTCGTTCACCGGGTGAGCCGGAACTCGGGTGGGGTGGTGCGGGCGCCGGCACCAGCGGTGGTCATGGCTGTGCTCGTGAAGAAGGGTGACGAGGTGGCTGCCGGCGACCGGCTGGTGGTGCTCGAGGCCATGAAGACCGAGGTGTCTGTGGTCGCGCCGGCGCATGGGCGGGTGGCCGAGGTGCTGGTCGCGCCCAACGTCCAGGTCGCGGCGGCTGCGCCGCTGTTGGAGCTACAGCCGCTGGAGCGCGAGGACAGCGGCGACGGGAGCCCGCCGGTGGACCTGGGCGCCTATGGAGACGGGATGCCCGACACCGGTCCCGAGGCTCGCTGCAGCGACGCCCTTGACGCCCTGCGTCGCCAGATGCTCGGCTTCGACGTTGACCCCCGTCATTCACAACAGCTAGTGGCCTGGTATGCGACGGCCTCGAGACAGCTTGTTCCGGACGACGAGGCCCTCCTGCGGAGCGAGGACCACGCCCTCATCGCTTTTGCCGATATCTGCTCGCTGGCGCGGACCCGGCCCGACCCGCACGGATACCCCGGCGAGGAGTCGCACAGCTCCCACGAGGACCTGCGGGCCTACCTTCGTTCCATCGAGCGGCGAGGCACGGATCTGTCCGCTTCTTTCCTCGAGAGCCTGCAGTGCTGCCTCACCCATTACGGGATTCAAGATCTCGAGCCCACGCCCAATTTGCGCGAGGCCCTGTTCTGGATGGCGAAGGCCCAGCAGCGGATCGGCGAGCACCTGCCGGCCGTCCAGTCGATCCTCGATCGCCGCCTCGAGCAGATCGAACGCATCGCGCCCGAGTCCGAGGACTGCTTCCGCTCCATCCTCGACCGGCTCATCTCCGCCAGCCAGCACCGCTTTCCCGATCTGGCTCGCCAGGCGAGGGAGGTCCGCTACCAGCACTTCGAGCGGCCCGAGTTCCAGGCGAGGGAGGCGCGCGCCTACGAAGAGGCGGCGGCCCATTTGCACGCCCTCGGGCGCCCCATCGGAGGGGCCGAGCGCGAGCAGCATATGGCGGCTCTGGTTGACTGCCCCCAACCTCTGAAGAACTTTCTCACCCACCAGTTCGAGAGTGCCAGCGCCACCGGCCGGCGCGCCATGCTCGAGACCCTCACCCGCCGCTATTACCGGATACGCAGCCTGGAGGGCTTCACCTTTGTCTCCTCCGAAGGAACCGACTTTGCCATGGCGCAGTATGACCATGAGGGAGGGCGCAAACAGCTCTTCACCACCTTCGCTCGATATGACGGCATCGGCCAAGCCCTGGGCGCCGCCGCGCCTCTTCTGGGCAACGTGCCCGACGAGCACGACGTCGTCATCGACTTCTACGTGTGGCGGCCCGAGCGACCACACGACGACGACTCCACCGCTCAGGAGCTGCAGGCTCTGCTCGCGAAGACCGCATTCCCGCATCGAGTACACCGACTCGTGGTGGCCATCAGCGCGCCAGGGTTGGGTCTGGGGATGGCGGGTACCCAGCACTTCACCTTCCGCCAGATGCCGGGCGGTAGCTACCGAGAAGACATGCTTTATCGCGGCTTCCATCCGATGATGGGGGAGCGCTTGCATCTTCAGCGACTGTGCAACTTCCGCCTCGCCCGGCTGCCGTCGGTGGAGGACGTCTATCTGTTTTCCGGCGTCGCCCACGAGAGCCCGAGCGACGAGAGGCTGTTCGCGCTGGCCGAGGTGCGCGACGTCAGCCCGGTGCGCGACGAAGCCGGGCGCGCCGCGCGACTGCCCGGCGTCGAGCGAAAGCTGGGCCAGGCCCTGGCCGGGATGCGAGCTCACCATTCGGCGCGCCCACCCGAGCATCGCCTGCACATGAACCGTGTCCTGCTCTACGTGTGGCCGGTGCCCGAGCTGACCGCTACCGATTTGCAGGGCATCGTGCACCGGCTGGCGCCGGACATCGAGGGCCTCGGAATTGACGAGGTGGTGCTACGGGTTCGGTTGCCGCAAGCCTGGGTCGGGAACCCGCACGAAACGACGGTCCAGCTGTCCAACCCGACCGGGGCCGGTTTCGTCGTGCGCTTCCTCCCGCCCTCCGAGGAGCCGTTGCCGCCGCTCACTGACTACGAGCAGCGGGTCGACGCCCTGCGCCGACGCGGCTTGGTCTACCCCTACGAGCTCATCAAGATGCTCACCGAGTCGGGCGATGACGAGCACCGGGAGTTTCCACCGGGACAGTTCGTCGAGTACGACTTCGACGACAGCGGCAACCTGGTATCAGTGTTGCGCGAGCACGGCCACAACTCGGCGGGCATCGTAGTGGGGATCCTGCGCAACGTCATGCCGACCTATCCCGAAGGAATGGCCCGTGTGGTGTTGATGGGTGACCCCAGCAAAGGGCTCGGATCGTTGGCGGAACCGGAATGCCGGCGCATCATTGCGGCCATCGACCTGGCCGCCTCGCTCGACTTCCCGATCGAGTGGTTCGCGTTGTCGGCAGGAGCGAAGATCGCCATAGACAGCGGCACAGAGACCATGGACTGGATCGCGAGGGTGCTGCGGCGTGTTGTGGAGTTCACCCAGGCTGGTGGCGAGATCAACGTGGTGGTGGCAGGCATCAACGTCGGCGCGCAACCGTACTGGAACGCAGAGGCGACGATGCTGATGCACACGCGAGGCATTCTGGTCATGACTCCGGAGTCGGCCATGGTCCTCACCGGCAAACAGGCGCTCGAATACTCCGGGGGCGTGTCCGCCGAGGACAACCAGGGTATCGGCGGCTACGAACGGGTGATGGGCCCCAATGGCCAGGCCCAGTACTGGGCGCCGGACATCCCGGGCGCCTGCCGCATCCTCCTGCGTCATTACGAGCACACCTATGTCGCGCCAGGCGAGCGCTTCCCGCGCCGGGCCGCCACGACCGACCCGGTCGATCGCGACGTTCGGAGCTACCCCCATGAGGGATCGGAGTTCTCCGTTGTGGGCGAGGTGTTCACCGAAGAGGCGAACCCATCGCGAAAGCGACCCTTCGACATCCGGTCGGTCATGCGGGCAACCATCGACCAGGACCACCACCCCCTCGAGCGGTGGACCGGCTTCCGCCACGCCGAGAACGCAGTGGTGTGGGACGCTCACCTCGGCGGGTGGCCGGTGTGCCTGATCGGCGTGGAGTCTCGGCCGCTGCGACGCTGGGGATTCGTGCCTGCTGATGGGCCTGATCACTGGACGTCAGGGACTTTGTTCCCGCTCTCCTCCAAGAAGGTGGCTCGGGCCGTGAACGCGGCCAGCAACAACCGCCCGCTGCTGGTGCTGGCCAACCTCACGGGTTTCGACGGCTCCCCCGAGTCGATGGGCAAGCTGCAGCTTGAGTATGGCGCCGAGATCGGCCGGGCCGTGGTCAACTTCCGTGGCCCGCTGGTTCTCTGCGTGGTGTCCCGCTACCACGGAGGGGCGTTCGTCGTTTTTTCGGCCGCGCTCAATGACGAACTCGAGGTCGCCGCCATCGAGGGTTCGTTCGCGTCGGTCATCGGAGGTACCCCAGCCGCTGCAGTCGTCTTCGCGCGCGAGGTCGACGCTCGCGCCGCCGCCGCCCAGGGTGTACAAGAGCTGCGTGCAAGCATCGCCAGTGCCGAGGGGGCCGAGAAGACGCGGCTGCGGGCCCAGGAGGCAGCGGTCTATAACGCGGCGCGATCGCAGAAACTAGGCGAAGTGGCGGGCGAGTTCGACCGCGTCCACAGCGTCGAACGAGCCCTCGCCTTGGGCTCGGTACATCGCATCATCCCCGCGGAGGAGCTGCGCCCGTACCTGGTGGCCGCGGTCGAGCGGGGCATCGAACGGCACACTCGTGGCGTGGACAAGGTGACCGTCACCCTCCCGGCCGAGACATCGTGACGACCGTCGGCTGGCTGTCGTGCTCGCAGGCCGACGTCCCGGACGGCGACGGATGGCTCTCACCTCGGGAGCAAGCGACGCTCGCGGCGCTGCGGCTCGAGCGGCGCCGGATGGACTGGAGGCTCGGGCGGTGGACAGCGAAGCGCGCGGTCCGCGCCTGGCTGGGAGCTTGCGCGCCCGGCGCGTTGGATGCAGTGGAGATCATCGCCGCTCCCGATGGCGCCCCCGAAGCCTTCGTGGCAGGACGAGCGGAGCCGCCCGCCCTGTCCTTGTCGCACCGTGATGGCGTGGCCGTGTGCACAGTGGCGCCCAGCAAGACCGCGATCGGATGCGACATCGAGGCCGTCGAAGCGCACAGTGATGCCTTCGTCACGGATTGGTTCACCGAGGAAGAGCGAGCGGCCGTGCAGGCATCGCCGCTGTCGTCGCGGGCGCTGGTCACCGCGCTCGTCTGGTCCGGGAAGGAGAGCGCCCTGAAGGCATTGCGTGAAGGCTTGCGGCTCGACACGCGTGACGTCGTGGTGCGCTTTGGCGTGTCACCTTGGAGCGATGGGCTTCGGTGGGAATCGTTCACCGTCGTTGGGCCTAGCGGGCGAAGTTGCTTTGCGGGCCGGTGGCGCCACCACCTCGGCCACGTACTCACCGTGGTGACCCCGGCCCCGTGGGACAGCGACCCGGCGGCCCTTGTCGGGTCTGCATCACCGCATCGAGGACTTTGCTCGAGCACGCGGCTGCCCTTGAGCTAAGAAACGCGCTCCGATCAGTGGTCCCGCTCCAGCGGTCGCTTTCGTCGACCTTGCGATTCTGCTCGAACGTTCGATGAGCAAAGAAGGGAGTTCACCGCTTGATTCCTGAGCGCGAACCATTCGGAGTCCGAGCGCTGGAACATCACTGACAAGTAGTCACGCCGATAGCGTGAAGGCTTGCCGCGATCATCGACGGGCTTCGAGAGCCCGGATCAGTCGAGGAAGCAAGGCGTTCACGTCGGCCACAATCCCAAGGTCGGAGACCGAAAAGATCGCTGCCTCGGGATCCTTGTTGATTGCGATGATGTGGCTCGAGTCCTTCATGCCGACAAGGTGCTGCGTCGCTCCAGAGACCCCACAGGCGATGTAGACGTTCGGCTTCACGATCTTCCCCGTCTGGCCGACCTGCGCGCTGTATGGCGCCCAGCCTGCGTCGACGGCAGCGCGCGTTGCTCCAGTCGCCCCCTTGAGAAGCTCGGCGAGCTGCTCGACCTGTGCAAACTTCTCGACCGAACCGAAACCTCGACCACCGGTCACGACAATCTCCGCGGCGTCGAGGGTCGGTCCATGCTGCACCACCTCCTGGTGCGCGACCACGCGCACCGCATCGGTTGCCCCTGCCTCCGGAGGTTCGCGGTGGGCAACCGTCGCGGTGGATGGCGACTCGCGGTCGCGTGGTGCGAAGCACTTTGGCCGCAGCAGGTAGATGCCTGGCCGCGCGTTGATGAACCGAGTCGTCGCGAGCTCTTCGCCCCCGTTGAGGCCATGGTGAGCCACAGGGCCATCGACGGTTAGCTCGAGACCGATGACGTTCGCCAGCAATGGACGGCGAAGCCGAGCCGAAAGACGAGCGGCGATCTCACGCCCATCGAAGGTGGTACCGAAGAACACCGCCTCAGGTCGCTCCTCGGCGACCATCTCTGCCAGCGCGGCAGCCACCCTGGGAGCTGGAAGGCCAGGAGCGAGATCGCCCAGCTCCACGATGGACCTAGCTCCATGCTCGCCGAGCAGCTTCGCGGCCGCGGTTGCCCCCTGCCCGAACGTGATCGCTCGCACGTTGTCCGTGAGGTCACGCGCCGCGCCGAGCAGTTCGAACGCGATCGGAAGTGGTTGACCCCTGTGTTGCTCTGCAACGACCCAGATCGATCCCATGTTCATTTCAGATCGCCTTCCATTCGGAAAGCAGCGAAAGCACCCGTACTTCGGCAGTGCCGTCATCGACGATGACCTCACCAGCGGCGCGCTGTTGCGCGGGAACGATCGACCGCACCTCCTCGCTTGCCCCGTCCGCCTCGAACTCCGCAGCATTGAGAGCGAGATCGGAGAGCCGAAGGGTCTCGATGGGCTTCCTCCGCGCCTCCATGATCCCCCGAAGGGACGGATAGCGGGGCTCGACGGATCCCGACGTTACGGTGGCGATCGCGGGAAGTGGACAAGAGAGTTCGAACACTCCGTCGTCGGCCTCTCGGCGCGCTCGCAGCTCGCCCGCGACGAGATCGAGGGAGCTCGAGAACGCAAGTGACGGCCATCCGAGGAGCTCGGAAAGCTGGATCGGCATCGTCCCCGTGTAGCCGTCGGTGGACTCGGTGCCTGCGATCACGATATCCGGCTTGATCCGGGCGACCACTGCGGCGAGCACGGTAGCGGTTCTGAGGGCATCAGACCCACCGAGGGCATCGTCGGAGACGAGAACGGCGCGCGCTGCCCCCATCGCAAGCGCATGTCGCAACCCCGTCTCCTCGTCATGTGGCGCCATCGACACGACGATGACCTCGCCCTCTCCGGCTTCGCCGACGAGTCGCAACGCGAGCTCGACACCGTAAGCGTCGGAGTCATCCATGATGAGCTTGCCATCGCGCCGGACGCGCAAAGATTCTGGGTCGAACACGATGCGCTCGTGCTCCTTTGGAATCTGCTTGACGCACACGGCTATTCGCATGGACCCACCCCGTTCCGTCGCCGTGATGCGTGGTCACCGGCGACGTTGACGCGATGCTCGGTGGTCGCCTGTTGTCGACCGGAGGAGCTTGCCGTCGGTATGACGATTGCCAGTATATATTGAGGGCACCAAGACATCGATCCAGGCCCTGACCAGGCCCGATACCTCGGCGTGCCCCTCCGGCCATGGTCTGTCGTTCCTCTACAAGCCACAGAGATGGCGATGCAGGACCGTATCGACGTGGAAGAAGTCGCGAGCCAGCACTGTCTGGGCCTGGGAGCGCAGGGACCCCGCCCAGGTTGGTCCAGACCGTCTCGGCGATGGCTCGATGCCGGTCTCGACACAGGATGGCCTTCATGGTCGGGCTGGCAAGACCCATGTATGGGGTGCCCATGTTCGAGCGCCGGCTCGACCAGGCCCGATGCCTCCGGCAAGCCTCTCCGGTCGTGGCCCTCTCGTTCCTCTTCCGTCTCGTCCGGAGCGCTCTCGATCTTCTGGGAGTCCATCGGCTCAGCGGGCTCGAGAATACGTCGAGATCATCGTGCTCCGCCACCAGATCCAAGTCCGGCAGCGACACACGCCACGCCGCCAGTTCACCTGGGGCTGATCGCCTCGGGGCCTTTGTAGTGACCGGCGAGGCTGCTGCGCCCTGGCTCATGCCAAACCACGTCCTCAGCCATGACCACCCCCAGGAGGTCCGAGTCCCCTGACTCAAAGACCTGGTATGTCCGTCGGATCAACGACTCGTACGCATCCTCTGCCATCACGTTCCCCTCCCCTCCATTCCCCTCGGTACTTCGTCCAGTCATGGCTCATTGCTGGCCATAGGTGCCGAGTCCGGAACAGAGTGCTCGGCGGGGCTGAGCACCTTCCTTGAGGCGATCTTGCGGGTAGCGGTCTTCTTGGCCGCGGCCTTCGGCGCAGCGGACTTCTTGGCCGCGGCCTTCGGCGCAGCGGACTTCTTGGCCGCGGCCTTCGGCGCAGGTGTCTTCTTGGCCGCGACCTTCGGTGCAGCGGTCTTCTTGCGGGCAGCAGCCTTGCGTCCCGGTATTCGCGTCGCCGCAACGTGCCCGACCTTCACGACTCTGTGCGCGAGTTCGTTCGAGGCACCCACAAGCTGCTCGGTCATCTTGAAGGCTGAGTCAATGATCTGCTGACGAGGACCGCCATCCTCACCTATGTCAGGGAACGCCCGATTCACCGTCTCGACGAAGTCTCGGACGGCCTCAATCGCCTTCTTCTCCGCCTTGGCTACGGAGTTGATGACGCGGCCTGCACCCTCGTCTTGATCACTTCTCCCTGCATCAGCCATGTGAACCCCCTTGCTGTCTGCTGACCGTAGCGCGGTTAGGACCGTGGTGCTTGCTTGATGAGAAGAACGGTTAGATGCTCTTGGCGGGTTCTCCCGTGATGGCTCGGCGTCGGGGTTGGTTGTCAGGGAGCCCGACTTACTGCCCGGCCGGCCCAGAGCTCTAGAGCTAGCCTCTGCAGTCCCGACGTGGCTCCGACGGTACTTACCTCGACGATCCGCTCCCACATCGAGGGGTTGGATCTCACACTCACGATGAGCGACTTCGGGGTGCTCGACATCGCCCCAGCCCAAGTGGATAGGGCGACTGGAGTCCGCCAAGCCATCGGCGGGCTGGGTATTCGGCTGGAGGAGTCGATCGCCTTCGGCGACATGCCCAACGACCTCCCAATGCTCCGGGATGCAGGACTTTCGGTTGCCATGGGCAATGGCCACCCGGATGTCATTGCTGCCACCGACGTTGTGACGGCCAGCGTTGAGGACGATAGGTTTTGCAGAATCGCTGCGTCAACTCGGAATCATCAATCACTTCTCTGTTACCTGATAGTCCGTTTGCCTGTCACTAGACGCCGGAACGGTGAGGACTCGTGAGTGCCGCAGTACGGCACACTTATGCGACACCATTCGCTACGGTGTGTGCGACGAACGGGACCGGCGAGTGCCAAACGATCGGAGACAGTCGATGACCACGAAGTCTGATTTTTCGACTGAGGAATGGCAGCTCATCCTAGAAGCCCCACCAAGTGCCGGCATGATCGTGGTCACGGCCCAACGAGGGGGTTCGTTTCGCGAGACCATCGCCATAGCCAAGGCCTATGTAGAGGCGCGCCAGCAGCACGGCGAAAGCGAACTGCTGGATGAGATCGTCGCGGCCAAACCTGAGCGGGATCACACTCACTACCATTCTCCCGATGAGCTGAAGCAGCACGGACTGCAGCATCTGCGTGACTCAGTCGCTCTCCTTGAGCGCAAGGCTACGCCAGTAGAGGTCGACGAATATCGCCGGTTCATCGTCACGCTGGCCCACAAGGTCGCGGCTGCTCACCGGGAGCACGGTGAAGAAGTGAGCGAGTCCGAGCGCGCGGCGATCAACGACATCACGGGAGCCCTGAACGCAACCGTCGGGTAGGAAGCCTCGTCGAGGTTCTGCCCTCGATCCGGGCGATACCACGACGGCGTTGGGCCACTCCGTGCTCGCACTGGGAAAAGGCTGCCAAGGCTGTTCCCGAAAGCCGGGTATGCGACCCACTGCGGCACGTTGATAGCGGGCAGTGGCAGGTTCCTGAGCTAGGACACTGCTGTGTTTCGACGGCTTGCCGGGGGAAACTCGAAGCGTGCAACTCAATGAGCAAAGAGCGATCTACACCCTCAAGTCGCGCAAGGCATTCAACACATTGAGAACGTGCGGCATCATCGATCTGACCATCGGCATACCGCTCACACTCCTTGCAATCGGCCAGGGGGTCGGCGCACTCGCGAAGCTCGTCACCGGTGATCTGTCCTCGATGCCCTTCGAGGCCGTGAAGGTCGGGCTCATCATCGGCTTCTGCGGACTGGTCACCCTCTGGGCCGGCCAGGCAATGCTCTTCAGTTCCGTCAACCTGTCGCGACACTGGCTCTCGTCCGGCGGTGACCTCCTGTTCCACCGCTGGCGCCGTGAGAAAATCGTCGCCATCGACATCCGCCAACACAACCTCGGCCGGAAGGCGCGTACAGTTCCTTTCGTCGTCCTCCGTGACGGAGAGTCAAACCCGTCATGGCACTTGCAAGTGGATTACCCGGCATCGGCGCGTCTGCCGTCGCTTCCGGCGAGTCTCAGCAGGCCGCTGTTGATGAACTGCGCAGTTCCCTTGGGGTCGGTGGCAGCGACCTTCACGCTGGCCTGGCCGAGTGACAAGCTGATTGCCCCCGGACAATGCCGGTTGGGTGTGGCAGCAAAGCACAAGCGGAATGCCCCTCGGCACCGCCAATACCGTCGTAGCGTCCCTACGGTGAGGGATCTGCCCAGCGTCAAGGTCAATGGTATTGAGTTGGCGTATACGGTCGCAGGAGAAGTCGGGCTCCCTCCGGTTGTACTCCTCCACGCTCTTGCCGAGGACAGCAGCGGCTGGAGCGTCGTGGTCGAGGCATTGGTCCCCAGGTACCGGGTGTATGCAGTTGACCTGCGTGGGCACGGAGGCAGTTCGCGGCCAGGGGACTACTCACTGGAGTTGATGCGCTCGGACGTGCTCGGATTTCTTCGCGCTCTCAACCTCGAAGGGGTGAGCTTGATCGGGCACTCCCTCGGCGGAGCAGTGGCATACCTGGTTGCGGAGGCCGAACCAGAACGGGTCCGGCACCTGGTGCTGGAGGAACCACCACCGCCTCTTCCTGCTACGCCACCGAGAGCGGTGCCGACCAAGCCTTCGGTACCGCTACCTTTTGACTGGCGGGTACTGGACGCCGTTGTCCGACAACGGAACCACCCTGACCCTGCATGGTGGGAGGACCTGAACCTCATCTGCGCACACACTCTGGTCATTGCCGGTGGAACCGGCAGCCATCTTCCACAAGACCAGGTCGTTGCCCTCGCCGGCCGCATCCCCGATGCGGTGCTGGTGACAATCAATGCCGGGCACAACGTGCACACCAGGCGCCCGGACGCTTTCCTCGCCGAGTTGCTTCCATTCCTGGCCCGCTAGCTGCCTTCCCCCGATCGCCGGGTCGGTGCGGCGCATCGGGGAACCTCGCGAAGGGCATCCTGCCGTCGATCTACCGGTGGACGTGCACTGAAGAGACCTAAAGCAGAAGGTTGAACCAACGATTGTTCTTCCTCGGCTGGCGAGGTCCCTGCGCCATCCAGCACTTACGGGTTTGCTCAGATTGTTGCTCATCGGCATCGGAATCTTCGGTCTGGTGAGTGGCGATTTGACCGACTCGTAGTACGAGTCGGTCGATACCGTCAGTTGCCAGCACCGTCGAAGAGCGCACTGAGATCGAGTGAGGGGACGTGTTGCTTGGTCGCCAGGGAAACCCACCTGCGAGCCAGCGCATCCTTTCCCGCCCCAAGAACAGTGCCGACCAAACCCGCCGACTCGAGCAGGTCTTGGGCGGGAAGCCGGGAGATGACCACATGCCAGATCGCTTCCTCCAGCACGTTGAAAGCAGTCAGCACCTCTGCGATGTCGAACCCAGCACTGAAGCGCTCCTCGGCGACGAGATCGGCGAACCGAGAGATAGGCACCAGGGTGCGCTGTGTCAGACATTCGAGAACGAGAGCGAACAAGTCACCGAGGCGCCGACGAGATTCCTCCGGCCCCAACGCCTCGTAGTGCGTGAGATGAGCACGCCGAAGAGCTTCCAACGCTTCACGAAGGACATCTTCTTGAGCCGCATCCAAGATGCCAATCAGTTCCATGCCTGACTCCTTACTTCCCTGATCGGATATGGCGCGCACCGCCTTTCCACGACACTATCGGACAGGTTGCAATGCTGGAAAAAGACCAGAATCCCAAGAATCGGGCATATCACTGGGCGCCTCCGGCGACTGCAGAAGCCACCGGTTGGCCCAGTGGTGACCCCTGGGAGCAATGCGGGAAGCCGTCGCCTACTGCTCTTCTTGCTCGTTGTTGTAGCTCTTCCTGAAGAATTCCTCGCCGTGCTCGACGGCATGTTCCACCTCATACAGCGCCAAGACGGCCCTTTCGAGCCTCCCGTCCAAGTCTGGGGGGTCATCGTCGGACGTGAACTCGGCGACGACGACGTACTCGTCGGCCAGCGCAGTGAACGTGTTGAAGATCCCGGCGAATGCTTCGGCGATCACCTGCACCGGGCCTGGATTTCCGAACTGCCACTCGCGGGCTTGGAGCGCGGCGGAAACGAGCTTCTCGGCGGTCACCTGGGCGTGAAGGGCCCCACGGGTCTCCGTGTCGAGCGCCTCGAACGCCGCTGCACTCAGGGCCACGATCCACGGCTTGGCTCCGGTGAGCCACTGGCCGAGGGGATCGACGTCCGAGTTCGATTGATGCTCCCCATCACTTTGGACCACAACCCATTCTGCATCCGATCAGGTCACCATGGCTCTCGGGTTCGTCCGGGAGCAATTCACGTCTCTCACCCAGCGGTGGACCCAACGGGACAGAGCCATTGATCACGGACGTTCCATCAGGCCAGCGTCGAGGTCCAGGCGCATGCAGACCCTTATCGCAGGGTCAAGGCCATGAGCCGTCTCCACCTCTCGAACGGCGCGGAGTTCGGGGCCGATCTCCCCCTCGGCAAAGACCCTGAAGCCGAGGCGCTCGTAATGAGGTCGGTTCCAAGGAACCTCGGCGAAGGTCGTCAGGGAGATCGCCGACCTACCGGTTTCGGTAGCCCACACTCGCACGCGGTCGAGCAATGCGCGTCCAACGCCCTGGCCTTGATGATCGGGACGGACGTTCAGCTCCTGGACGTGGGCGTTCCCATCGACTTCGTCCACAAGGACGAAGCCCACCGGCTGATCCGCGGCATCGACTGCAACCCAACTCCGCCCTTGGGCCGCGTACTCCGCCAGCTCGTCGACCGAAGCTGGCTCATTATCCGCGACGGTGTCCAAGCCCACCGCTCGGAACTGCTCTCCGGCCAGCCGTTCGATCTCCTGAAGTCCCGGACTGTCCTCACCGCGAGATGTACGGACAGCAATCACCCTGAAAGCATGGCGCGTACGGCAGCCACGTCCACCACGTGCCCGAATCGGCAAGGGGCAGCCAACGACCGCGAGACCTGTCATCCAGAATCGACCTCTCTGGCGCACAGCTCGGCCACCGAGCCCGGGTTGGATCGGGGGGCAGCTGCGATTGCGGTGCGCCCACCAGATCGGTGCTCCGAGTCCGCCTTTGTGAGGGAAGGCTTCCCCAAACCCGGCTCACATCGTGAGGGTCGGCAATTGAGCTTCGCGCCGGGTACGCCGCCGAGGACACGGGGCTATCTCGGCCATTACATCCCTCACAAACTGCGAGAATGCGTCGGAATCGCTGAGACGGTCTGGGAAAGTGCAACCACATGTGCCCTACTCGACGGCACGATCTGGGATCCGGCAGGAGACCGTGCGAGGCTCGCAGTCCAGCTCGAATTCCGTTGTGTCGCAAGGCACCGTGGGTTCGAATCCCACTTCCTGCGCTCGTAGTGAGCACCGCTCATGGCTCCAGCGTGTGAGGCCCGATTCGGCGACCTTCCCGTCCGGCACCGGGTCGGCTTCCTCTGGCTGCCCCCGGCCCGACGGGCAGCCTGGTCAGCTTGAGGACTCCGGCCGCATCATCGGGAAGAGGATGACGTCCCGGATGGCCTCGACCTCGGCCAACAGCATGATCAGTCGGTCGACCCCCAAGCCGATCCCCGACGTCGGAGGAAGCCCGTACTCGAGGGCTCTCACGAAGGCGAGGTCGGACGGGTGCGCCTCGAGGTCCCCCCTGGCGGCAGCCACGGCCATCGCCTGGAACCGCTCCTCCTGTTCCTCGGGAATGTTCAATTCGCTGTAGCCGTTGGCGAACTCCTTGGCGTCGATGCACAACTCGAACCGGTCGGCCATGGTCGGGTCGTCGGTCGTGTGACGGGCCAGCGGTGATACCTCGACGGGGAATCCGCAGATGAACATCGGATTGACGATGGTGGGCAGGAGGAGCGCATCGTAGAGCTCGAAGATCAGCTTCCCCGAGCCCCACTCCGGCTGGAATTCCACACCGCGCTCGCGATAGACCGACCGCACCTCTTCGACCGGATCCGTGGGGTGGAGCCGGCGCCCGACGACTTCCTCGAGCATGTCCAGGAGCTGCCTGCGGGGCCAGGGCGCCGTCAGGTCGACGGTCCGCTCGCCCAAGGTGACCGTCATCCGGCCGATGGCCGACTCGGCCGCCCGGACGACGAGCTGCTCGGTGAGCTCCATCCCTTCGGTGGTATCACCGAAGGCCCGATACGCCTCGAGTGCGGTGAACTCGGGACTGTGCCGGGTGTCGACACCCTCGTTTCGGAAGTTCCGTGCGATCTCGAAGACGCGCTCGTAGCCACCCACCACCAGACGCTTGAGGTACAGCTCCGGAGCGATGCGCAAGCTGAGGTCGATGTCGAGGGCGTGGGCGTGGGTGAAGAACGGCCGGGCCAGAGCACCGCCGGCCTGGGGCTGGAGTATCGGCGTCTCCACCTCGATGAAGTCCTCCGACACCATGTGGCGCCGCATGGCGGCGATGGCCCGGAACCGGATGTCGAACACCCGTCGGCTCTCCGGGTTGGCCAGGAGGTCCACTTCCCGTTGCCGGTAGCGGGTGTCGGTCTCGGTCAGCCCGTGCCACTTGTCGGGAAGCGGGCGGAGGGCCTTGGACAGCAGATACAGCTCCTTGACATCGACCGACAGCTCGCCACGCCGGCTGGTGACGGCCTCGCCCTCGGCACCCACCCAGTCGCCGAGGTCGAACGCGGCCAGCACCGCCTTCGCCTGATCGGAGAGGTTCGCTTGCTGCATGAGCAGCTGCACGGAGCCGGTCACGTCGTGGAGGGTGGCAAAGGAAAGCTTCCCGTGGCCCCGGATGCTGGTCAGCCGTCCTGCCATGCGGACCGTCTCCCCCGTCCTCTGGTCGGCCTCGAGCCCACCGTGGCGCGTGTGCAGTTCGGCGGCCGTCGCCGTCCGGTCGAACCGCGACGGATAGGGGTCGATCCCCTGTGCGGACAGATCCTCCCGCTTCTTGCGACGCTCCGCGCTCAGCGCATCGAGGTACTGAGTTGTTGACTCCTCGCCACTCGGGTCGGCCTCGATTGTCACGCTGACGTCCTCTTCCTCGGGTACCCGTCGTTCGGCCACTGCTTCGCTCTGCTGGGCCGTCATCTTAGGCAGACCGAATTCACGGGCCCCCTCGAGGTTGCCGGCGGTCCACGTGCGCCGCCTCCGTGCGCGGCTTATGCTGCCCGGGCGCCCTTAGCTCAACGGTAGAGCAGCGGATTCTTAATCCGACGGTTGGGTGGTTCGAGTCCCCCAGGGCGCACGCCGACGAACGTCACCCGGTCGATGTCGACCGGCCGTCCCCGGAGTCGCGGACCGACAGCCAGCGCCGGAAGCCAGCTGCATTCGAGTGCACGCCGTTCATCACCTCGAGCTTCTCCCGCTGCTCCTCGGAGACGCCGTCCAGATCCGAGGCGAACTCGGCGGCCAGGGCGGCGGCGATGTCCTCGCCTTTCCGGTAGGCCGACTCGGCCACGTCGGCCCAGTGCCGGAGCGTCCCATCCGCCTCGTCGAGGATGTCGAGTGGTTCGGCGAGCAGTCCGTAGTGGGCTAGGGCCAGGGCGGTGGGGCGCCGCTCTGCGAACCGCTGCAGCGAATGGAGTGCCGAGGTGAGGTCGAAGTCGGGGGGAGGTGTGGACGGCCGCAGCACGCCGGCATCCGGCAGTTTCACGCCCACGGCATCGCCCGCGAACAGCACGCCGCTCAGCGAGTCGTGCAGCCCCAGGTGGTGCTTGGCGTGGCCGGGGGAGTCGATGGCGACGAGGGACCTGTTCGCACTTACCCGGACCATCTCGCCGTCTTCCAGCACATGGATCCGCTCGGAAGGCGTGGGGTCGAGCCGACCGTAGAGCGAGTCGAGGAGCGGGCCGTAGACGCGGGCGGCCGAATCCACCAGCCTGGTCGGATCGGCGAGGTGGCGGGCACCCTTCGGGTGGACATAGACCGTCGCCTTGGGGAATGCCCGGGCGACGTCCCCGACGCCTCCGGCATGATCGAGGTGGATGTGGGTGACCACTACGCCGGCCAGGTCGTCGGCAGCAAGGCCGATGTTCTCGAGCTGTGCCAGGAGTGCCGGGACCGAGCTCTGGCTCCCCGTCTCCACCAGCACCGGGGCGTCCCCCTCGATCAGGTAGCCGGCGGTGACCCGCTCCCATCCCCCGAGCCTGGTGTCGATTTCGATGACACCGTCGGCCACCACGACTCCTGCGCCCGGGGCTGAACGATCATCCGGGTCGAAGGGGTGGGCGTGGGGATGGCCCTCGTGCGACGCCCCGGTGCCCGGTCCGCGCTGATGGGTGTCGCTCATCCCCCGGCACTCCCCTCGCTCGGGCTCACCTGCGTACGGCCTTGGTCGTCCCGGCCGCGCGCTTGGCGGCGGCCTTTGCCGGCGCCTTCTTTGCTGGCGCCTTCTGCGCTGGCGTGGTCTTCTTCGCCGCGGCCGTCTTCTGCGCTGGCGTCGTCTTCTTCGCCGCGGCCGTCTTCTGCGCTGGCGTCGTCTTCTTCGCCGTCGCCTTCTTCTGCGCTGGCACCTTCTGCGTTGGCGCCTTCTTCGTTGCCGTCGCCTTCTTCGCCGTCGCCTTCTTTGTCGAGGACCCGGTCCGGCCTTGTGGCGTGGTGACCGCCGCCTTGATCAGCCGTGACGCGCTCCCCCGCGAGCCGGCATCTACACCACCAGCCAGTTTGGTCAGCAAGCTGCGCGCCGTGAAGCCACCCATATGGTGCGGTGCCTCGTTTGCGCTCCTGTCCCGGCTGTAGGCCCGCCGAGCCAGTCCCTGCACGACGTGGTCGGCGGTGGGCTTCTCGTGGCCGCCTATCTTCGAGACCGAGTTGACCAGGGAGACGTGCGAGAACGCCTGGGGAAAGTTGCCGACCAACCGGCCCGCCACCGGGTCGTACTCCTCGGAGAGCAGCCCGAGGTCGTTGCGCAGGTCCAGGAGCCGCTCGAGCAACTGTTTGGCATCTCGGTCGCGGCCCAGCAGCGACAGACAGTCGGCCAGCCAGAAGGAGCAGGCCAGGAACGCCCCCTCCCGACCGGTCAGCCCATCGACGTCGCCCGTGTCCGCCGTCCGGTACCGGAGGACGAAATCACCCTCCAAAAGCTCGCGCTCCACCGCTTCGATGGTCCCTCGCACCCGGGGGTCGTGGGCCGGCAGGAACCCCATCAACGGGATCATCAAGAGGCTGGCGTCGAGTTGGTCGGAGCCGTAGTACTGGGTGAACGACCCCTTGTCGGCGTTGAAACCCTGATCGCAGACCTGTTCGTGGATCTCAGTGCGGATCTCCTTCCACCGGTCGATCGGCCCGTCCATGCCGTACTCCTCGATGGTCTTGATGGCGCGGTCGATGGCAACCCAGGCCATCACCTTCGAGTGGGTGAAGTGGCGGCGGGGCCCGCGTACCTCCCAGATGCCGTCGTCGGGCTCGCGCCAACTCGTCTCCACGAACTCCATCAGGGAACGTTGCAGCTCCCAGGCCGGGCTGTCGCTCTCATCGCCCTGCTGGGCGGACTCGTAGAGCGCCGACATCACTTCGCCGTAGACGTCCAGCTGGAACTGGCCCGAGGCCGCGTTCCCGATGCGCACCGGGCTCGACCCCTCGTATCCGGGGAGCCAGTCGACCTCCCACTCGTCGAGCCGACGCTCGCCGGCCGCGCCGTACATGATCTGCATCTGCGAAGGATCGCCGGCGGTGGCGCGCAGCAGCCAACTCCGCCATGCCATGGCCTCTTGGTAGAAGCCTCCCCGCATGAGTGACTCGAGGGTCAAGGTGGCGTCACGGAGCCAGCAGAAGCGATAGTCCCAGTTGCGCCCCCCACCCAGCGTCTCGGGGAGCGACGTGGTCGGTGCGGCAACGATCCCGCCGGTGGGCTCGTACGTCAGCGCCTTGAGGGTGATGAGCGACCTGACCACGGCGTCGCGGTGTTCGCCCTCGTAGGTGCACTGGGCGGCCCAGTCGTTCCACCACAGCTCGGTGTCCCGGATGGCGAATTCCGCGGCGACCGGCCGGGGCGGGGCCTCGTTGGCCGGGTACCACGACAACGAGAACGGGATCGCCTGGCCTTCCGACACCGTGAATTCGGCGACCGTGGACATGTCCTGGCCCCGGGTGTGGACCGGGGTCCAAAGCGACAACGCGTCCGGGCCGGCGATGGCGGTGAGGGTGCCGTCCACCCTGCGGACCCAGGGGACGACCTGTCCGTAGCCGAACCTGATGGTCAGGCTCATCTCCATGGCGACCTTCCCCCGGACGCCCTCCACCAGGCGCACCACTTCGGGGTGCCGCTGGCGGATCGGCATGCAGTCGATCACCCGGACCGTTCCCTCGTCCGTGACGAACTCCGACTCGAGCACGAGGGTGTCCCCCCGGTAGTGGCGATGCGTCGCGCCCAGTGCACCTTTGGGGGCCAGCCTCCATGACCCGTGGTCCTCCTCGCCCAGCAGCTTGGCGAAGCATGCCGCCGAGTCGAACCGGGGCAGGCAGAGCCAGTCGATCGACCCGTCTCGCCCTACCAGGGCGACCGTGTGGAGGTCGCCGATGATCCCGTAATCCTCAATGAGGAGCGCCATGTTCCATGTCTAGTCCGAGAGGCGGGGCGATGCGTCTCAACCGGGGGCACAGGCCCCGGTGCCCACCGGACCGGTCGCTCCTGCCGCCCTGGACACCCGGGTCAGTACGCCCGGCGACGTCAGGGCGTACCCGATGTCCCCATTGGTGGTGGACCGGGAGAAGACGACACCGATCACCTGGCCGTCGGGCTCCACCAATGGGCCGCCCGAATTGCCGGGACGCACCACGGCCTGGATCTCGTAGACGTCGCGGATGGTCAGTCCCTGCCCGTAGATGTTCCGGCCCTCGGCCTGGAATTCGGCCATCACCCCAGCAGCATCGGCGGTGAAGGGCCCGCCGCCCGGATAGCCGAGCACTGCGGCCTCGACCCCACGGGGGACCACGTTGGGATCGAGCACCAGCGACGGGTCGGTCAGGCCGGGCACCCGCATCACGGCCAGGTCGTAGGAAGAATCGAAGGACACCACCGTGGTGTCGTGGAGGCCGTTGCCATCCTCCACCGAGGGGTGGGCGATGCCGGCCACGACATGGGCATTGGTCACCACTAGTCCGGGGGCGACGACGAACCCCGAGCCCTCTTGGATCTGCCCGCAGCCGTCACCGATGATCTTGACGGTGGACGCTCCGGCCCGGGCGACCGCCTGCTGCAGCTGTGCGTTGCCCGGCAGCGCCACCGGTCCGGCGGAGGCCGGGGCGAGCTGGGCGAAGACCGGCGGGAACCCCTCGGCGGACAAGAAGCCCTGCACCTGCGAGAAGACAGAGGGTGGAGCGGGCAGGACCCCGTCGAGCGACCTGATGATCCTCGACTGCGCGATCGAGGCGTTGAGGGCGAGCGACGAGCTGTTGACCAGGGTATTGGCCAACAACCACACGGCCAGAAGCGTGGCGGCCACCGTCACCAGGACCCCGAGCGCCGAGTCGATCGGCCCAAGCACGCCTCGATGGACCCGCCCGAAGGCGAGGTTTCCCACGATCCGCCCGACCGCCCCGCAGAGGATGGCCACCCCCACCATGGTCACTAGTGCCAGCGCGGTGCGTGCCGACTGGGCATGCGCCCACCGGACGGTGACCGAGGCCAGCAGTGCGCCCAGGTAGAGGCCGACCAGGAAGCCACCGAAAGTCAGGACCTGCACCACCCCTCCCAGCCGGAACCCTTGGAACGCGGCCAGGGCGAGCGCGACCAGAATGACCAGGTCGACGATGTTCATGCCTGCTGACGCGGCGGGTTCCGCGCTCTGGTCCAGACTGGGGAAGGGGAGACCGGCACCACTGTGTCACGGTAGACGGACCTCGCTCCGATCCAGGGTCATCACCCGTCCGGACGCGGTCCACGTGGCAAGATCTCTGCAGAGTCCGGACGATGACCGCCGGCCAAAACCGAGCCGCCACCGGACCGACAGGAATGCGGGGTACCCCATGAGTGACGTGACGCCGCCCTCCGAAGGCGACCAACCACGCGAGAGTCCGGGGCAAACCGGCCCGGGACTCCCGCCGCCCCCGGCCCCCACGGGATCCACCCCGCCGTCTGCAGCTCCACCGGCACCCCCACCCCCCGGCCCTCCGCCCCAGGCTCCCCCCTTGCAGCAACCAGGATGGGGCTCTCCCCCTTACGGACAACCACCGGCGGGCGCTCCCTACGGATATGTGCCCGGACCGGTCGACCGCCTGGGCCGACCGTTGGCCGACTGGTGGCAGCGGCTGGTGGCCATCATCCTCGACAGCATCATCCTCTACGTCCCCAAGGCCATCCTCGCCGCCATCCTGGTGGGCACGACCGTCTCCAACAACGGCGTCTACACGACCGGGTTCGGGGCCAGTCTCATCGTGCTCGGCATCATCTTCGCCCTCGTCGACATCGCCTACTTCGCCCTCCTGAACGGTAGCGAGAAGGGCCAGACGGTCGGCCAGATGGTGTTGGGCATTGCCGTCCGGGACGAGAGCACCGGTGGGGCGATCGGTCCCCAGCGGGCGGGCCTCCGTATCCTGGTCCTCGACCCCGGGCTCCTGGTGTCCTGGATCCCGGTGATCGGTCTGATCGCTGGCCTTTACACAGTGGTCGCCGCACTCTCACCCCTGTGGGACGACCGGCGCCAGGGGTTCCACGACAAGGTGGCCAAGACGGACGTCATCAAGGTCCGCTGACCGCACGAGCATCTGTGAGCATCCCCGGAGACACCCCGAGCGGCGCGTCGTCGACCTGCCTCTCGGCCATTCGGTCGGCTGGGCGACACCGGCCGCGCCGGCTCATGCACCCTGGCGTCGCGGCGGCGACGGCTGTGGCCCTGCTGGCCTGCGGGTGTGGGAGCGGAACCTCCCCGACCGCCACCACCGCCACCATCGCCCCCGGATCGCCCTGGCTCGGCACCTTCGCAGCAGTGGCCCTCCCGGTGCCGGTCAACTCGCTCCAGGCGTTGGACTGCGTCGACGCGTCCCGATGCTGGGCGGTCGGATCCACTGTCGGCGTCGGCGGAGCGCCGAACGGGGCGGCGGTGATCACCACCACCACGGGTGGTGCCGCATGGTCCAGTCAGGCGATCCCCACCGCCGTCGGCTACCTTTCGGGCATCGCCTGCAGCGACCGCCGCCACTGCACTGCGGTCGGTCAGGCCAGTCAGAGCTCCAACGGGCTGGGAGCGATCATCACCACCTCCGACGGCGGGGCGGCCTGGACCCAGCAGTCCGTGCCGGCCGGGATGTCGGACGTCACCGCGGTGTCCTGCCTGGCCGACGGGCGCTGCACCGCCTTGGGCACCGTGCCGGGGGGTGTGGCGGCACTGGTCTCCCCGGGGTCAAGCTCCCCGTGGCTGCAAGAGGGCACCCTGCCCGCTGCGGTCTCGGGGGCCACATCCATTTCCTGCACGGACTTCCAGCACTGTTGGGCCGCCGCCCGGACCACCGTCGACCTGAGCCACGTGGCCGGGGCGGTCGACGTCACCCTCGACGGTGGCGCGACGTGGACGGCACTGCCGGTTCCGGCGGGAATCGGCAACCTCGACGGCGTCTCCTGCCTCGACGGGAGCACGACCAGCACCTTGCCGACCCCGGGCACCGGGACGTCGACCAGCACCTTGCCGACCCCGGGCACAGGGACGTCGACCACCGGCGGCAACGCGACCCCGCTCGGGGTGCCCGGAGTCGCCTGCGCCGTGGTGGGGACGACCGACACCACGTTGAACGGCACCCGGACCGGCCACGGGATCGTCCTGACCACCTCCTCCGGGGGGGCGGAGTGGTCGAGCCAACCGGTCACCCCGATCGCCGCCTCCCTCACGGGAGTCTCGTGCACGGCGCCCGGCTCGTGCGTCGCCGTGGGCAGCACCGTGGCCACGTCGGCCCAGGCGGGCCTCGTGATGCTCACCGGTCCGAACGGGGCAACATGGAGGCAGGCGGCGGTGGTCGGCGCACCCCAACCGCTCACCGCCGTGAACTGTGTGTCGTCCTCGCGTTGCGTCGTGGTCGGCGAATCGATCAGCGAACACCTCGACGGGGGTTGAGCAGGCCGGTGGCGCCCATGCGCCAGGAGGGCGCAGTCGCCCGGTAGCCTCCTGGCCAGAGGAGGGACCTTCGATGTCACACCGGTTTCCTATGATCCACCACGTGTCCAGGCCGGCCTCGCAGATGCTCTCCTCCACCGCCGATCGTGCGGCGATCGTGCGGCTATGAGCAGCGTGGAGCCGATCAGGTCCGAGGCGCGTCGGCGGCCGACGACCACGTCGGCATTCGGCGTCGGCCGTCGCGAGGCACACGACGCCTCTTCGTTCTATGCCCGCTTCACCCCGCCCCGGCTCTCCGACGACAGCCGGGTGGCCCCCCATGCCGCACGCGACGAGATCTGGGTCGGCGACGCCCGGGAGATGGACCGCTGCGGGACCGTGGCCGACAACTCGGTGGCCCTGGTGGTCACGTCGCCGCCGTACTTCGCCGGCAAGGAGTACGAGGCAGTGCTCGGTGTCGGGCACGTTCCGGCCGACTACGCCGCCTACCTCGGCATGCTCCACGACGTCTTCGGCCAGTGCTTCGACAAGCTCGAACCGGGCGGGAGGATCGCCGTCAACGTGGCCAACCTGGGTCGAAAGCCCTACCGCTCACTGGCACGGGACGTCATCGACCTGCTCGAACGACTGGGGTACCTCCTGCGCGGGGAGATCATCTGGCAGAAGAGCCACGCTGCCGGCGGCTCGTGCGCCTGGGGAACGTACCAACGTCCAGGCAACCCGGTACTCCGTGATGTCTCCGAGCGGATCGTCGTCGCCTCCAAAGGCCGGTTCGACCGCGCCCTCACCCCCCTCGAGCGGTCGGCCCAGGGCCTTCCCAGCGAGGGGACGATGACCATGGACGAGTTCGTCGATGCGACCATCGACCTCTGGGACATCCCGACCGAGTCGGCCACCCGGGTCGGCCACCCGGCACCCTTCCCCGTGGAGCTACCGCGTCGTCTCATCGAGCTCTACACCTACCGGGGGGACCTGGTCATGGACCCGTTCATGGGATCGGGCTCGACGGCTGTCGCCTCGGTTCGGACCGAACGCCACTACGTCGGATTCGACACCGATGAGGAGTACGTGGCCCTGGCGGAGCGCCGGATCGCCGAGGAGCGCTCCGTTCCGGTCGACTCGGCCGGGAGCGCCAGGAGGGTGACCGTTCCGGCCGGTCGGTCGTCGGCCCCGGCTGTCGAGGGCACACCGGAGGAGTACTCCGTCAGCCTCGGGCGCAAGGCGCGCGAAGTGGCGCTCGAGGCCCTCGTTTCCGGCGGGTTCGAGCACATCGAGCGCAATGTCGCCTACGGCGATCTGGGCCTGAGTGTGGACTTCCGGGCCAGGGACGCGAAGGGAGGGTTGTGGCTTTTCGAGCTTTCGGGTGCCTTCTCCACCACCCGGCCCGGCCTCCGCCGAGCGGACGTGCTGTGGAAGGCACTGGGCAAGGCGAGCGTCCTCCACGAGGCCCGCAACCGGGATCCGTCCCGCGACGACCTGGGCCCACTGGTCCTGCTGTCGACCGACCTCCCTGCGGCCAGAAGCGCCGGAGGCAAGGCCCTCCGGGCCGTGCAGGCGGACGACGCCCACACTCCCGTCCACGACGTCCTCGAACTGCTCGATCCCGGCGGCATGGACCGCCTCCGAGCGTATGGAGCAGGTGATCGACCCCGCGCATGACCGGACGAGACCACAGCCGACGACATGTCCGATGACCGCACGACCATCACGGAGCTCGGCACCGCACTCGGCACGCTCCCGTTCCCCGATCCGATCTCCGCGCTGGCCCGGCGCCCGAAGGAGCTGCGGATCGCCGATGACGCATGGGACCTTCTCGAGTCGATCGTAGGCTCGGGTCGCTTCGCTGCGGAGCTGGCCGGCGCCTTTGCCAACGGACGCTCCTTCCTCGAGGCTCCCGATGGCCTGCGGGGCCGGTCTCCCCTCGCCATCGAGTGGACCGGGGGACGCAGACCCCCCGGCGACGAGGTCGCACCCATCGACCTCCGGATCGACCACGTCTACCTGATCAGCTGCAAGTACGAGTCCGACATCCTGGCCAACGCCTCCCCGGCCCGCCTGTTCGACGGCTTGCTGGCGACGACGGGGACCTGGGAGCGGAGCGATTGGTACGAGACGGTTGCGCCCGTGGAACTCTCCACGCTCTACCGGGCCTGCGTGGCGGCGACCGGGCTCACCGGGTTCCCCTCGACTCCCTCCGCGTGCAGCCGCGGACAGCTCTGCAGCCTGCGGACCGCCCTGGCAGGTCGGTCGTATCCGGTCGGGCCGTCGCGGTCGGCCTATGCGGAACTCTGCCGTGCCGTCAGCCTGGCCTCCGCCCATAGGTGGAACACGCAGTTGGAGTCGACGGGCATCGCCCGCGAGACCATGCTGTGGCGCCTGTTGCGCATCGGCAGCGCCCCCTACTTCGTGCTCGGCAACGACCGGCGCACCGGCGCACCGGCCAGATTCCGGATCGCCGGCCCGTGGGACTGGCGGGACGAGTTCGAACTGGAGGATTTCACCGTGGTTCCCGCCAGCGTCGGCCAGCCCCGGGTCGACTGGAGATGCGCCTACCGGACCAGGCAGGACGGCCTCACCCGGACCGTGGCCGGGCATGTCGAGATCCGATGGAGCCACGGGCGGTTTGCCCAGCCCCCCGAGGCGAAGGTGTATCTCGACACCCCGATGGCACAGCTCCCGGGCTACCACCAGCTAATCGCCCTGGAAGAGCCACAACTCACGCTGTGGCCCACCGCCTGATCCTGATCGCGGGTTGCCCCCGGCACCTCGGCCCCGGGGACCCCCCGGTGGCCGGTTCCACCTCGGCCGTTCATCGTTATTGGACGCGCAGTGCCGCCTGGTGGGACCGGGGTGCACCGGTCGATGGTCGACCTGCTCGGAGGCCCGGTTCACCGACGAGGCCGACGGTACCGTTTCCGTCCACCGTGCGGCAGCGGGGTGCCCCGCAACCTCCTGACCTGCGCCGCCGGACCGGAAGGATGGCGCAGCATCTCTGCGATCATGGGGCGACCCACCGGAAGGGACCGTCATGCGCAACCCCATGTTCGTCTACGACGAACAACTGACCGACCTGATCCTCGACTACTGCAAATGGCGCCTCGCTCTCGATCCGGTGCCCCTCGACTTCGGCGGAGCCCAGGCCTCGTCCCTGGAAGCCAGCCTCCGCGGGCTCATCAACCCCCACGGGACCGACCCCCGTCGGATTCTGGAGATCTTCGATTTCGAGCTGGCCACTGCCGTGGTGTCGTGCGACAGCCCTCGATTCCTCTCGTTCATCCCTGCCGCGCCGACCAAAGCCGCCCTGCTGTTCGACATGATCGTGGCGTGCTCGTCGCTCCAGGGGACGTCGTGGATGGAGGCAGCCGGTGCTGTCGCGGCCGAGAACCAGGCCCTCAAGGTGCTGGCCGACCTGGCCGGCCTGCCCGACGGATCGGGTGGGTGCTTCGTCGCCGGGGGCTCGGCAGGCAACCTGTCCGCCTTGATGGTGGCCCGGGACACGGCCTCCCACCGGATGGGTGACCGCGCCCCCCGCCAACCGCTCATCGCCATCAGCGAGGAGGCCCACTCCTCCGTGGGCAAGGCGCTGAGGGTACTGGCCGTCGAGGCCCTCCTCGTGCCCTGCCAGGACCACCGGTTGACCGGGGCCGGGCTCCGGGCGACGCTGGAGCGCCACCCGAGAGGCGACGACGTCGTCGGCGTGGTCGCCACCGGGGGAACCACCAATGCGGGGATCATCGACGACCTAGCCGGTGTGGGCGAGGTGGCCCATGAGCGGTCCCTGTGGTTCCACGTCGATGGTGCATACGGCTGCGGGGCGCTCTTCGCTCCCTCGGTCCGGAAGCGCTTCGATGGCATCGAGATGGCAGACTCCTTCGTGGTCGACCCCCACAAGTGGCTCTTCGCCCCCTTCGACTGCGCGGCCCTGCTCTACCGGGAGCCCCACCTGGCCAAGGCGATCCACACCCAGGACGCCTCGTATCTCGATGTCCTCCACCGTGACGCCCCCGAGGAGTGGAATCCCAGTGACTACGCCTACCACCTGACCCGGCGTGCCCGCGGGCTGCCCTTGTGGTTCTCGCTGGCCGTGCACGGGACCGATGCCTACAGCGACGCCGTGGAGACCGTGCTGGCCGTCGCCCTGGAGACCGCCGACCTCATCGAGCGCACGCCGTACCTCGAACTCGTCCGCCGTCCCGAGCTGTCGGTGGTGCTCTTCCGGCGGACCGGGTGGGACCGGGCACAGTACGAGCAGTGGTCGTCCCGGCTGCTCGAGGACCAGATCGGCTTCGTCGTGCCCACGACCTGGGAGGGGGAACCGGTGGCGCGACTGGCCCTCCTCCATCCCGACACCACCATCGGGATCATCGAGGAGATCGTCGCCACCATGGCGTGAGCCGGCAGGCACGGAGTCCCCCGCTCTACCTCCACACCCTGGGCGCCCTCAACCGCGGTTGCACGCAGTGGACGAAACGCGCTGACCCAGTGAGCGGCAGCACCGACGTCACGATCACCTTCGCCAACTCCAACGCGGCCGGGTCGCGGTGGGTTCCGTTGGCGGTCTGCTATCAGTCCACTGCGCCCTTCACCGACCTCTTCGGCCAGACGGTGACCACCGGACTTCTGCCGGTGTGCCCGTGGCCCGGATCTGGCCGGCCCATCGTCGCCCCGTGTGTGCAGTCGATGACGGAGCTGCCGTTCGAGATCGGGAACGTGGTCGAGAACATCGTCGTCCCGGCCCGCGACCCGCACGTCCACTGGGAAACCCTTCGCCCCGACCGGCCGCCGACTGTAACCGGACCGGTCGGTTCAGCCCTGGCACCGGGCCGAACTTCGCTCATTCGGGTGCCAGCGGGTTGATCGCCAGAATCGGGCCGCCCAGTCGGGTGCCTCGTTGTCGACGTTGAGCTCGCGCCCGGTGCGGCGTGGACGACCCACGCAGACCCCAGGATGACGCGTGGCACTAGGGTACGTTGCGGACGCCGATCGGAGCAGTGTCCGGCCCCATCGGCGAGCCGCCATGGGGCCGGTTCGCCAAGGAGCTCCGGATCAGCCAGAGAGGTCGAGGAGGACCACGTGACAGAGGACATCAAGCTCGACGGGCACCACCGGGTCACCCTGGAGAAGATCTTCGGACACCCGTTGAGCCACAACATCCAGTGGCACGACGTGCTGTCGCTGCTGGAGAGCGTGGCCGTCGTGGACGAGGTCCACGACGGTCGCTTCAAGGTGACCCTGGGGGACGAGACCGAGACGTTCGACGCCCCCCGCAAGCACGACATCAACGAGCAGATGGTCATCGACATCCGGCGGATGCTGAAGGGTGCCGGGATCACGCCGGACCACACGTAGACGGCGGCCGACGTGCGCCGGGCGGGGCACCGCCGGCCCGTTTCCGGCGCCTGCGCCCTCCGGGGGCTGCCCCGTCACGGGCTTACCACGTCCAAGTTCGGTGCGTGAGGGCCTGCCGCGTCACTGCTGAGAGGAGCCCCGTTCGATGATCCGGTCCTTGCCGGCCAGGAATGCAGCAGCGTCGAACCGCTCCGTCATCCAGCGGCGGGACCACCGTGCCTCTTCGAGGTAGGCCTCGTCGTCGGAGCGGTTTCCGAGCGAGTCGTACATGGAACGCAGCTCGCGGATCGTCGCCGGCTCCGCCTCTCCGACGGCGGCGGCGAGCTCCAGTACCCGCGCCATGAGCCCTTCGTGGGGCACCACCTCGTTGACCAGCCCCCACTCGCACGCTGTGGCGGCGTCGACGAAGTTGCCGGTCAACGACATCTGCCTGGCCCGATTGATGCCGATGAGCTGCGGGAGCCGGATCGTCATCCCCCCGCCCGGCATCACGCCGACCCGGGCGTGGGTGTCGGCAAACGAGGCCCGGGGCGAGGCGATCAGGAAGTCGCACCCGAGGGCGAGCTCGAGCCCCCCGGTGACCGCCGGGCCGTTGACGGCACCGATGACGGGCGTCGTCGAGTCGGGCAGCAGCCCCCGGCGCTTCGTCCCGCGATCAGGACGCGCGTTGGTCACATCGTCGTAGGTCCGGGCCAGATCGTTGAGATCGAGACCGGCGCAGAACGCGGGATCCCTCCCCGTGAGGATGGCGACCCGCACCTGGGGGTCCGAATCGCAGTCGGCCAACGCGTCACCGAGGGCCACGATCATGGCCCCGGTCAGGGCGTTCCGAGCTTCCGGGCGGTCGAGGGTGATGACCGCGGTCGGACCGTGCCGTTCTACCGTGATCACGGACTCCTCTCTAGCACCACGGGGGGCCGCGTCGCGCTAGTCACGCCCGGCCGCCACGGAGTCCCGCCCCGATGGCGAGCCGGGGGTCGTGGACACGACCTCTGCGGGCAACGTGCCCGGCAGACTCTTGTTGCGGAGGGTTGCACGTGGTCGACGGTGCCGGTCCCCAGTCCGGATACCCTCTTGGGCGCGGTCGACCGGCGGGATCGGCCGCAATCACAACTGATCATGACCGCAGACCTCGAACAGCCGCAGACGCCGGAACAGGCCGCCCCGCCGGGTTGGAACGACACGGCGACCCTGTACGAGCGCGCTGCGACCATCCACGAGGTGTTCGCCGACCGGGTGACCGAACGCCCTGACGCTGTTGCTGTCGAAGACCACCCCCGTTCGCTCACCTACCGACAGCTGGACGAACTTGCCGCCGTGGTGGCCCTCCTCGGCATCCTCAAGGCGGGCGCGGCGTTCGTGCCGCTCGATGCCGAGACTCGGGAGGCAGGAAGTGGGTGCGCCGGTACATCGGCGTGGGCCGCATGAGGCGCACTGCGGGCGCCAGTTCGAACCCCCAGGACCATTACGGCGGCGTCTCCCACCCCTTGTGTGCGATGTACGCGGTCGAGCGCCAGACGTCGTCGAGGAACTTCCGGGTCATGCCATGGGACCGCACCGGCCACACCCCACAGTTTGGGATCGGGTCGTCGCTCTCCGGCGTGGTGTGCGCCACCATGCCCATGAGGTCCCGCTCGCCGAGCCGTCGGGCCGCCCGCATCATGCACCGACAGGGCCTGTACTCCGTTCGGGTGCCCCCGATGTGCTCTGATCTCGGGATGGAGGAGCATCGGCCGCTGACCCACGCCCCGGAGTGGTTCCGTCGCGCACTGGCCGTCCGACAGGACGACGTCGAGGTGGCGGTGGACGGGTGCGCGATCCACGCCCTGGCGTGCGGCAGGCCCGGCGAGCGCGGCCTGGTCTTCGTTCACGGCGGCGGCGCCCACGCCCACTGGTGGACGCACGTGGCCGCCCGGTTCAGCGACGAGTTCCGCGTGCTCTGCATCGACCTGTCCGGGCACGGCGACAGCGGTCACCGTGACCGCTACTCGCTCGAGCTGTGGACCGAGGAGGTGATGGCGGTGGCCGCGGCCGGGCAGATCGCCGGGGCGCCGGTCATCGTCGGTCACAGCATGGGCGGGTTCGTCACCATCGCCACCGCGGCACGCCATGGTGACCAGGTGAGCGGGGCCATCGTGTGCGACTCGCCGGTGACCGAACCCGACCCCGAGATCGGCGCCTACCGGCTCCGAGAGGCGTTCGGCCGTCCCCGCGTCTACCCCACCGAGGAGGAGGCCGTGCAGCACTTCCGCACCGTCCCCGCCCAGGAGCACTACCTCGACTATGTCATCGACCATGTCGCCCGGCGCTCGCTCCGGCCGGTGGCCGGTGGGTGGCAGTGGAAGTTCGACCGGGAGATCTTCGCCCAGTTCGGCGGTGGGATCCGCGGGATCGCTCTGCCCTACCTCTCACGAGTGGTGTGCCGACTGGCCCTCCTCCGGTCCGAGCACGGCCTGGTGACCGCCGACATCGGGCGGTCCATGTACGACGAACTGGGTCGGGTCACGCCGGTGGTGGAGATCCCCGAGGCCGGCCACCACGCCATGCTCGACCAGCCACTCATCCTGCTCACTGCGCTCCGTGCCCTGCTCGCCGACTGGGACCACTCCGAGCCGCACCGACGGCAGCCGGGGTAGCGCCGGGCTCCACCAGCTGCTCGCTTCCCCAGCGCTCGAGCTCCGCGAGCGCCGGTCGAAGCGCCTCCCCCCGCGGGGTCAGCCGGTACTGGACGGTGACCGGCGGCCCCTCGTGCACCTCCCGTGCGACCAGGCCTGCGGCGGCAAGCTCGCTGAGGCGCTCGGACATCATGCGCTCGCTCACACCGGGCACGAGGCGGACGATCCGGGAAAAGCGGGCGGGACCATCGAGCAGGGTCGCGATGATCAGACCGCTCCAGCGCTTTCCCAGAAGAGAAAAGACCTGGGTGATGGCCCCGCACACCCCTTCTTCATCATCGAGAGGAGTCACGGTCATTAGCTTACTTGGACATAGTTACTGTTGTTTCGTAAGCTGTTTGCTGTCAGCGATGGCCTCTCGTGGCCACGCAACCAGGAGGTTCCAGATGGGCAACGTCGGCCTACTCGCCACCCGAGCCGTGCTCGGTGGCTATCTCTCCGTGCACGGAGCCCAGAAGCTGTTCGGCGCCTTTGACGGACATGGCCTCGATGCCACTGGGGCAGGGTTCGAAGCGCTGGGCTTGCGGCCCGGGAAGGCAATGGCGACGCTCGCGGGGGCGAGCGAGCTCGGCGGCGGGATCCTCACGGTCACCGGCATCGCCGACCCACTGGGCCCGTTGGCCATCGCCGGGGCCATGGTCGTCGCCACCTCGGTCCACCGGAAGCAAGGACCGATGGCACAGAAGGGGGGCTTCGAGCTCCCCCTCACCAACCTTGCCTTGGCGCTCGTGCTGATCGGCTCCGGGCCGGGACGCCTGCGGTTGGGCCCGCACCTGTCGAAGTCGTTGACCCGGATCTCCGTGCTGGGTGCGGCCGCCCTGACCGCAGGCTCGGTAGCACAGGTCCTGCGCGCGAAGCCACCGGCACACGCGGCGGCCGAGACCACAGCTGAAGCCGGCGACAGCGACGCCGGCGACAGCGGGCCCGCCTGACGCCGAGCCGGGCAGGGACTTCCGACTCTGGCCTTCGACGGGCCCGTCATCGAAGCTGGGAGTCGTGAGTAGGGATCGGCGACGCGGCCGGAGCACATCCATCGTGGGCCGCGCAGATGTGCCGGGGTATGCCGCGACCACACAGCCGGCCGCGGTTGTCGAGACACACGTCTCCGTACTCTTCTTCCTCGGTGACCTGGTCTACAAGCTGCGGAAGCCCGTCCACTTCGAGTTCCTCGATTTTCGCCGGCCCGAGGCCCGCGAAGCCGACTGCCACCTCGAAGTGGCGCTCAATCGACGATTGGCCCCCGACGTCTACCTCGGCGTGGCTGAAGTGCGAATGGATGGGGAGCCAGTCGACCACATGGTCGTCATGCGGCGCATGCCCGACAGCCGTCGGCTGGCTTCGCTCGCCCGGCAGGGGGATGAGCTCTCTGCTTGGCTCCGGCAGGTGGCCGGGACACTGGCTGCATTCCATGGCCGGGCAGCCCGGTCGGCAGACATCTCGGCGGCGGCCACCGGCCCGGCACTGCGGGCCGGCTGGGAGGCGAACTTCTCCGAGACCGAGCCTTTTTTGGGATCGATCCTCGATGCAGGGGTCGACAAGGAGATCCGGTCCCTTGCACTCCGCTGGGTCGACGGCCGTGGGCCATTGCTCGACGAACGGATCGCCTCGGGTCGTGTGTGCGACGGCCACGGGGACCTGCAGGCCGAGGACATCTTCTGCCTCGACGACGGGGTCCGGATCCTCGACTGCATCGAGTTCTCGGACGCGTTGCGCTGCGTCGATGTCAGCGCCGACGTGGCGTTTCTGGCCATGGATCTCGAGCGGCTCGGCCGTCCCGAGGCGGCCGACCGCTTCCTCCTCGACTACCAGGAGCTTGCCGGTGACCGGTTCCCCGACACGCTCGTGCAGTTCTACTGCGCCTCTCGTGCGTACGTCCGGGCCAAAGTGTGCTGTCTCCGCTCGCAGCAGGGCACAGGCGATGCACGAACGGCGGCCTCCCTCTTCCACGAGGTCGCGCTCAGCCACCTTCGGCAGGCCCGGGTGGCGCTGGTACTGGTGGGTGGGCTCCCCGGCACGGGCAAGTCCACACTTGCCGCCGGGCTCGGAGAGGCACGGGACTGGCGCGTCCTCCGTTCCGACGAGATCCGCAGGGAGGTCGGTGGAAGCACCGACGAACAGCGTCCCGGCTACGGCGAGGGACGCTACGAGCCTGCGGCGACAACGGTCGTCTACGAGGAACTGATCCGGAAGGCCGAGCGGTCTCTCGGGTTGGGCGAGTCCGTCGTCCTCGACGCCTCGTGGGTCGACGCCGCCTGGCGAGATCTGGCTCGGGCCGTGGCCGTTGCGACGTCGAGCGACCTCGTCGAGCTGCACTGTGTCACGACCCCGGAGGAAGCAGATCGACGGATCGTGCGTCGGCTCGCGGGGCATGCCGACATCTCCGAGGCGACGCCTGAGGTGAGGGAAGCGTTGGCCCGCTCGATGGACCCGTGGGCATCGGCCACGGTGGTCGACACCACGGGCAGGACACCGACGGAGGTTGTCGCCGTGGCCGAGGCGGTACTTGACGCGCGGCGCTCGGGATGACCCCGGCCAGCGGACCTCCAACCGAGGGTTCGACGGCGCGCCGTGTGCGCAGGGCTTCGATCGACGAGGTCGTCCCGGTCGCCGGCCTCCTGGCCCGAGCGTTCGCCGAAGATCCCATCGAACGGTGGTGTCTGGCGTGCGACGATCCCACCGGGCTGATCCACCTCGAGCTCCTCCAGGCAACCGCCAGCTAGCGCGCCGAGGATGGTTGTGGGTGACCGGGGACAGGTCCGGCGCCGCCGGTTGACTCCCGCCAGGTGCCGGCTACGACGATGAGGCCATCGACGCCGTCGTGGAGCCGGCTCTCGCCGCGCGGGGTGGCTGCCCCGAGCGCCAGATCCGATTCTGGAGCTGGGTCGAAGACCACCGCCCCGCCGAGCCCCATTGGTACATCGACCTGGTTGCGGTCGACCCCGACCGGCGCGGGTCCGGTGTAGGGCGCCTCCTCCTTGCCGATGGCCTGGCCCGGGTGGATGCCCTCGGCGAACCGAGCTTTCTGGTGACCGGCAATCCCCGGACCGTGCCCTGGTATGAGCGCCACGGATTTGCAATCCGATCCGAGGCACAGGCACCCGAGGCCGGGCCCTACGTGTGGTTGATGTTTCGACGTCCAACAGCGACATGAACGGAGAGGCGGCCGGTGGCACGTTCCTGGTCGCTCCTTTCGACGAATGCCACGAGCAGGTGACCTTCGGCCCTGTCGCGGGGTCGGGCATCGGCATCACACTGATAGTGAGGTCTAGGAGGCAGGTGCACGGCTGGTGTGCGGAGCGGAACCAGGCTTCACGACCGAAGGAGGCGTGATGGCGTCATATCTCCAGGACAAGATCGGGAGCCTCGAGCACCGGGAGCCGGTGTTCGCCCGTTCCGACGAGACGCTGCGGGCAGTGGCGCACACCATGTGGGTCGAGAACGTCGGCGCGCTGGTCGTCGGAGACGAGCAACGATCCCTGGGCATCATCTCCGAACGCGATGTCGTGGCGCTCGTCGCCCAGGGGGCGGATTTGGATGCCGTCACCGCCGAGGACGCGATGGTCAAGCATGTAGTCGCGGCGCGGGTGGGGGACACGCTCGCCGACGCCGCGTACCAGATGCTCGACGGCGCCATCCGCCACCTACCGGTGCTCGACGACCAGGGTCACGTGGTCGGGATGGTGTCTGTCCGCGATCTCCTGCGCCCGGCGCTGTCGGGCGGGGCCGGGGGAACGGACTAGCGAACACGACACCTACGGCTCTCCAGGAAGGTGGATCGCCCGGCTCCGGGCGGCGCCGCTGCTACTGACCAGTAGCGCTCATCACGTGCTTGATCCGCGTGTAGTCCTCGAGGCCGTAGACGGACAGGTCCTTCCCGTACCCGGAGTGCTTGAAGCCGCCGTGTGGCATCTCGGCGACGAGCGGGATGTGGGTGTTGATCCACACGCAGCCGAAGTCGAGGCGCGCCGACACCCGCATCGCCCGCGCGTGGTCCCTGGTCCACACCGAGGATGCCAGCCCGAACTCCACGTCGTTCGCCCACTTGACCGCCTCGTCCTCGTCGACGAAGCGCTGCACCGTGACGACAGGGCCGAAGACCTCCTCCTGGATGATCTCGTCGTCCTGAGCGAGGCCGGTGACCACTGTGGGCTCGTAGAAGAACCCCCGATCGCCGAAGCGCTGCCCGCCCGTCTGGATCTCGGCGTGGTCCGGGAGGCGTTCGCAGAAGCCGCTCACCCGTTCGAGCTGCACGGCACTGTTGAGCGGGCCGACGTCCACGTCGGCATCGTCCGACCCGCCGAGCTTACGGCGACGTGCCGCCTCGGTGAGAGCGGAGACCAGGTCGTCGTGAATCCGGGGACCCGCCAGCACCCGGGTGGCCGCGGTGCAGTCCTGGCCTGCGTTGAAGTACCCGGCCACCGCGATCCCCTCTGCGGTCGACTCCACGTCGGCGTCGTCGAAGACGATGACCGGGGCCTTGCCGCCCAGTTCGAGATGCACCCGCTTGAGGTCCTCCGCTGCCGCCCTGGCGATCTCACGCCCGGCGCGGACGCTCCCGGTGATGGAGACCATGCGGGGGATCGGGCTTTCGAGCAGTGCCGCCCCCATCTCGTGATTGAGGCCGCAGACCACGTTGAACACACCGGGTGGGAAGAACTCGGCGGCCACCTCGGCCAGGAACAGCGTGCTCGCCGGCGTGGTGTGCGCCGGCTTGAGGACGACGGTGTTGCCGGCGGCGATCGCCGGGGCGAACTTCCACACCGCCATCATCATCGGGTAGTTCCACGGTGTGATCTGGGCGCAGACGCCGATCGGCTCGCGGCGGACGAACGAGGTGAACCCCTCCATGTACTCGCCGGCGGCCCGGCCCTCGAGGAGCCGGCACGCACCGGCGAAGAAGCGGATCTGGTCGAGGGTCGGCGGGATCTCCTCGGAGGTGGTCAGGGCCCGCGGCTTGCCCGTGTTGCGGCACTCGATGTCGACCAGCTCGTCCGCCCGGGCCTCGAGGGCGTCGGCGAACTTGAGCACCGCCCGGCTCCGCTGGGAGGGGGTCGTCCTCGACCACGTGTCGAATGCATCCTGTGCGGCCCGGAGCGCCCGGTCCACATCCTGGGGCTGGGAGCGTGGGGCATCGGCGTACGGCTCGCCGGTCACCGGGTCGACGAGCTCATAGGTCTGGCCGCCCGTCGCCTCGAGCGAGGCACCGTCGATGAAGTTCTTCAGCTGCACCTTGGCCATGGGGAGTGCTCCTTTCATCGAGCAGTCGGGAGCCTCATCGTCGCCTCGGCTCCGGTTGGATCGTCGGCTATGGCCCTGTGCGGCCGGGATGACCGTCAGGCCTTGGCGGGCGTGCGCTCGTCCAGGCCCCAAGGGGCCCCGTGGCTGTTGACCAGGTCGAGGAAGGGGTCCGCCGGCAGGGCTTCGGGCCCCAGGACGCCCTGACCGGACCAGGCGCCCGAGCCGAGAAGCTCGAGGGCGACAATCGGGTTCATGGCGGTCTGCCAGACCACGGCCTGGGAGTCGAACTCGGACATGCACCAGGCGTTGTCGACCACGTGGTGGAGGTACACCTCGCGGGGGCTGCCGTCCTTGCCGGTGCCGGTGACCCAGGTGCCGGCACAGGTCAACCCGGACATCCGATCCCCGAGCTGGGCCGGGTCGGGCAGGCACCCGGCGACCACGTCCCGCGGGGAGACCTCGACGTTGCCGACGCGGATCGGGGTGGTCGAGTCGAGCCCCAGCTTGTGCAGGGTGGAGAGCACGCCGATGAACTCGTCGCCCAGCCCGTACTTGAAGGTCACCCGCTGCGCATCGACCCAGCGGGGGATGAGCAGCACCTCCTCGTGCTCCACGTTGACGCACTCGACCGGCCCGATGCCGGCCGGGAATGTGAACGTCTCCGGCTCGCTGAAGGGCTCCGTCGTGAACCAGTCCTTGCCCCGCTCCCAGATGATCGGCGGGTTCAGGCACTCCTCGATCGTGGTCCAGATGGAGAACGACGGGGCGAACTCGTAGCCCTCGACGACCAGGTTCGCACCGTCACGGACGCCGATCTCGTCGATGGACGAGAAGAGGTTGTCCGCCGCATAGCGGGCGAACACGTCGGAGAGCCCCGGCTCCACACCGATGCCACAAAGGGCCAGCAGACCGCGCTCCTTCCACTGGTCCTCCATNNGCGAACTGCTCGTCCCCGAGCTTGACCCCGGGCAGCCGGTACGGCTCCGTCGGATGCGGATGAGACAGCGACATGGCCATGTCGAGATACGTCACTCCGGCGGCGAACGCAGCCCGGAAGACCGGCATCACGAAGCGGGGGTCGAGGGCGTTGAGGACCGCGTCCGCACGTTCGCTCCGGATCAGACCCTCGACGGCACGCTCGTCACCCGCATCAAGCTGGTAGGCAGCGAACCGGTCACCGTGACCGGCGACCGCCTGCTGTGCTCGCCTCACGTCATAGTCCGCCACTCCGACGTGCTCGAAGAGATCCCATTTTGCCGCCGTCTTGGCGACGGCGCTGCCCACGCCCCCTGCTCCGATGACCAGTACCCGCATGATTGCCTCCGTCGATCCCAGCCGCCCCGGGGAGCCGGAGCTGCACCGCTCTCCTCCACAGTATCCACACCCGGTGGCGGGCGCGACCAGTGCCGAAGGTCCCATCCCCCGGGGCCGCTCCAGGGGGCCAGGTCCGCGCACCGTCGCCGGGTGGGAACGCCGGGAGGGCACCTTCGGGACTTTCGACTCTGCCGTTTCTCCGCCGCGCATCCGAAGATGTGCAGATGACCCCCGGAACCTCGCGGCCCCGACAGGCAACGACCCGGGCAAGGGAGCACCTGGGCGAGGTCCTGGCCAAGGTCGAAGCCAACAACCCGGGCGAGGCCGACTTCCACCAGGCGGTCCGCGAGGTGACCAGATCGCTCGAATCTGTGCTCGTCCAGCGTCCACGGTACATGCAGGACAAGATCCTCGAACGGCTGGTGGAGCCCGACCGGGTGATCAGCTTCGGCGTCAACTGGGTGGATGACGACGGGGAGATCCACGTCAACCGGGGATTCCGCGTCCAGATGAGCAGCTCTATCGGCCCCTACAAGGGAGGGCTGCGCTTCCATCCCACCGTGAACGCAGGCCTGTTGAAGTTCCTGGCCTTCGAGCAGACGTTCAAGAATTCGCTGACCACCCTGCCGATGGGTGGGGCCAAGGGCGGCTCGGACTTCGACCCGAAGGGGCGGAGCGAGTCGGAGATCCGCCGGTTCTGCCAGTCCTTCATGACAGAACTCTACCCCTACATCGGGGAGTTCACCGATGTGCCCGCCGGGGACATCGGCGTGGGTGAGCGTGAGATCGGCTACCTCTTCGGCCAGTACAAGCGCATCGCCAAGCGGTTCGTAGGCGCCATCACCGGCAAGGGGATCAAGTGGGGCGGCTCGCAGATTCGCCAGGAGGCCACCGGATACGGGGTCGTGTACTTCGCACGGGAGATGCTGGCCACCAGGGACGACGTCCTCGGAGGCAAGACATGCCTCGTCTCGGGCAGCGGGAACGTCGCCCAGTTCACCGTGGAGAAGCTCCTCGACCTCGGTGCCCACGCCGTCACCCTCTCCGACTCCGACGGGTTCATCCATGATCCCGACGGCATCGACCGCGAGAAGCTCGAATGGGTCAAGCGCCTCAAGAACGAACGCCGGGGTCGGATCCGCGAGTACGCGGAGGAGTTCGAGCATGCGACCTACCACCCCGCCAAGGGAGGCGACGAGAACCCCCTCTGGTGCGTGCCCGCGCAGTGCGCGTTCCCCAGCGCCACGCAGGACGAGATCAGTGCGAAGGACGCCGACAACCTGGTGAAAGGCGGGGTGATGCTCGTGGCAGAAGGGGCCAACATGCCGACGGTCTCCGGGGGCGTCGATCGCCTCACCGCCGCCGGCGTTCTCTACGCACCGAGCAAGGCGGCGAACGCCGGCGGGGTGGCGGTGTCCGGGCTGGAGATGGCTCAGGGCATGCAGCTCGTCCAGTGGTCCAAGGAGGAGGTCGACGGACGTCTGCAGGCGATCATGCGGCGGATCCACGACACGGTCCGCCAGACGGCCGAGGAGCATGACCGGCCGGGCGACTACGTGGCGGGTGCCAACATCTCCGGCTTCGTCAAGGTGGCTGACGCCATGCTCGACGAGAGCCCGATCTGACATGACTCTCAACACGACGAACGCGGACGGGCCGGCCGAGGCACCGAAAGAGAAGGGGCTCAAGTCCGACGCGTTGAGCCTGGTCTCCAACATCGTGATCGGGGTCGCGTCCACCGCCCCCGCCTACAGCCTGGCGGCCACCCTCGGCCTGATTGTGGTGGCGGTCGGCGTCCTGTCGCCGTTGGTCGTGGTGCTCGCCTTCATCCCCATGCTCTTCGTCTCCATCGGCTACAGCGAGCTCAACAAGGCGGACCCCGACTGCGGGACCACCTTCACCTGGGGGACACGGACTTTCGGACCCTGGGTGGGCTGGATGGGGGGCTGGGGCATCGTCGCCTCGGACATATTGGTGATGGCGAGCCTGGCCCAAGTGACCGGACAGTACGGCTTCCTGCTCTTCAACGCCAAGGGCATCGGGCAGAACCCGACCAGCGAGTGGGTGCTCCTCGTCGGCGTGCTCTTCATCGCGCTCCTGACCTACGTGTGCTACCGGGGTATCGAGATCTCGGCTGCCATCCAACGCGTCCTCCTCTCGGTTGAGGTCGTCATCCTCCTGGTGTTTGCCATCGTGGCCCTCGTACGAGTCGCGATCGGAACAGCGCCCTCGACCCATCTCACTCCGAACTGGAACTGGTTCAACCCGTTCCACGGCCCCTCGCTCTCGAAGGTCATCGCCGGTCTCATCCTCATGCTCTTCATCTACTGGGGTTGGGACACCGCGGTGTCGATCAACGAGGAGACCGCCGATCGCACGCGGAACCCGGGGCTTGGCGCCATCATCTCCACCGTCTTGTTGCTCATCACCTACTTCATCGTCACCCTGGGAGCCCAGGCTTTTGCCGGTGTCGGCAAGACGGGCATCGGGCTGGCGAACCCCGCCAACTACAGCGATGTCTTCTCGAGCCTGGGTACCGCGGTGTTCGGCCACTCGACGCTCGGTTCGGTCGCCGCCAAACTGCTCATCTTGATGGTGCTGACCTCGGCGACCGCCTCCACCCAGACCACCATCCTGCCCACGGCGCGGACCACGCTGTCGATGGCCGTGTACAAAGCCATCCCAGATGCCTTCGGACGGATGCACAGGCGCTACCTGACGCCAACGGTGTCGACGGTGACGATGGGAGGCATCTCGATCGTGCTGTACGTGGCGTTCAATCACTTCGCCGGGGGCAACCTCATCCCCGACGCGGTCACCGCCATCGGGGTGTGGATCGCCTTCTACTACGGTCTCACCGGCTTCACCTGCGCCTGGTACTACCGGAGGGTGCTCCGCCGCAGTAGACGTGACCTGTGGATGAAGGGAATCCTCCCTTTGCTCGGAGGAGTGATGCTCTACTTCGCCATGGGGTGGAGCCTCTGGGAGGACTGGAACTACGACAACGTCCAGGCCCAGAGCTTCACCTCGTGGCACCTTCCGTTCCCGCCGCACTCCGATGTGGGCGGGGTCTTCCTCATCGCCCTGGTATCGGCGCTGGTCGGTTTCACGGCCATGATCCTCATGCGGTTCGGAAGCCCCTCGTTCTTCAGAGGGGAGACCCTGAACCGATCGACCCCCACGCTCGTCCCGGAGGACAGTGGCACACCGATCGCGTCGTCGGCCGCCACCTCCGACCCTCCCCCGCCATCGGCGCCCTGAGCGGGCCCATGGTCACCGAGCCCGTTGTGGACACCCCTGAGGGCGCCGCGCTACCGTCGCCAGAACGCGCCATCGAGAGGGTAAGGAGGTCGTGCGCATGACGACAGAGTCAGCCCCTGGCCGTACCGACACGGTGCACGCCGACGCTTTTGCCGCCATCGCAGGCAATCTGCCGACCGGCTGCTACATCGGCGGCGAATGGCGTTCCTCCTCGGACGGCTCGCTCATCGCCGTCGCCGACCCCTCCACCGGCGAGACGCTAACCAGCGTCGCCAACGGCACGCGGGACGACGCCGCGCTGGCGGTCGACGCTGCCGCGGCGGCGCTGCCCGCCTGGTCGGCCACTCCCCCGCGCGCCCGCGCCGAGGTCCTCCGCCGGGCATTCGAGATCATGACCGAGCGGCACGAGGAGCTCGCCCAGCTGGTCGTGCTCGAGAACGGCAAGGCGCTCCCCGACGCACGCGGTGAGATCACCTACGCCGCGGAATTCTTCCGCTGGTACGCCGAAGAAGCGGTCCGCAACACCGGTGAGATCACCGTCGCACCGTCGGGGGCGCACAAGATCCTCGTCCTCCGCCAGCCCATCGGTGTTGCCGCACTCGTCACCCCGTGGAACTTCCCGGCGGCCATGCTGACCCGCAAGATCGGACCAGCCCTCGCCGCAGGCTGCACCGTCGTGTGCAAGCCTGCGTCCGAAACACCGCTCACCGCCCTCGCCATCGCACAAGTCCTCGAGCAGGCAGGGGTCCCTGGCGGCGTCGTCAACGTGGTCCCCTCGAACCGCTCGTCGAAGTTCGTCGGGACGCTCCTCGCCGACCCCCGGGTCCGCAAGCTCTCGTTCACCGGCTCGACCGAGGTGGGTCAGGAGTTGCTGCGTTCCGCTGCCGACAACGTCGTGAACTGCTCGATGGAGCTGGGCGGCAATGCCCCCTTCCTCGTGTTCGACGACGCCGACCTCGACGCGGCGGTCGCCGGGGCAATGCTGGCGAAGATGCGCAACGGCGGCGAAGCATGCACCTCGGCCAACCGGTTCTACGTCCAACGAGGGATCGCCGAAGAGTTCTCGCAGCGTCTCGCCCATGAGATGTCCGGGCTGAAGGTGGGCCCCGGCCTCGGCGACGGCGTCCAGCTCGGGCCGCTCGTCAACTCCTCGAGTCGCGACAAGGTGGCCGAGCTCGTATCGGGCGCACTCGCAGAGGGAGCCGAGGCGGCCGTCGGAGGCGAGGTGCCCGAGGGACCCGGATGGTTCTACCCGGCGACGGTGCTCACCGGGGTCGGGCCGTCGGCGGAGATCCTCGGCACGGAGATCTTCGGCCCGGTCGCCCCGATCGTCAGCTTCGACACCGAGGCCGAGGTCATCGAGATGGCCAACGACAGCGTCCACGGCCTCGTCTCCTACCTCTACACGAGCGACCTCGGACGGGGCCTGCGTGTCTCCGAGGCGCTCGACAGCGGCATGGTCGGACTCAACCGCGGGCTCATCTCAGACCCTGCGGCGCCCTTCGGTGGGACCAAGCAGAGCGGGCTCGGGCGGGAGGGCGGCCACGAGGGCATGCTCGAGTACCTCGAATCGAAGTACATCGCCTGCGACTGGTAATCAGGCAGACCCACGGTCCCGGCGTCGGGCCGACCGCACC